>NZ_JADACK010000047.1:0-710 GCF_015673035.1 Serratia sp. Res13-Sevr-LER1-36-b | reverse complement strand
TTTCCGCGTAACTTCAGCCTTTCTATCAAGTCCTTAACCACTACATTGTATTGGCCTGCCACCACCGCGGGCATGTATAACGCGCTTCGCAGCTCACCGTGTCCCACTTTCGATAACCGGCTTTTCCCTTTAAACATCCCCGACTCACATCGCTGTGGATTCAGTCCTGCATAGGCGACCAGGGCCTTGCTGCTGGTGAACCGCCGCAGGTTCCCTGCGAAGGCCAGCAGGCTGGAACTCAGCATCTCTCCTACCCCAGGGATGCTTTTCAGCAACTCACTGTCCCGTTTCAGGTCAGGGTTATCATCGATGTGGTGACTGATTTTCTTCTTCGTTTCTCGTATCAGGTCATCCAACGTGGCGATGTGCTCATTGAGTGAAGGGACGATGACCGCCTCTGCTACCTCCAGACGATTTTCTTCCATCTGACGCATCTCTTCGAGGTTCTTAAGATGCCTCACCAGCGCGGTCAACTGGCGTTCACTCAACGGGGCTGGGAACCACGGGTCGGGCTGATGCAGTGCGCAGTAGCGGGCTATCATCGCTGCATCGCTTTTGTCCGTCTTGTTCCGGGTGAGTTCTGTATTGCTGAAGGAATGGATACACGCCGGGTTCATCAGACTGACGTGGTAGTTGTTGTCTGCCAGATAAGTGGCCAGCTCCGTGCTGTAGCTCCCGGTGGCCTCCATGCAGACATGACAGTCGCCAAA
>NZ_JADACK010000046.1:0-710 GCF_015673035.1 Serratia sp. Res13-Sevr-LER1-36-b | reverse complement strand
TTTCCACGCAACTTCAGCCTTTCGGTTAAGTCCTTAACCACTACATTGTATTGGCCTGCCACCACCGCGGGCATGTATAACGCGCTTCGCAACTCACCATGTCCCACTTTCGATAACCGGCTTTTCCCTTTAAACATCCCCGACTCACATCGCTGTGGATTCAGTCCTGCATACGCCACCAGGGCCTTGCTGCTGGTGAACCGCCGCAGGTTCCCTGCGAAGGCCAGCAAGCTGGAACTCAGCATCTCTCCCACCCCAGGGATGCTTTTCAGCAACTCACTGTCCCGTTTCAGGTCAGGGTTATCATCGATGTGCTGACTGATTTTCTTCTTCGTTTCTCGTATCAGGTCATCCAACGTGGCGATGTGCTCATTGAGTGAAGGGACGATGACCGCCTCTGCTACCTCCAGACGATTTTCTTCCATCTGACGCATCTCTTCGAGGTTCTTAAGATGCCTCACCAGCGCGGTCAACTGGCGTTCACTCAACGGGGCTGGGAACCACGGGTCGGGCTGATGCAGTGCGCAGTAGCGGGCTATCATCGCTGCATCGCTTTTGTCCGTCTTGTTCCGGGTGAGTTCTGTGTTGCTGAAGGAATGGATACACGCCGGGTTCATCAGACTGACGTGGTAGTTGTTGTCTGCCAGATAAGTGGCCAGCTCCGTGCTGTAGCTCCCGGTGGCCTCCATGCAGACATGACAGTCGCCAAA
>NZ_JADACK010000045.1:0-46494 GCF_015673035.1 Serratia sp. Res13-Sevr-LER1-36-b | reverse complement strand
GTACAGGTAGACTTAACGGTGTCTTTGATACCAACGATTTCAACTTCTTCGCCAACTTTAACGATACCGCGCTCAACACGACCGGTAACTACGGTACCACGACCGGAGATGGAGAATACGTCTTCGATTGGCAGCAGGAACGGCAGGTCGATAGCACGCTCTGGTTCTGGGATGTAAGAATCCAGGTGACCGGCCAGCTCGATGATTTTAGCTTCCCACTCAGCTTCGCCTTCCAGTGCTTTCAGCGCTGAACCACGAACAACCGGCAGGTCATCACCAGGGAAGTCATAAGCAGACAGAAGTTCACGAACTTCCATTTCTACCAGTTCCAGCAGCTCTTCATCATCAACCATGTCGCATTTGTTCATGAATACGATGATGTAAGGAACGCCAACCTGACGACCCAGCAGGATGTGCTCACGAGTCTGAGGCATAGGGCCGTCAGTCGCAGCTACAACCAGGATAGCGCCGTCCATCTGAGCAGCACCGGTGATCATGTTTTTCACGTAGTCGGCGTGCCCTGGGCAGTCAACGTGCGCGTAGTGACGAGTCGGGGTGTCATATTCAACGTGAGAAGTGTTGATGGTGATACCACGAGCTTTTTCTTCTGGCGCGTTATCGATCTGGTCGAAAGCACGTGCAGAACCACCGTAGGTTTTAGCCAGAACGGTAGTGATTGCAGCGGTCAGGGTAGTTTTACCGTGGTCAACGTGGCCGATAGTACCAACGTTAACGTGCGGTTTGGAACGTTCAAATTTTTCTTTAGACACGGCTATATTCCTTAACTCTTTTGCTCCCCCCTCATGGAGAGAGCACTGATCAATGTGTTAAACCCGAAAGCTTATTTACCACGGGCTTCAATAACGGCCTGAGCGACGTTGTTCGGCGCATCATCGTACTTCAGGAACTCCATGGAGTAAGAAGCACGGCCTTTGGTCAGAGAACGCAGTTGAGTTGCGTATCCAAACATCTCGGACAACGGAACTTCAGCGTGAATCTGAACGCCAGTAGCGTTGGATTCCTGACCTTTCAGTTGACCACGACGACGGCTAAGGTCACCGATGACGTCACCAGTGTTCTCTTCCGGCGTTTCAACTTCAACCTTCATGATAGGCTCAAGCAAAACAGGTTTTGCTTTCTTAAAGCCATCTTTAAAGGCGATAGACGCGGCCAGTTTAAACGCCAATTCGGAGGAGTCAACATCGTGGAAAGAACCGAAATGCAGACGCACACCGAGATCAACTACCGGATAACCGGCCAGTGGACCAGACTTAAGTTGCTCCTGAAGACCTTTATCAATGGCAGGGATGTATTCCGTTGGGATCACACCACCTTTAATGTCATTGATGAACTCGTAGCCTTTCGGATTTGAGCCCGGCTCCAGTGGGTACATGTCGATAACAACATGACCATACTGACCACGACCACCAGACTGCTTGGCGTGTTTACCTTCGATGTCAGTAACTTTCGCGCGAATCGCTTCACGGTAAGCAACCTGTGGTTTACCCACGTTCGCTTCAACGTTAAATTCACGACGCATACGGTCAACCAGGATATCCAGGTGAAGTTCACCCATACCTGCGATGATGGTCTGACCTGATTCTTCGTCAGTCCATACGCGGAATGATGGGTCTTCCTTCGCCAGACGGCCCAGAGCCAGACCCATTTTTTCCTGGTCAGCTTTGGTTTTTGGTTCTACCGCTACGGAGATTACCGGCTCAGGGAACTCCATACGCTCAAGAATGATCGGGCTAGCAGGATCACACAGCGTATCACCGGTAGTTACGTCTTTCAGACCGATTGCTGCAGCGATGTCGCCTGCACGAACTTCTTTAATCTCTTCACGCTTGTTAGCGTGCATCTGAACGATACGGCCCAGACGCTCACGCGCGGCCTTCACGGAGTTCAGAACGGTGTCACCGGAGTTAACAACGCCAGAATACACACGGAAGAACGTCAGGTTACCCACGAATGGGTCGGTAGCGATTTTGAACGCCAGTGCAGAGAACGGCTCTGAGTCGTCAGAATGACGTACAGCAGGGGTGTCTTTACCGTCGTCCAGAATACCGTTGATAGCTTCAACGTCATTTGGCGCTGGCAGGTATTCGATAACCGCATCCAGCATTGCCTGTACGCCTTTGTTTTTAAAGGCAGAACCACAGGTTACCAGAATCACTTCGTTGTTCAGCACGCGCTGACGCAGAGCTTTCTTGATTTCTTCCTCGGTCAGCTCTTCGCCGCCCAGGTATTTGTCCATCAGCTCATCTGAGGCTTCAGCAGCAGACTCAACCAGATTCTGGTGCCATTCAGCAGCCAGTTCTTGCATGTCAGCTGGGATCTCTTCGTATTCGAAGGTCACGCCTGCATCAGCTTCGTTCCAGTTGATGGCTTTCATTTTCACCAGGTCAACAACACCGGTGAATTTCTCTTCTGCGCCAATTGCCAGCTGCAATGGAACCGGGTTTGCGCCCAGACGAGATTTAAGCTGACCAACAACTTTCAGGAAGTTGGCACCCATACGGTCCATTTTGTTAACGAACGCGATGCGTGGCACTTTGTATTTGTTAGCCTGACGCCATACGGTTTCAGACTGTGGCTGAACACCACCAACAGCACAGTAAACCATTACCGCGCCATCAAGCACACGCATGGAACGTTCTACTTCGATGGTGAAGTCAACGTGCCCTGGGGTGTCGATGATGTTTACACGGTGCGGCTCAAACTGCTTGGCCATACCAGACCAGAAAGCAGTTGTCGCTGCAGAAGTAATGGTAATACCACGCTCCTGCTCTTGTTCCATCCAGTCCATGGTGGCGGCGCCGTCATGAACTTCACCGATTTTGTGGTTTACACCGGTGTAGAACAGGATACGTTCGGTAGTTGTGGTCTTACCGGCGTCGATGTGAGCACTGATACCGATATTACGGTAGCGCTCAATGGGTGTTGTACGAGCCATTTGATTCCTCTATTGCCTTAGGCGGTTCGGTGAAACCAAGCGGGTTGGCTTCTTGAAGCGCCCACTTGGTTAGCAAAACTACTGCATGGATTACCAGCGGTAGTGGGCGAACGCCTTGTTGGCTTCTGCCATACGGTGAACGTCTTCACGCTTCTTAACAGCAGAGCCTTTGTTCTCTGCTGCATCAGACAGTTCGTTCGCCAGGCGCAGAGCCATGGATTTATCACCACGTTTACGAGCGGCATCAACGATCCAACGCATTGCCAGGGCATTACGACGAACCGGACGAACTTCAACTGGTACCTGGTAAGTAGAACCACCAACGCGGCGAGACTTAACTTCTACAGTCGGGCGCACGTTGTCGAGAGCGACTTCGAAAGCTTCCAGGTGACCTTTACCAGAACGCTGAGCCAGGGTCTCCAGCGCGGTATAGACGATTGCTTCTGCAGTAGATTTCTTGCCATCTACCATCAGAATGTTTACAAATTTAGCCAACAGCTCGGATCCGAACTTAGGATCTGGCAGGATTTTACGTTGGCCTATTACGCGACGACGTGGCATGGAAATACTCCGTTGAAAATTTCAGGATTGTCCAAAACTCTACGAGTTTATTTTGACATTAAAATGTTTGGCCTTACTTAACGGAGAACCATTAAGCCTTTGGCTTCTTCACGCCGTACTTGGAACGAGCTTGCTTACGGTCTTTAACGCCGGAGCAGTCAAGTGCACCACGGACGGTGTGGTAACGCACACCTGGCAAGTCTTTAACACGACCGCCACGGATCAGGATTACGGAGTGTTCCTGCAGGTTGTGGCCTTCGCCACCAATGTAAGAACTCACTTCGAAACCGTTAGTCAAACGCACACGGCAAACTTTACGCAGTGCGGAGTTTGGTTTTTTCGGGGTGGTAGTATATACGCGAGTACATACGCCACGTTTCTGCGGGCAAGCTTCCAGCGCTGGAACGTTGCTTTTAGCAGCCTTCACAGAGCGTGGTTTGCGAACCAGCTGATTAATCGTAGTCATTAAAAAAAGCTCCTGGGTTTTGCTTCGTTTTTTGCTTCGTAAACATGTGATAAATCCCCCGTATGCACTATTGGCACAGTACGAGGACGCAGAATTTTATGGCTGACTGGTAGAGGTGTCAAGAAATATACAACATCACACGCATTACCATGCCATTTGGCTGTGGTGTGTCTCGGTTAACACAACGAAGTCAGTATAACCGATCAGCGTGATTTTGGGTGAAAAATGACCAGACAGGCCTCTGGCATCCAGATCGTCCTGCAGCGCATAAAGGGATATGGGGGCATTGAGCAATAAATCAAGGCTGGCGCTACCGGCCAGGCCGGCCAGTAAGCCGTCTTGCAACAACAACAGGGCATCACCTTCTCTGGTGAGCCTTAACAACGCAGGCAGGTCGCAACGGGTTGGGGAATGGCTTAGGGTATACAGCATCAAAGTATCCTAGAAAGTCATGACCACATCGTAAGCGGCCAGTTTCTCGCGCAGAGTATCTGGCGGCAGAATTTCGGCCTTCAACACCCAGTCGGTGACCTGTTGCAGCCCGCGCTCCTGGATGGCCGTTGCGCAGAGATAGCAGTTATCAACGTCATACAGCGGCAATACACCAAAGGTGGCGATGTAATTGCGGGCCAGGATCTTTTCGGGTTGTTGGCCCGGCAGCAGTTGCAACACGCCATCGCCGACAAAAAACACGCCGATATCCTCGCTCAGTGCCGACGTCGCCAGTACCGCATCCAGCCCTTCTCTGCCAGCCGCACTGCCATGTGGCCCTTGGGTAAATACAAACGCAACTCGCTTCATTCTACTCACTTAAAACTGTACCAGACGATCGTTGCTCAGCGCCGCTTCTGCCAATGAGCCTAAACCGCTGAGGGTAAACCCCGGCTGCAGGTTAGCGGCCGCCAATGCCAGCTGTGCGGCTTCTTGCTCATCGGCCACGCCACGGCGCAAAGCTGCCGCCACACAGACGTTAAGCTCCATACCATGCCGCTGTGCCAGATCAACCCACGCACGCACCAGATCGAACTCATCGCTGGCCGGAGATGATAGCTGGTTAGCATTCAGCACCCCTTCGCGATAGAAAAAAACGCTGGTAATGCGGTGGCCGGCCGCCAACAGGGACTGGGCGAATTGCCAGGCGCTGCTCGCTTGCTGAGTACCATAAGCCGGGCCAGTGACCAATAGGCAGTAGTTAAGCATCAGCGCTCATTGCCCAGCAGATCGCCACTCTTGAACTGGCGGATATACAGGTAAACGGTATGTTTGGAGATATTCAGGCGATCGGCAACCTGATTGATCGCGTCCTTGATATCAAAAATACCTTTCTCATACAGGTTGAGTACGATCTGGCGATTTTTGGCGTTATTGGACACGTTGCGATCGGCATTCACCTCTTCGATGGTGAACTCCAACGTCTGCGCTACCAGATCGTCAACCGAGGAGGCAAAGTTGACAGAGGAAGCTACCTCCTGCGTTTCCGGCGGCATAAAGGTCTGGATGATCTGCGAGAACGGCACATCAAGGTTCATGTTGATACACAGCAGGCCGATCACCCGCTGTTCGCGATTGCGGATGGCAATCGTCACCGACTTCATCAACACGCCACTTTTGGCCCGGGTGAAATAGGCTTTGGAGACGCTGCTGTCATCGCCCGCCATATCGTGCAGCATGCGCAGTGCCAGATCGGTGATCGGCGAACCGATTTTACGCCCGGTGTGCTCGCCATTGGCAATACGCACGGCGGAGCATTTCAGATCCTCCAGGGAGTGCAGCACGATTTCGCAGTGCCCACCAATCAGCATCGCCAGCCCGTCGACCACGACTTCATACGACTTCAGGATTTCATGGTCCGTCTGACTAAACGGACGCTCATTCAGCAAATCAAGTTCGCTGGCTTCGCTGGATAAAAGCGAATTTGACATCGAAGATACCACCTACATAGATCGCCTGTGCCAGGGGACGCAACTAAAACGGCTCGCGCAGGAGACAATCGCTGCCGGGAGCAGTTTTAGGTACACGCCCTAAGGGGCAGGCGCATGATTCATAAGTTCAGACCCAGAGTCTAGCAAAACGGTCAGATGCTGGTTCTTACATTTGCGCGTGATATTGACGTTAAGCCCGATGCCCGGCAGGCGTCAAGCGATCAGTAGAGACAGGAAGTAAAGTTGCAGGATATTTGGCATTCTTGGTCGTGCAGAAATGAAAACCGCCGCGAAGGACATTCGCGGCGGTTGGGAAAATCTTAGACTTATTTGGCTTTAGCGTCTGCAGCAGCTTCGTCAGCCGCTTTTTCTGTTTTGTCGTCAGCCTTGGCTGCCGGTTTCACATCCAGCAGTTCAACGTCAAACACCAGCGTGGAGTTGGCAGGGATCCCAGGAACGCCATTTTTGCCGTAGGCCAGTGCCGGTGGGATAACCAGTTTGATCTTGCCACCTTTCTTGATGTGCTTCAGGCCTTCGGTCCAGCCTGGGATCACGCCGTCCAGACGGAATGACAATGGCTCGCCGCGATCGTAGGAGTTGTCAAACACGGTGCCGTCGGTCAGGGTACCTTTGTAGTTTACCACTACGGTATCGCTGTCTTTCGGTGCTTCACCGGTCCCTTCTTTCTCTACTTTGTACAGCAGACCAGATTCGGTTTTCTTCGCGCCTTTTTCTTTGGCGAAGGCTTCAGCGTATTTAGCGCCTTTCGCTTCGTTTTCTTTCGCGTCCTGCTCCATCTTCGCCTGAGCGGAAGCCTTCACGCGCACTTCAAAACCTTGCAGAGTTTTTTCGATGTCAGAGTCATTCAGCTTGCTTTGCTTGGCAAACGCGTCCTTAACAGCCCCGAGCATCACGTCTTTGTCCAGCTTGATGCCCAGTTTTTCTTGTTCATCCAGCGAGTTTTCCATGTAGCGGCCGAGTTGAACACCCAGTGCGTAAGCTACCTGCTCATCGTCATTCTTGAACTTGCCGGTGCTTGGTGCTTCTGCAGGTTTAGCCGCTTCAGCAGCAGGCGCAACCTCACCGGTAGTGGTAACGGTAGCTGCATCAGCAGGTTTGGCCGCATCGGCTGCCATAACTTGGGTCGCATTCAGAGCAAGAGCCATAGTGGTTGCCAGAAGCGTGACTTTAAACAAAGATTTCATCCATTTCTCCAGTGTCTGAAGCGGTGCCTCAAACCATCATTAAGTAAGTTAACCGGGCTACTATAGCTGCCTGAAACAAAACAAAACAGTCACACAGGTAACCAATCGAGTCAAGATGTGACCTCATATTGGTAGCAAAGTTCAAGAAAAATAAAAATAGCATTGATAATTAACGATTTTATTTAACGACTTTGCGGATTGAATTGTCCGCTCTACGGCAGTGAAAAACCACTTGCCGAAATTGGCAGGCACAAAGCCGACCGCTACTGATAACATAGTGCCAGAATCCCGGATTTAACAGTGCCAGAGGTAACATCATGCACGAGAAAAACTACGAGAACCTGCTTCTGCGGTTGGAAGAGATGGAAAGCCGCCAGGCCTTTCAGGAAGTGACGATTGAGGAACTCAATCAAACCGTGGTGCAGCATCAGCTTGAAATGCTGAAGATACAAGAGCATCTGCGCCTGCTGACCGACAAACTGCGCGCCAGCCAACCTTCGATGATCGCCTCGCAGTCGGAAGAGACGCCGCCCCCGCATTACTAAAAAAGGCCGCCGAAGCGACCTTTTGTTGCAGTTACAGCACCAGAATTAGTGGCAGCCGCAACCACCGTTGCCACCACAGCCGCCTTTCTTGCCGTGGTCATGATCGTGGTCGTGATCGTGGCCATGACCGCCGCAGCAGCCGTCACCGTGTTCGTGGTGATGATCGTGCTCACCGTGAACGTGGCCGTGGGCCAGTTCTTCTTCGGTCGCTTCACGGAGCGCCACAACTTCTACGTGGAAGTTCAGGTCTTGGCCAGCCAGCATGTGGTTACCATCAACCACTACGTGGTCACCATCAACTTCGGTGATTTCAACCGGAACCGGGCCCTGATCGGTATCAGCCAGGAAGCGCATACCTACCTGCAGTTCATCAACGCCCATAAAGACGTCTTTAGGAACGCGCTGCACCAGGTTTTCATCGTAGTTGCCGTAAGCTTCGTTAGCGGCAACATGAACGTCGAAACGATCGCCCGCTTCGTGACCTTCGAGCGCTTTTTCCAGACCTGCGATCAGAGAGCCATGCCCGTGCAGATAGTCCAACGGTGCACTCACCGGAGACTCATCAACCAAAACACCGTCTTCTGTACGTACTTGGTAAGCCAGGCTGACCACCAAGTCTTTTGTTACTTTCATGATATCTCCTACCGTTGGAAACTAAATCGGTGGAGATTGTAGCGGAAATCTCCAGCGCTGTACCCTTCAGCATAAAAAATCACGGCAGATAACGCTACTCCGGATGAAAAATACCGATCACCTGCTCCTGCGGACGAACGTGTTTTTCCACCTGTTGCTCGGTCTGGCGCTGATGGTGGCCACACTTGACGCACTCCACCACTTCAACCTGGTCTTCACGCCAAACCGCCAGCGTATCCATAGCGTTACAGCTTGGGCAAACCGCCCCGGCGATAAATCTTTTACGTGTTGCAGACATCATTGTGCTCCGAATTATTCGTATTCATCCCAACCGTCGAACTGCCGTTTTTCTTTTTGCATTTCACGGTGGAAAAGTTCTTCCAGCTCGCGCCGGGCTTCTTTCACGCGGGAAATCTGGGCCACATCCCCCAGATGCGGAGGCATCAGTTCACGCAGCATGCGCATATCCAGACGGCGAAAATGCTGCTGAGCGCGATAAGCCTGATGCGGGTGCATCCCCAACTCCGTTAACGCCTTGCGCCCCAGCTCCAGAGCGCTGGAGAAGGTTTCCCGGCTAAACTGTTTTACGCCAGCCTGTAGCAACTCATGCGCTTCCACACGCCCCCGCGCCCGCGCCAAAATGGACAGGTTGGGGAAGTGCTGCTGGCACAGATGGACAATGGCCATGGTATCTTCCGGCTCATTACAGGTAATAACGATAGATTTGGCTTTTGCCGCACCAGCTGCCCGCAGCAGTTCAAGCTCCGTGGCATCCCCGTAGTAAACCTTGTAACCGTATCGGCGCAATACGCCAACCGCGCTAACGTCCCGCTCAAGCACGGTGATACGCTTCTTGTTAGCCATCAGTAAGCGGCCAATCACCTGCCCGAAGCGGCCGAAGCCGACGATGATTACCTGCGGATCGTCGTCTGCCACGTAGGGAGCCTCTTCATCCTCATCCTTGGCGTTATAGCGGCGGGCCAGAATGCGATCGATAATCTGCATCAGCAGCGGCGTGGTCATCATTGAGAGCGTCACCACGACCAGCAGCAAGGCCAGTTGATCGTCGTCAAAGATATGCTGTGTCGACGCCGCCGAGAACAGCACGAAGGCGAACTCCCCGCCCTGGCTCAGCACCCCAGAAAATTGCAGACGTACCGAGCGTCGCAGGCCAAAGATACGCGCCATCGAGTACAATACACCCGACTTCACCGCCACCAGGATCACCACGCCAAGCAGCACTTCCAGCAGATGGGTATACAACACGCCCATATTCAGTGCCATGCCTACCGAGATGAAGAACAGCCCGAGCAGCAGCCCTTTGAAAGGCTCAATGGCGATTTCCAGCTCATGGCGATATTCGCTCTCTGCGAGCAACACCCCGGCGATAAAAGTCCCCAATGCCATCGACAGACCAAGGGCATCCATAAACAGCGCAGCCCCCAGTACCACCAACAACGCGGCGGCCGTAAATATTTCACGCACCCCAGATGAGGCGATATAACGAAATAACGGGCGTAACAGGAAACGCCCGCCGATCAGCATGCCGCCGAAGGCCGCAACCTTCATGGCGATTTTCGCCCAATCATCGCTGGTGCCTGCGCCACCGGCCAGGATCGGGATCAACGCTAACGCCGGGATCACCGCCATATCCTGGAACAGCAGCACCGAGAAACCTAGCTGGCCCCCCTCGTTACGGTTCATCCCCTTTTCACGCATCAGCTGCAGCGCCATGGCCGTCGATGACATGGCCAGACCAATGCCGCCGATCACTGCCGCCTGCCAGGCGAAATGGCTGAAATACAGCAGCGCGCCAAGCACTGCCGCCGTGACCAATACCTGCCCGGCACCGACACCAAAGATCGAACGACGCAGTTCCCATAGTTTGGCCGGGTTCAGTTCCAGCCCGATGATAAACATCAGGAACACCACACCCAACTCGGAGAAATGCAGAATTTCATCCACATCCCGAATGAATCCCAATCCCCACGGGCCGATGGCGATACCGGCGATCAGATAGCCTAAAACAGCCCCGATCCCCAGGCGACGGGCAATGGGTACTGTCACCACCGCGGCAAACAGGAACAGCAGTATGGCGGTTAATAGCGCGGAACCTTCCATCAGTGCCTCCCGGTGTGCGGTAAGGGGTTACGCAACCAATCGCCATAGGCGCTGGCGTGGCTGCTCAGCACTTCCGGTTTCTGGCGGCGTGCCCAGTAGACGAGGATCGGCGTCAGCCAGTGCATATGACACATGGCCGCAGTCAGTTCAAAAGGGCGCAGAATATCCTCGATCGGATAGCGATTATAACCGCCGGTGCGATAGGCGCCTTCCGGCTCCCCGGTAGTGATCACCGAACGCCAGTATTTGCCTGCCAGCGCATTACCGCCCATCCCACTGGCAAAGCCACGGGACAGCACACGGTCCAGCCACTCTTTCAGCAAGGCCGGGCAGCTATAGGTATATAAAGGGTGTTGGAAAACGATGACCTGATGGTCGCGCAGCAGCTGTTGTTCGTGATGGATATCAATAAAGAAATCCGGATAGTGCGCGTATAAATCGTGCACGGTGACATGTTCCAACTGCTGTGCCGGTTGTAACAAAACCCGGTTTGCTACCGAGTCCTGGGATTCCGGATGGGCATACAGCAGCAAAACCTTCGGCGGCTGTGACATCATTCCCCTCCAAAGCGTCGTCAGGGTGGCGGATTTCCGTTACCATGCAACGCAAAGACTAATAATAGGACTGCTACGCGTCCTGTTAACGTAAACTCAATTCAATTTAACATACTCTGAACAAACGGCGCTTTATGATTGTTTTCTCCTCGCTACAAATCCGACGCGGCACCCGCGTCCTGTTGGACAACGCCACGGCGACGGTTAATCCAGGTCAGAAGGTCGGCCTGGTGGGTAAGAACGGCTGTGGGAAATCCACGCTGCTGGCCCTGTTGAAAGGTGAGATCGCCGCAGACGGTGGCAGCTACACCTTCCCAAACAACTGGGCGCTGGCCTGGGTGAATCAGGAAACTCCGGCACTGGACGTGCCCGCCATTGAGTATGTTATCGATGGAGATCGGGAATTCCGCCAGTTGGAAGCCGAATTACAGGTGGCAAACGATAATAACGACGGCCACGCCATCGCCACGCTGCACGGCAAGCTCGATGCCCTGGATGCCTGGACCATCCGTTCCCGTGCCGCCAGCCTGTTGCACGGTTTAGGCTTTTCCAACGAGCAACTGCAAAGCCCGGTGCGCGCCTTCTCGGGCGGATGGCGTATGCGCCTCAACCTGGCTCAGGCTTTGGTTTGCCGCTCCGATCTGCTATTGCTGGACGAACCCACCAACCACCTGGATCTGGATGCAGTGATCTGGCTGGAACGCTGGCTGAAAAGCTATCCGGGCACCCTGGTGCTGATTTCGCATGACCGTGATTTCCTCGACCCAATCGTCGACAAGATCCTGCACATCGAAAATGAGACCATCAACGAATATACCGGCAACTATTCCTCCTTTGAGCGCCAGCGCGTCACCAAACTGGCACAGCAGCAGTCGCTGTATCAGAGCCAACAGGAAAAAGTGGCGCATCTGCAAAGCTATATTGACCGTTTCCGTGCTCAGGCCACCAAGGCCAAACAGGCACAGAGCCGCATCAAAATGCTGGAACGGATGGAGCTGATTGCCCCAGCGCACGTCGATAATCCGTTCACGTTTAGCTTCCGCCAACCCGAAAGTCTGCCAAATCCCTTGCTGCGGATGGAAAAAGTCAGTGCAGGCTATGGCGACAAAGTGATCTTGCAGTCAATCAAGCTCAACCTGGTGCCCGGTTCACGTATTGGCCTGTTGGGGCGTAACGGCGCAGGTAAATCAACGCTGATCAAAATGCTGGCTGGCACGCTTGAGCCGTTAAGCGGGGAGATCGGGCTGGCAAAGGGCATCAAACTGGGTTACTTCGCCCAGCATCAGTTGGAGTTCCTGCGCGCCGATGAGTCGCCACTGCAGCATCTGAGCCGCATCGCCCCTCGCGTGTTAGAACAGCAATTACGCGATTACCTTGGCGGCTTCGGCTTCCAGGGCGATAAGGTCACCGAAATCACCGAACGTTTCTCCGGCGGTGAAAAGGCACGGCTGGTGCTGGCGCTAATCGTCTGGCAGCGCCCTAACTTGCTGCTGCTCGATGAACCGACCAACCACCTGGATCTGGATATGCGCCAGGCGTTGACCGAAGCGCTGATCGATTTCGAGGGGGCATTGGTGGTGGTTTCGCACGACCGCCATCTGCTGCGTTCTACTACCGACGATCTGTATCTGGTGCACGATGGCCAGGTGGAGCAGTTCGAGGGCGATCTGGACGATTACCAGCAGTGGCTTAGCGATCTGCAAAAGCAGCAGGCACAGCAGGATGCCGCACCGAAGCAGGATAACGGCAACAGCGCCCAGGCGCGTAAAGACCAAAAGCGCCGTGAAGCCGAATTCCGTACGCAAACCCAACCGCTGCGTAAGCAGATCGCCAAACTGGAACAACAGATGGATAAGCTGGGTGCCGAATTGGCCGCGGTGGAAGAACAGCTGGCAGACTCGGCGCTGTACGACATCAGCCGTAAAGCCGATCTGACCGCCTGCCTGCAAAAGCAAAGCCAGGCCAAGTCCGCTCTGGAAGAAACGGAAATGACCTGGCTGGATGCCCAGGAACAGCTGGAGACGCTGACCCAAGCGTTTGAAGCAGAGAGTTGATTTAACGCCCCCTCTCCCAAAGGGAGAGGGGGCCTATCGTGCTACAGCTTAACTCTGGTTATAATCCTTTATATCAACTAGTTAAATATTAACTCTGTAATCGCCTACGAGCTCAATTCAGCTCCCTCTCCCTGTGGGAGCGGGTTGGGGTGAGGGGCAGGCAATGCGCTGGCGGATCTGCTCCAGTGAGTCCTGGTTATAGAGTTTGCCATCCAGGAAGCGCGTTTTCAGTTCGCCCTGCTGTTCCTGCTGCCAATCCTGATTATCCAGCAGTTGATATTCTCCTTCCCCATCGCGGATCACCCGTAACAAACCGCATGCAGACTGTTTCAGACCGTTGTCGGTCTTCGGTTGTTTGAAGATAGGGCGCCCCACTCCGTTCACCTCACCGTAGGTGGCCTTCATCGCGAAACCAAAGGTATCGCGGGTATTATACTGATAAGTAAAGGAACCTACGCCAAACACTACGTTAGAACTGGCAAAACCTTTCGCTTCCAGCCGTTGCAGAATTTCCTGGGCGCGTTCCAGAGTGATGGAGTCTCCATAAATCAGCCCGACATGCGGATCCAACACTTTGTAGCCCTTGCTGTTAACCGTGCCGCCAAAGATTTCCCACAACACTTCCACCGAGCCTTTCTCTTCGGGGCTACGTTGCGTACTGCGATCGCTGTCGTCGCCGGTTCCACAAAGAATAGCCACCGGGTCGCCACTGTCTGGGCGGAAGACCACTCGGCCATCGCGCGCCATAATCTTGCTGTGTAACTCACGAGTAAACTCCGTCAGCACCTGCCAGTAATCCCAGGTATCCGACACGATGGAAACCAGCCCGTTCGGGTAAAGATCTTCAATCAGGCGGCGGAACGTTTCGATCTCCGTTGCCTGCTCTCCCATGCACATCACACTATGTTCGGTGGCGGGAATGCTGCCAGCCACGAAGTAATCTTCAGCGGTTGGATAATACTTCTGTGCGTACAGCACCGCAGGAATGTTGTCGGTCCCCTTGAAGCTGAGCAAATGCCCGGCACCGGATTGCGCGACATCATGCATGCCCGACATGCCGCGGAAGGAAAAGTCGTGGCATTGGAAATCCAGATGCGCCAGGTCATCACAGGTTTTATCCGCCCACATCTGGCAGATCTTGCGGTAATGGTGGGCAATGGTGGCATTGGTGGAAGCCTTCCACAGTTCGGCCGAGATCACCGTTTCCAGGTAGTTGACCAGCCAGAAGAACTCCTCACGCGTATTGGTGATGGTCAGCACCGGCACCTTCATCTTCACCTTGCTACCCTCATCCAGCCCTTTGATATGCAGCGGCAGATAACCCAACCGATGCAGCGCGCGAATATGCTCCACGCAGACCCGGTCCTGACCAATGTAGCTGTCCATCAGCTTTTTATATTCCCCCACTACCTGCTCTTCTGGTTGGGCAAAAAACTGTTGGTTGAAGAGATCCACCATGAACCACTGCAAAAAGCCCTGCAGACCAAAGAACACCAGTTGGCCGTCCGGCAACGGGGAAGTAAAGAACCGATCGCTGCGCGGCGTGAAGTTGGAATAGATCCGCGTAGTACCCAGCGGATACTGCTCACGGTGTGACACTTTATAGCCATCAATCGCCAGAATAGGATTGGTCAACATAGTCGGTTCCTTAGCGAGCGTAGATACGCGCAATATCAATCAGTTCAACACGTTGCTGAGCGAGTTCCGCCGCAGCATAGGAAGTGGTGGTATAGATGTTATCGATGCCTTGGCTCAGCAAAGCCGCAGTGCCTTTGGAAAACACCCCGTGGGTGACATACAGGCTGACCGTACGAGCCCCCGCCTGACGCAACACCTTGGCCGAGCCGATAAAGGTGCCGCCGCCGTCGCACAGGTCATCCACAATCAGCACGTCTTTGCCCTGCACATCACCGGCCAGCAGCTCGAAACCCGTCAGTTCGCCGCTGAATACGTCCCGGTGTTTGGTCAGGATGCCGTATTGCGCGATGCCAAAGTGTGCCGCCACCGCGTGAATTTTTTTCAGCGCTCCGGCATCCGGAGCCATCAGTAACAGCTGCTGCTGGGTCAGTAAATTGGCCAGTCTGCTGCTGTGCTGCATGCACTGTTGCTGAGTAATGATGTGCATGTTGTCGATCACGGCAGCAGCCACTTCGCTGTGTGGATCCAGTACCGTCACGCGGTCAAACGCCAAGGTGTTGAGTAATTGGCCGAACACCTTGAGCGCAAAGCTGTCGCCGGAGGTCATATGGCGATCCTGGCGGGCGTAGGGCAGGTAAGGCAGCTCAAGCAGGCTTTCTTTGATCAGAAACTGGTGGCGTACCGCCTGCGTCAACTGTGCCAACAGCATGAAGTCATCCATGCTGCGCATTGCGCTGGCACGTATACGCATCTGCGAAGCTCCCGTTGTTTCAGGCTGTGCAAAACGGGCATACACCGCCCCATCGGGAAACTGCCCGGTTGTCACCTTCACTTCAATGTCGTTCAAAAACAACTGCAGCTGTGCGCTCATATTTTTCTCCCCCGCCAATTATTGTCTCTAGGACATTTATATAATTGTCCAAGAGACATTTATTGGCAAGCGAAAAATGCCTTAATCGCAGAGAAATCGCTTAACCATTTGTTTATTTGAGCTTTTAATAATTATCATTAGCCAGCAGCTATTGTTATATTGTCTCAAAGACCTTTTTAGCCGAGCGCCAGCATGACCACGCAAGCCGAGTACCTGAAAAACTACGATCCGCGCCTCTTCCCCTCACCGCTTGTCACCGTCGACAGCGTGCTGTTTACCGTACACGGCGGGAAGCTGTGCGTGCTGTTGGCCAAGCGCGCTAATCAGCCTTTCCTCGATCAGTGGGGATTGCCCGGTGGGTTTATCGATTTGCAGCGTGACACCTCCACGCAAGCGACGGCCGAACGTAAACTGAGGGAAAAAACCGGTTTGGTGCCACCCTATCTGGCGCAGTTGGCCAGTTTTTCTGGCCCCGAAAGGGACCCGCGCGGCTGGAGCCTGACCACGGTCTACTTTGCTCTGATCGCCCATGCCGATTGCCAGCCGCATATCGCCGACGTGAGCGACGTAGCCTGGGTGCCGTTGGACAACCTGCAAGCGCAGCAGCTGGCTTTCGATCATCAAACGATCGTAGAAGCGGCACTGCAGCGGCTGCGGCAAAAAACGGCATACTCCATGCTGCCGGTCTATTGCCTGCCAGCGGAGTTCACGCTTTCCCAGTTGCAGGAAGTGATTGAGATCATCTTGTCGCATACGGTACAGCGCAAAAGCCTGATGCGGCGTTTTGACGCTTCGGAAATGTTTGAGGAAACCGGCGAGAGAGTGGCAACAGGCGCACGTAAGGCACGCCTGTATCGCAGGAAAGCGGGAGTAGATATGAGAAACTTTTCCAGAAACCTGATGGTGGAGTGATCCTCAGGCGCGATAGAACGGCTTATCTCCCAGAATGGTCGCGCGGTGCATAATACGCCGCTGCGGCAGGTAATCCGCGTTGGCGTAATGCTGCGTCACCCGGTTATCCCAGATGGCAATATCATTGGCCTGCCAGCGCCAGCGCACCTGAAACTCCGGCTTGGTGATATGCGCAAACAGGAAGCTCAGCAGGGCATCACTCTCCTTCGCCGCCAGATCGACAATCCGCGTAGTAAACCCCTCATTGACGAACAGCGCCTGCTTGCCGGTCACCGGATGGGTGCGGATCACCGGATGCAGCAAAGGTGGGTTTTTCTGCACGGCCAACTGCCAGCGCTGATGCTCTTCCTCGCTGCCACGATGTTTATACTCGGGGAACGACTTGGTGAAGTCATGTTCCGCCTGCAACCCGGCCAACAGCCGCTTAAAGGGTCCGGACAACGCCTCATAGGCGGCAATCCCGCTGGCCCACAGCGTGTCCCCACCGGTCGTCGGCAGCTGCTTGGCGGCTAAAATCGCCCCCTGCGGCGGGTTTTCAATAAAGGTAACGTCGGTATGCCAGTTGTCGTTATCCGGCGGGTTATCGTTATGGGTATCCAGCACAATGATCTCCTCCACATCGGGAGCATGTGGATACACCGGGTGAATATGCAAATCGCCGAAGCGCCCTGCCAGCTCGCGCTGTTGTAGCGGTGTGATTGGCTGTTCGCGCAGGAACAGCACCTGATGTTTGAGCAAAGCATGATAAAGCTGTTCAAACTGGCCGTCGCCCAGTGGCCGCGCCAGATTGACGTTTTCCACCAACGCGCCGATATAAGGCCCCAACGGGGTAATTGCCAAACGTTCGTTCATTGCTGTACTCCATGCCAAGGGGTCAAACGGCGCTGTAAGGCACGCAGCCCCAGCTCCAGACCAAATGCAATTATCGCAATCACGCTGATACCGGCGATCACTACGTCGGTCGCCAAAAACTCACCTGCGGACTGCACCATGAATCCCAGACCGCGCGTGGCGGCAATCAGTTCGGCGGCCACCAGCGTAGACCAGCCGACGCCCAGGCCAATACGGATGCCGGTCAGAATTTCCGGAAGCGCGCAGGGCAACACCACAAAGCGCAACAGTTGCCAGCGGTTGGCTCCCAAAGCTTGTGCAGCACGAATGCGCACCTGCGCTACGCTGCGTACGCCTGCCACGGTCGAAAGCGTCACTGGGGCAAAAATCGCCAGGTAGATCAGCAGGATTTTCGAGGTTTCGCCAATGCCAAACCAGATCACCATCAGTGGCAGATAGGCCAGCGGCGGCACCGGGCGATAAATTTCAATCAGGGGATCGAGCAGGCCACGTACCGTCTCACTCAGTCCCATCGCAATACCCACCGGGACACCGATGACCACCGCAGCAAGCAGCGCTACCAGGATTCTGCCCAGGCTGGCGGCTAAGTGTTGCCACAACGTGGCATCCATAAAGCCTTGCGGGCTGGCAATGACCACCAACTGATGCAATACCTGCTGCGGCGCGGGCAGAAATAACGGGCTGACCAGTTGCAAGGCGGTTACCGCCCACCAGACCGCCAATAGCACCAGCAAGGTTGCCGTGCTCAGCTTGAGGCTGTGCGGCAGCGTGAAACGAGATTGACGCACCGCTGTCGGTACTGCGGCTTTCAGAACAGAATGCAGGCTCATAGCAAGGCCTCGCGCTGTTGGAACACCCGGCCCAGCACGTATTCACGCTGGGCGATAAACTCAGGATCGGACTTGATGGCGCGGCAAGCCTCTCCGGCGGCATAGCGCTGGCCAAAATTCAGCGATAAACGCTCCACCACCTGCCCAGGGCCAGGAGAAAGCAGTATCAGCTCGCTGGCCAGGAATACCGCTTCTTCAATGTCATGGGTGATCAGCAGCACCTGCTTGCCGGTATCGCGCCAAATGTTCAACAGCAGTTCCTGCATCTGTTCGCGAGTGAATGCGTCCAGCGCCCCGAAAGGCTCATCCAGCAGCAATAGCCGAGGATCGGCAGCCAAGGCGCGGGCAATGCCCACCCGTTGACGCATCCCACCGGACAGTTGCCAGATAAAGTGTTGTTCATAGCCGGTCAGCCCCACACGTTGCAACATCTGCTGTGCCACCTTGCGGCGTTGCGGCTTGGCCACACCGGCCAGCTGTAAGCCAAACTCCACGTTATCCACCACGTTGCGCCACGGCAGTAAGCCTTCATGCTGGAAGACCACGCCCCGCTCGGCTCCCGGGCCTTTGACGGGGACATCGTCCAGCGTAATGCTGCCTGCCGTTGGCTCAATAAACCCGGCGATCAAATTCAGCAACGTGGTCTTGCCGCAGCCAGAAGGCCCCAACACCACCACCAATTGCCCTCTGGCTATCTGGAACGACACATCGCGCAGCGCCGCACGCCCCTGATAATCGGCCGAAAGATGGTTAACGTTTAGCATGGCGGACCCCTTACGACTGCGGCGCAGCCTGCACCTGTTTGACAAAGCGGTCGGTCACATAGGCACTGTAATCACTGTCCACCTGCGGGATCTTGCCTTGTTGCTTGAGGAACTCGGCGGTATCACGAATGGCTTTATCTACCGGCTGGCTCAGTTGAGTGATCTGATCGGCGACCGGCAGGTAGCGGTTACCCTTCACCAGTTCCGGCACCTGCTCTGGCGGAACTCCGCTTAGGCGAGCCAGCGTGCTGAGGTTGCTTGAGTCTTTCAGCCACTGTTCCGGCTGTGCCAGATAGGCCTTCTGCGCTTTCAGGGCGCTGGCAGCAAACGCGGTGACGACTTCCGGATGCTGCTCGGCAAAGTCTTTGCGCACTACCCACACGTCCAGCGTTGGTGAGCCCCACTGGCCAACCTGCTCGGAGTCGGTCAACACCTTGCCCTGTTTGGCGAGTTCATTGACCACCGGAGCCCATACGTAAGCCCCGTCGATATCCCCACGCTGCCAGGCCGCTGCAATGGCTGGCGGTTGCAGGTTGAGAATTTGCACCTGGTCAGGTTTGATGCCCCAGTGTTTCAGAGAGGCCAACAGGCTGTAGTGAGTGGTGGAAATGAACGGTACCGCAATACGCTTACCGATCAGATCCTGGGGAGATTTGATGTCCTTTTTCACCACCAGCGCTTCGGAACTGCCCAGCTGTGAGGCGATTAGGAACACTTCGATAGGGAGCTTCTGGCTGGCGGCCACGGCCAGCGGGCTGGAGCCGATATTGCCAATCTGCACGTCGCCAGAGGCCAGCGCACGCAACACGCTGGAGCCGCTGTCGAACTTGCGCCAGTCAACGGTCGCGCCAGACTGTTTGGCAAAGCTGTTTTCCGCCTGCGCCACCTTGGCCGGTTCGGCGGAGGTCTGGTACGCCACGGTGACGTCCACTGCCTGGGCACTGGCTGCACCGAGCGATAAAGCCAACAATACTGCACTGCGTAATGAGAAAAGTTTGCTCGCCATGATCCGCTCCGTTGATAAAATTCTGTGCTGTGAACAACAGTTTTATCTGAGCGGCGCCCGGCAATAAAAGAATAAAAAAATATTCTTTATTACTTATGGCGATATCAATTCCACCCACTCTCCCCCTGCACGGCTACTGCGCTGAGCGGCATCAATAAACGCCATCCCTTGCACACCCGTTTCAATCCCTGGTAACAACGGTGCCGCCGAAGGGCCGTCACGCAAACACCGGGCAGCTTCACGGTAAATCTGGCCAAACCCTTCCAGATAACCTTCAGGATGCCCTGCGGGTACGCGGGCCAATTGGCGGTTCTCTACGTGCTGAAATGCCGAAGCGCGGGTGATGCAATAGGGGGGCGCGTCAAAAGGCCGTATCCACAGCTGGTTCGGGTTTTCCTGGCAAAACTCCAGGCTGCCCTCACTGCCGTAAACTCGTAACTTCAGCCCATTCTCATGACCACAGGCTACCTGGCTAGCCCAGAGCCGACCTTTGGCACCGTTGGCATAACGCATCTGCACTCGCACGTCGTCATCCAGCTTGCGCCCCGCGATGAATGACGTCAGCTCAGCGCTGATCGCCTCAGGCAACATGCCACTGACAAACTCTGCCAGTTGCCAAGCGTGGGTACCTACGTCACCGATGCAACCGGATCCGGCTTTTTCCGGCTGCGCACGCCAACCGGCCTGCTTGTTGTCGGTCAGTTCTAGCGGTTTTGCCAGCCACTGCTGCAGATATTCCACCTCAATGAAGCGGATCTCACCCAACTCCCCCGCCAATATCCGGCTACGTGCCTCACGCACCAGCGGGTAGGCGCTGTAGTTATGGGTCAGGATCAGTTGTCTGCCGCTGTGGCGCACCATTTGTGCCAGTTGCAGAGCCTCGGCATAGGAGGTGCATAAGGGCTTATCGCAGATAACATCAATCCCGGCGTTGAGAAAGGCACTGGCGACTGGGGCGTGCAAATGATTCGGGGTCACGATCGCAACGACATCAATTCCATCCTCGCGTGCCGCTTCCGCCAACGCCATCTGGTTAAAATCGGCATAGCAGCGATCCGGTTGCAGATGCAGTAGCGCCCCGGTGCGCAGACAGTTTTGTCTATCGGAGGAGAAAGCCCCGGCGACCAGCTCAAACTCATCGTCCATCCGCGCCGCCAGCCGATGCACCGCGCCAATAAACGCGCCTTCACCACCACCTACCATTCCCAGCTTCAATCTCATGATGCATCCTCCACGCCCAGCATGGCTCTGACTCGCTCACGGTCAGTATCCACCGCGGCAAAATCATCAAAGGCCCGTTCCGCTACCGGAATAATATGGCGGGCGATAAAGGCGGCACCTTCGCGTGCCCCAGCCTCCGGCGACTTAAGGCAGCACTCCCATTCCAACGTAGCGACTCCAGGGAAGCCGTACTGCGTCAGCTTGCTGAAAATAGCCGGGAAGTCGATCTGACCGTCCCCCAACGAACGGAAGCGCCCAGGCCTTTCCAACCACGGTTGGTAGCCCCCATATACGCCGCTGCGGGCGTTGGGGCGGTACTCGGCATCTTTGACGTGAAATGCGCGGATACGTGGGTGATAACAATCGATAAAGCCCAGATAGTCCATCTGCTGCAAATGCAGATGGCTCGGATCATAGAGAATATGGCAGCGGGGATGATTGCCGACCTTGGCCAGAAAGCGTTCAAAGGTCACGCCGTCATGTAAATCCTCCCCCGGATGCAGCTCATAGCACACATCTACACCAGCCCGATCGAAGGCGTCCAGGATCGGCAGCCAGCGCTTGGCCAACTGTTCGAAAGCCTCCTCCAACAGTAACGCATTATGCGGCGGCCATGGATAGAAATAGGGCCACGCCAGCGCCCCAGAAAAGGTCGCATGGGCCGTTAGCCCCAAGCGCTGGGATGCCTGTGCCGCCAGCAACAGTTGCTCCGTTGCCCAGGCTTGGCGCAGCTGTGGTTTACCCCGGACTTCTGGCGGAGCAAAACCGTCAAAGGCCAGATCGTAGGCTGGATGGACGGCGACCAACTGCCCTTGCAAATGCGTCGACAGCTCGCTGATGCGAATACCGTGCCGCCCAAGCCGGACGACGATCTCATCACAATAATCCTGACTACGCGCCGCCAGCGCCAGATCGAAAATGGCCGGCTCAAGCGTGGGGATCTGGACGCTGGTGAAGCCCAGCCCGGCAGCCCACTCCGCCAGGCCATCCAACGTATTAAACGGGGCCTGCTCGGCGATAAACTGCGCCAGAAACAGCCCCGGCCCCTGCATCGTCTTCATGCTTCTCTCCCTAAAATCACCGTACGCTGGCTGCGTACCGCCTCGTCCGCAGCCAGCACCACCCGTAAGCTGTTCAGCGCATCCTGAAGATGCTGATTGAGATCCAGCCCCTCACGAATAGCCCGCAAAAAGTAACGCTGTTCACTCAGGCACAGCGCTAAATGGTCCGGCTCATCCTGGCAATCGATCCAGCGATCCGGCCGCTTAAAGCGATTCTCATCGTCTAAATCGGCGTAATGCACCCGCAATGATTCGGTTTTGGTATGCCCCCCGACATCGTCGGAAGCCCTTTCGTGATGACGGGCCACGATCGAAACCGCGCCGCGCGGCCCAATGACGTCTTTCACAAAGTAAGCCGTTTCACTGATCATCGGCCCCCAGCCCGCTTCGTACCAGCCGATCGATCCGTCGGCAAAACGCACCTGTAGCTGGCCGTAGTTATACATCCCCTGCGGCAAGTCATCGGTCAGCCGGGCGCCGATAGCGCTTACGCTGATCGGCTCCGCCTGGGCCATCTGACACATCACGTCCAGATAATGTACGCCGCAATCGACAATTGGCGATAATGACTGCATCAGGTTGCGATGCACATTCCACATCTGCCCGTGGCTTTGCTGATTGAGGTTCATCCGCATCACCAGGGGCTTACCCAAACCCCGAGCGAGTTCCACAAACTGTTGCCAGGAGGGGTGATGGCGCAGGATATAGCCCACCACCACCTGTCGTTGTGCCTGATGAGCAGCAGCAATCACCCTTTCAGCCCCTGCTACCGTGGTGGCGAGTGGCTTTTCGATAAACAGATGACATCCCGCGGCCAGCGCCGCCAAGGCGTAGGCTTCGTGGGTGTCCGGATAAGTGGTCAGGCACACGGCATCAGGCCGGGTTTGCACCAGCGCTAACTCAAAGTCGCTAAAGGTGGGATAACCGCCGCCCAAACGTTGATTGAGCAGCTCACGCGACTCGCCCCGAGCGACCAGCCCGCAGATTGTCACCCCTTCCATAGCGTGGTAGGCCTCGGCATGGGACGCCCCCATATTGCCGCAGCCCACCACCAGCACCCGCAAATCAGCCATCGCGTTTCTCCCCTGCTGGAATATCGCGGTAGTTGAAAGTGAAGAAGAACAGCGCGGCGATCGCCAATGCGCCAAAGGCCGGGTACCACCAGAAATGCTGCCATTGCGGCAACGCCGCAGCCCCTTCCGCCGTCACCATATGGTTAAACAGCGCACCGCTGATCTGCGAACCAATCAACATACCGATGCCGTAGGTGAACAGCACCAGCAGGCTTTGTGCCTGGCCTTTCACCTTGTCCCCCGCCACTTTATCGGTATAGATAAAGCCGATAACGAAGAAGAAGTCATAGCACATGCCATGCAGGATGATGCCGAGGTAGATCATCCAGCGCATTTCTTCGGTAATGCCCAGAGCGAACATCACGTAGCGTAGGAACCAGGAAAGCATGCCGATCATCAGCATGTACTTGATCCCCAAGCGGGCAAACAGGAACGGGATCAGCAGCATGAAGAACAGCTCGGACATTTGCCCCAGCGACATCACACCACCCACGTTGGTGAAACCGGCCGCGGCTACGAACGGCGCGGCATAGGCGTAATACGCCGCCAGCGGGATCGAGATCAGCATGGCGCAGATGATAAACACCAGGAAATGGCGCTGCTTGAGCATCGCGAAAGCATCGGCGCACAGCAGATCGCGCATTTTTACTGGCTTGCCGCGTTCCGGTGCCGGGGTATGCGGCAGCGTAAAACTGTAAATCGCCAATGCCAGAGAGGCCACGGCCGCCAGCGTGAAGATATCGGTACTGTCCGACAGGCCGCTGGTGCCGACAATCAGCCCGGCGACAATCCAGCCAAAGGTGCCGAACGCCCGCACAATCGGGAAGGCCTTCTCACTGTTGCTCAGGCTGTAAAATGCCACGTTATTGCTCAGGGCAATGGTGGGCATGTAGCACAACATATAGCCAAAGATGATCCACAGCAGCCCGCTGCCCTGCCCCTCGGCAAAGAACCCTGGCATCATCCAGAGCAGGCCAGCCCCAATCAGGTGCAGTACAGCCAACACTTTTTGCGAGGCAAAGAAACGATCGACGACCATACCCAACACAAAAGGCGACAGGATGGAGGCGATCGGCCCGGTGGAATAGGCATCACCAATGATCGCCGCCAAGCCGTATTTGCCCATAACCACGCCAAGCGTAACGTACCAGGCTCCCCAGACAAAAAATTGCAGGAACATCATCAGTGCCAGCCGTGGCACCACCCATTTGAACGTGGTGCTTTTGGCCTCCTGGGCCAGGCTATCTGTTTGCATAACTCCCCCATCGGTGTTGGTTGGTTAATACGGCAACGACGCCAGTGCTAACCGCTTTCCGGCAAAAAGGACGGCATCACCACGCCGCCGGGTTGTTGCGCCTGGCCTTTCACCTGCGCGATATGTAATTCACAAATTCGTCCGCCCCAGCGCAGCAAAACCTGGCTCAGCGCGGAGCGCTCTGCGGGTACCAATACCACCGGTGTCGTACCGCGATGATGGCTATCCAGCATCCAACCGAGTAACTCAAGGGCGATCTCTTCGCTATGGCAGCACCCCGGCCCCAACATGCGGGAAGCAGGGTGTGCCACCGAGGCCAAATAGCCACCGATGCGATCGTCCAGCTCCCAGACGGCAACCCGCCACAGTCCACGGGTATCATTGAGGAAATAATCGATATCGCGCTGGCGTTCGATGCCCAGTATTTCGCGCTCCAGCTCCAGGATGGCGGGCAGATCGTCGAGCCGGGCTGCCCGCACCTGGCCGCGAGTCAGGCGTGGATAAGCAAATCCCTGGATCGGCACCGGTATCGTCATATCCTGATAGAGGGCATACGGGGTAAATCCCCCGCGCTGGTAGAGCGAATAGGAATCCAGGTTCAACGCGCTGGATAGCAAACGGACCGGTAAGCCACCCGCCAGTTCGTCGGCCTTGGCCAACAAACGGCTGGCAATCCTGCGGCCAAAATAATCGGGATGAACATTCATGATGCCCAATCCCAAATGAGTTTCACGCGGGTGGAAAAAGCAGGAGCCACAGATCGCCCCTTGTTGATCGCGCGCAATCCAGTGGTGGCCCTGATCCAACTGCTGGTAGACATCAACAAACAGGCCGCAACTTTCCGGCCCGGCAGAGAAGATGTCGCCCAGCCCGTGGCGCTGATACCAGGCATTGGTTGAGCAATGGATCAGAGCGGCAATCTCGCTGCGATCTTGCGCCTGCGCTAGCTGAAGCTGTATCTCCATCTGCCACCTCCTATTGCGTCACCATTGGGGGGAATTCGGTCTAAATTAGAAATGTAATCGATTTCATTTTGCGATAAATAAAATGTAATCGATTTCTTTTTTTCAGCAACCGGATTGATATGATTAAAAGCAGGTAGAGGATGAATTTGTAATCGCTGTCACAAACCCTTCGTAGTGATCGTACTTTTTGCCGCATACTGTGCGAGGCAAACGGGCAGAAGGAAAAGCAAACCATGTCGATAGCAAAGGTGGCGAAAATCGCTGGCGTCTCAGCGGCCACCGTCTCACGGGTGTTGAACGGCCAACAGATCGTCAAACCGGCCACTCGCGATAAGGTCCTGGCGGCGATCCGCGCGTGTGACTATCAACCCAATCTGCTGGCACGCCAACTGCGCACTGCCCGCAGCGGGATGCTGTTGGTGCTGGTGTCCAATATCACCAACCCCTTTTGCTCACTGGTGGTACGCGGTATCGAAGAAGAGGCCGAACGCCACGGTTACCATATTCTGCTGTGCAACTCGGAATCCAATCCCACCCGTGAATCCGCCTACCTCAGCCTGCTGAGTGGCAAGGTGGTTGACGGGGTGATCACCATGGATGCCATCAGCTGTTTGCCGGGGCTGACCGCCATGATCGGTGATTTCCCCTGGGTGCAATGCGGCGAAGGGGATACCCAATTCCGCGCCTCCTCCGTCACCATCGATAATCACCAGGCCGCCATGGCCGGTGTGCAGCACTTGGCCGCCAAGGGCCGCCAACGGATCGCGTTGCTCAATGGTGATATGCGTTATCTGTATTCACAACAGCGGGAACAGGGCTACCGGCAGGCGTTGGCAGAGCTGGGGCTGGACTATTGCCGGGTGGAATACGTCGAAGGGCTAGATTACGCCGCTGGAGCCAAGGCGATGAGTGATTTGCTGGCAGACGGGCCACGGCCAGATGCGGTATTTGCCATTTCGGATGTAATTGCCGGAGGCGCGATGAGTGCCTTGCACCAGCAGGGCTTACGCATTCCAGAAGATATCGCGGTAATGGGATTTGACGGTGTGCCGTTTGGCAGCATCACCACTCCGCCGCTGACCACCATCGTACAGCCCATGCATCAGTTCGGCGTGCGCAGCGTGCAGTTGCTACTGGAGAAAATTCAGGGCCAGCAGTTGCCCCCTTGCCACGATGTGCTGGATTGGCAACTGCTGGAACGGAGTTCAACCTGAAATCGTGCCGCGTAAGAAAATACGTGCGTGGCCACCCAGCAAGGTACGCTCCCCTTGCAGTTCGCAAAACAGTTCACCACCGCGTGATGATAGCTGCTTGGCATGCAATACGTGGCGGCCAAGACGCGCCGTCCAGTAAGGCATCAGTATGCAATGGGCGGAGCCGGTGACCGGATCCTCACTGCGATCCAGCGAGAAATAGCGCGAGACAAAATCTACTTCATCGCCCGGAGCCGTGACGATCACGCCACAACCAAGGTGGTCAATCAGCTCGGCGATCGCAGGCTGTACCGCCCTGACCTCCGCCTCATCGGCCAATACCGCCATCAGCGACTGGGCTCGCCACACTTCCTGCGGTTGCACACCGAGCAAAGCGGCCAACCGTGGCGGTTCAGCAATTTTCTGTGGTGGGCGAGAAGGGAAATCCAGGATTAGCCGTTCACCGTCGGCCGCATCGCGTTTGACATACAGCTCACCGCTGGCGGAACGGAAACGGATATCACTCAACCCCGGGTTGACCACGTTTAACAGCACGTGCGCCGTAGCCAAAGTGGCATGTCCGCAGAGATCCACTTCCCGCGTTGGCGTGAACCAGCGGATCGCGTTCATGTCACCATCCTGCCAGACAAAGCTGGTTTCCGGCAGGTTAAGCTCGTTGGCGATGGCCTGCATCTGCGCCGCCTCCAGCGGTTGTTGCAGCAGGCAGACACCGGCCGGGTTGCCCCGCAGTCCCTCGCCGATAAAGGCATCCACATGGAAATAGTTTTCGTTCATCAGCGTTGCCTCAATGCCAAATCAGTAATACACAGGCGGCGGTTAGCAGCCCCATCGACACGTTAAAGATAATCCAGGCCTTCTTGCTGCGCAGCAGGCGGCCAATCACCGTACCAAAACCTAGCCAGATAATCCCAGCCACGATATTGACGGCAAAGATACCGAAGGCGATAGCCAGAATGGAGTGGTTGTATTTATCCCCCGCCAGGCTGAAGCTCGCCACCGCCCCTAGCGCCATCAGCCAGGCCTTGGGGTTGAGGAATTGCAACAGCCAGCCTTGGTACAGACGCACCGGCTTTGGTGGCGGCGCGTCGGTTTCCAGCTTTTCATAGGCCGCCGTCGCCACTTTCCACGCCAGCCACAACAGATAAAGGCTGCCGAGGATTTTCAAGATCAAGTGCAATGAAGGATAAATCAGGATCAACCCACCAACGCCAAATGCCACCATTACCAGGATACTTTGCATGCCCAGCATGATGCCGATCATCAGCCATAATGAACGCATAAAGCCGAAATTGGCACCTGAGGTGGTGAGCAACATATTGTTGGGGCCAGGGGTGATCGCGGCCACCCACAGGAAGCCTAGCATCGAAAGAAATAAACTCAGTTCCATGAAGCGGGTGCTCCTCACCCAAATGACTTTTTTGCAGTATGATTGCTAATACATGTGTTTGAAGCTAACAGTGCGGTTCGGATCACACAATAGCCGCCAACAAGAATTTTATTCATTATGTATGAATCCTTTCGCCCCCTGACCGGGGCCAGTAATCCACACCTGCAAACCCTGCTGCCACGGCTGGTGCGCCGCCGCGTACTGCTGCAACCTCATTGGCAGCGGCTGGAGTTGCCGGACGGCGATTTCGTCGATCTGGCCTGGAGTGAAGATCCGCAACTGGCGCGCGATAAACCTCGCGTGGTGCTGTTCCATGGGTTAGAGGGTAATTTTTACAGCCCTTACGCACATGGGCTGCTCAATGCCTGGCGCGAGCAAGGCTGGTTGGGCGTGGTGATGCATTTTCGTGGTTGCAGCGGCGTGCCCAACCGTAAGCAACGTATCTACCATTCCGGCGAAACGGAAGATGCCCGCTTCTTCCTGCGCTGGCTGCGTGACAGCTTTGGCGAAGTGCCAACGGCGGCGGTCGGGATTTCTCTCGGCGGCAATATGCTGGCCTATTATCTGGCCCAACAGGGCAATGACAGCCTGCTACAAGCGGCTGTGGTTGTTTCCGCCCCGCTGATGCTGGAACCTTGCTCAATCCGCATGGAACAGGGATTCTCACGCGTTTATCAGCGCTACCTGCTGGGCCAACTCAAGCAAAATGCCACCCGCAAGCTGCTGCACTATCCAGGCACCTTACCGTTGGATTTGTCGCAACTGAACAAGCTGCGGCGCATTCGCGAGTTTGATGATGTGATCACCTCGCGCATTCACGGCTTCAGCGACGCGGTCGATTACTATCGCCGCTGCAGCGCCCTGCCGCTGTTGCCGCAGATCACCACGCCGCTGCTGATCATTCACGCTAAAGACGATCCGTTTATGACCGATGCGGTGATCCCCGACCTCGCCAGCCTGCCGCCTAATATCGAATATCAGCTGACGGAGTGCGGTGGTCACGTCGGCTTTGTCGGCGGCACCTTGAAAAAACCGCAAATGTGGCTGGAGCAACGTATCCCAGCCTGGCTTTCTCCTTTTTTGGAACCCACCAAGTGATTATTCCCTGGCAAGACATTGAACAAGAGACCCTCAACAGCCTGATCGAATCCTTTGTATTACGCGAAGGAACCGACTACGGCGAGCACGAACGTTCGCTGGAACAGAAGGTCGACGACGTGCGCCGCCAGTTGAAAAGCGGCGAAGTAGTACTGGTGTGGTCAGAGCTACATGAAACCGTCAACATCATGCCTCGCGGGCAGATCCGCGCCGGGCAGGAGGAAATTTAGTCTTATTGCATGCTATGACTGAGGGAAAAAATCAGGTAACAATGCAGTATTGCAAACCAACGCGCACAATTTCGCCTTGGGCGAAAGGGCATCAGCCATACTAAAAATCTTATTCTGAGCCTGCGCATTTAATACGGAGTGACCCTCGATCATGTCTGCCAAACATCCCGTTATCGCGGTGACCGGTTCCAGCGGAGCCGGCACCACCACCACCAGCTTGGCGTTCCGCAAGATTTTTCAGCAGCTAAACCTGCGCGCCGCCCAGCTGGAAGGCGACAGCTTCCACCGCTACACCCGGCCGGAAATGGATGCGGCAATCCGTAAAGCCCGCGATATGGGTCGCCATATCAGCTACTTCGGCCCGGAAGCCAACGACTTTGGCCTGCTGGAGCAGAGCTTTATCGAATACGGCAAGAACGGCACCGGCCGCTCACGTAAATATCTGCATACCTACGACGAGGCAGTGCCTTACAATCAGGTACCGGGCACCTTCACGCCTTGGGAGCCACTGCCCGCCCCGACGGATGTCCTGTTCTACGAAGGGCTGCACGGCGGCGTAGTGGCCGATCAGATCGACGTAGCCAAACATGTTGATCTGCTGGTCGGCGTGGTGCCGATCGTCAACCTGGAGTGGATCCAGAAGCTGATCCGCGATACCGGCGAGCGTGGCCATTCACGTGAAGCAGTGATGGACTCGGTGGTCCGTTCGATGGAGGATTACATTAGCTACATCACGCCACAGTTCTCGCGTACCCATATCAACTTCCAGCGCGTCCCGACGGTGGATACCTCCAACCCGTTTGCCGCCAAGGCGATCCCCTCTCTGGACGAAAGTTTGGTAGTGATCCACTTCCGTGGCCTAGATCAGATCGACTTCCCTTACCTGCTGGCAATGCTGCAAGGATCGTTTATCTCGCATATTAATACGCTGGTGGTGCCTGGCGGCAAGATGGGGCTGGCAATGGAACTGATCATGGCACCGCTGGTGCAGCGGCTGATGGAAGGCAAGAAAATCGAGTAAAGTCATCATACCCGTCGTCTGCGTTAATACCTGCACATAGCTATTCGGGCCCATCCGTGGGCCTTATCCTTTTTAGAAAGACAATCAACTCGTCATCAGAAACAGGCACCCTCTTTTTTTGATATTGCGATGAGCTGGATAATCAGCTTATTTCCTACGACTAATTCCTCCCGAATAACCTACACCGCCTTGTTTTACATTCAAAGCGACTAGCTGTTTCATAATAGCCAAGATAAATGACTCGAAATTCAGTGCTCTTTCATGGAGGTTGTTCCTTAACTACCGCATCGGTTCGTTTATACATCTCTCTTCAAAGGGGTTAAGATTAGCTTAAGAAAGCCACTATCTTATTGTTTTTTTAATTAATTAATAAAAACCACAGACAAAGAAATGTCTTTAGGTGAGTTTTGTTTTTTTATTAATAGAGTAAATGTATCTCTTCCCGTAGTGGCTGTTGATAATGCAAACAGACATTAATTCAATACTGAATCAAGACAACGTTAATTTAACTACTTCGCTCATAGCGCTATTGCGTACTGGCCCTTTTACAACCTTTGGTGAGGGCTTTTTTTTAACATGTCACTGGCAAGTCGCCGTGGTGGAGATACTGATAAATATAGGAAAGTAACTATGGGTAATAAAAATATCGTAATTATATCCCCTTACGCCTACATGGCGGCAGCGGTGGAAGCTATGCTCGAGCGTGAGGGGGTACATTACCGCCTTACACCATTGTTGATACCTATGATTTATCCACAATCCCCCCTTTTTCAGGCGGGCTGGCTAAAACCGGATACGGTTGTGCTTCATGTCACAAAGGGTGTAACGAATTCCGCATGTCGTACTCTCGACAGCTTCTATGCCACCTGCTCACCTGAATGGCGAACACTTATCCTATTCGATACGGAAACCGCTTATCAGTTGTCGACCCTGCCGTGTGTCTGCCAACAGGCCGACGCGATCCTTAGCAGTGCAACCCCATTGTCAATATTGGCCTCAATTTTGCTGAAACAAGACTCTTTTTTACCTTCACCTCAAAAGAATCTCAGGAATTTTTCCCGTGAGACTCGCCCGGGTACTAATACGCTTCGCTGGAGGGCGTAATAAAGATGACTTCATTGACTCAAGAAACAACACCGAGGCAGACAGTAGTCCTGGTGCATCAATGTCCTTTTACGCGCCAGGGGCTGAAGGCGCTGCTGTCGCCGGCCTATGATGTGATTGATGCTGAAGATATTTGTGATCTTGAAAAAGAACTTGTCTCTGTAGATCTGTTGTTGTTATCACCACAACTTTTTCCTCCGGGCCGTATGAGAGAAGTAGAGCAGTTCATGAAACGGATATACCAACATCACCCACAGTGTTTGGTATTGCTCACATTGGAGACAGCTGACATGTCCTACATACGGTATTTAATCAGTCCGTTCAAAGTGGTAGGTGGCTTAGACCTCTCTTACTCGGTGTCGGCATTGCGCTTGCAGCTCGAGGCCATTCTAACCGGGAAAGAACAACCCTCTTTGCCCTTTGAGTGGCAGGGGTTAAGTTCTAGAGAATACGCGGTCCTCAGCGCCCTTATATCAGGAAATAGACCGGTGCAAGTAGGTAAATCTTTGGGAGTAAACGTCAAGACAGTCAGCCATTACAAACTCCAGGGATTAAAGAAGTTAGGTGTGCGTAATATGCAGGCCTTTCTATTATCACCTTATTTTTAAAAGTCTATGACAGTGAAGATGGAGAACACACGATGATGAGAAATAATGGCGGAAATACCAATCAGCCGTGGGTCAGCGTATCTCTGCAGGGAAAAGGGAGGCTCAATAACATCCCTGAAAGTTACACCAATTACGCCATGCATGTGCGTTCCCTGTAATGATTATGTTCATTAGGGGGGAACAAGCGGTGTTTTCTCAGTTGGCTAAACAGGCATCAGAGAGAGAACGCGAAGAAGTGTGGGGAGAGGCACAGAATTTATGGTTTCTTGCGTCCCTGAAGGCCGCCTCTTGCGAGAATCGAGCCTGGGCAACCTGCCGATCTGAGTTTTGTCGTCGAAGATCAGAACGGCAGGGGATGCCCATAAGCGAATTACATCTAGAGATAGGCTAAGCAACAGATTTGTACATCTGACACTGCGTATCGGTGAAGCTATAGGCGCGGAAAATTTCTTAGTACCGCGCCCACCGTTGTTAACGCATCAACAGATGGCGGATAAAACCGACGTGCAGTTTCACCCCAATCTGCATCGCCGCCTCGTCCAGTTTAAAACGGGGATTATGCACGCCGTAGGTGGCACCGATCGCCTCGTTACCGCTGCCGATAAACAGGAAGCACCCCGGCACTTTCTCCTGATAGGAGGAGAAATCCTCGCTGCCAAACATCGCGGAGGTCAATTCCCGCAGCGCCTGTGGCCCCACGGCTTCGGCCACCACCTCACGCGCAATCGCGCAGGCATCAGGGTGGTTATTGCCGATGGTATAGCCACGCGTCCAGTCAACCTTGTAGCTGGCACCGTGCGCCTGGCTGATCCCAGCGACGGTTTGCTCAACCAACAGCGGCACTCGCTCACGTACTTCCTGGTTATGAGTGCGTAGCGTTCCCGCCAGCCGCGCGCTGTCTGGGATGACGTTATAGCTGTCACCCGCCTGGAAGGTCGCTACCGTCAACACCGGTACATTTAACGGATCCAGCTTACGTGCCACGATCTGCTGCAAAGCGCTAACGATCTCCGCACCAATCGGCACCGGATCGATACACAGATGCGGCATCGAGCCATGCCCCCCCTTCCCCTGCAGCACAATATCGAAGTTATCGCTGGAGCCACTGAATACGCCCTGCTTCATCCCTACCTCACCGGTCGGGAAGTTGGGCATGACATGCAGGCCGAAGATCATCTTCACGCCATCCAGAACCCCTAAATCCACTAGCTGTTGGGCTCCGCCCGGTGGCACTTCTTCGGCATGCTGGAAGATAAAGCGCACTGAACCTTGCAACTGCGCCTGCAACTGGCAAAGCACGCTGGCCGCCCCCAGCAACATCGCGCTGTGGGCATCATGGCCGCAGGCATGCATCACCCCTGGCCGGGTAGAGCAGAAAGGTTCGTCGCTTTCCTCCTGGATAGGCAAAGCGTCGATATCGGCGCGCAATGCATAGCACGGCCCCGGCGCTGCGCCCTGCAATTCGGCCACTACGCTATTTGGTGTAGGACGTGAGATCTTCAACGGGCCAAGGCTGGCCAACTGCCCGGCAATGTAATCTGCCGTCTGCGCTTCCTGGAATGACAACTCCGGATTGGCATGCAGGTGGCGGCGCCACTGTAATACCTGTTGTTCCACGCCAGCAATCAGTTGTTCAATGTTCATGTTCATACTCCTTAATTCAGTGCTGGTTGGCGTGCTTTGCCCGCCAATGGCAGGATCACCAGCCCGGAAACCACCATAGCCAGTGCCAAAAAGATAAACGTCGTCATGTAGTTGTGGCTGATGGTGATCAGATACCCGATGGCGATAGGGGCCACAAAGCCACCCAACGTGCCGCCGGTGTTAATCAGCCCCATTGCTGCACCCATCACTTCCGTAGGCAAGCGCTTCATCGGTAGGGTAAACACGGTAACGAACGAGGCCATCAGGAAGATATAACCCAGGAACAAGAACAGGCTGGCTGTCAGAGCTGATTCGCTGGTAAACACCAGCCAGATGCACAAGGCGCTGAGCAGAGAACTGAAGAAGATCACCCACGGCTCACGCCCTTGCAGGTAGCGCCCGACCAGCCAGCCGGTACCGAGTGAAGAGATCCAGATCCCCAGACCACCGGCGGCTACCACCATGCTGGAAACGTCAATTGGCATTCCCCGCTGCTGTACCAGAAATTTCGGCAGCCAGGCCATCAGGCCGTAAGATGGGATGTTGATACAGAAGATCGCCACAAACAGCAGCAACACGATTGGGTTTTTCAGCAGGGCCTTATAGTTGGCTGCGGCTGCCCCAGCTTTGGCGGGTGCCGCCTGTGGCGGATTGGGAACCAGCCACAAGATGCAGGCGGCAATCACGAATGCCAACAGGCCAAGCGCAGAGAACGACCCACGCCAGCCGATGTGATCCAGGCAATAGACTGCGACCAGCGGCCCGACGGTCATCGCCAACCCGGCGGAGGACAGCAGAATGGACTGCGCGAAGGTGCGCTGTTCCAGTGGGAAATTCGCCACTACCGCCTTGGCGCAGGAACACGGATAGCCGGAGTGGCCAATACCGGACAGGAAGCGGAACGTCACCAGCAGGCCCAGGCCGAACCCCAGAATGCCGAAGCACAGGGCAAATCCCCCCAGCAGCAGTAACGAACTGCACAGCACTTTCTTAAAGCCAAAGCGGTCATTGAGCCAGCCCGCCGGTATCTGGAACAGGGAATACGCCAGGAAAAACATCCCGGTAATGTAGCCCAGCTGTTCCGGCTGTAGATTGAATTCGTGTTCGATAGGTAACAGCGCAAAACCCATCACGGTTTTATCGATGTACACCACGACATAGCCCACAAACAGCAAAAAAATCATTAGCGAACGATTTTTCATCGCCGATATCCCTTTAAGTTATCACCCAGGCAGCCCACCCGCAGGGCCGGCGTATTTAATAATGTGATCAAGGTCACTTTATAGTTTTAATAACAGTCACTTACAATAACACGCTGAAATTATCGCCTTTTGCCGAGCGGCATAAGATACAGTTTTGTAAGGGGTGATGCTTTTTATTGATAGGGTGGGGAATGCGCTATTTACCGAAGTTACAACAGTTGAAAGTCTTCCAGCAGGTGATCCGCAGCGGCAGTATTCGCGGGGCGGCGCGCGCGCTGGAGCAGTCTCAGCCTGCCGTGAGCCGTACCATCCGTGAACTGGAACAGATCCTGGAAACCCAGTTGATCAATCGCAGCAGCCAAGGAATGACGCTGACCGAAACCGGCCGCGCCTTCGCCCTGCGAATGCAATTGATCCTGGAGGAATTGCAGCGCGCCGCCGACGAGATCCAGCAGTTGAATCAGCATTCGCAAGGTAACGTCGCTATTGGCTGCTCTTCGCTACTCGCCCTGACGGTATTACCGGATCTGGTCGAAGCCTTCAAACAGCCGTTTCCGCAGGCCAATCTGCTGATCCGCGAAGCACAGCTGTCTACGCTGCTGCCAGCATTGCGCGAAGGCCGCCTGGATTTTGCCGTGGGTACCGTCAGCCCGGAACTGCCGTTGGAGGATCTGGTGCGTGAACCGCTGTTCAACGCCTCTTTTTGCATTATCGCACGCCAGGGGCACCCACTGGCGCAGGCAACCTCGCTGGACGAACTGCGTGAGGCCAAGTGGTTATTACCGGAAACCGATATGGGGTATTACCAGCAGTTGCGCGCGATGTTAGGCACCTTCTATCAGCAATTGACCCGTTCGCCCATTCGCTCGGACTCTGTGACCTGTGGCTTGAACATGGTGTTAGAGGCGGATTATTTGACTATCGTGGCGCGGGCGATGAGTGCACCGTTCCATTTGCAGCATCGGCTGGTGGCATTGCCTATCGACACGCTGCCGCAGGCGCAATATTGCGTGCTGTATTCACAGAAATCGCCGCTAACCGTGACGGCACGGCGATTTCTTGATTTATTGCGTGCCCACTGCCTGCGCTACCCTTGGTAGGATCAGGCCACTTCGCGGATTTCGAAGCTGTGGGTGATGCTGGCGGCTTTACCCAACATCAAGGAGACGGAGCAGTATTTCTCGGCGGAAAGATCCACCGCGCGCTCCACAATCTTGTCGGTCAGCCCTTTGCCGGTGACGATAAAATGCAGATTGATATGGGTAAACAGACGCGGTGCTTCTTCACGACGCTCGGAGGTCAGTTTAACCTCGCAGTCACGCACATCGTTACGCCCTTTTTGCAGGATCGACACCACATCGATGGCGCTACAGCCGCCAACGGACATCAACACCATTTCCATCGGGCTTGGCGCTTTATCGCCCGCGTTGCCATCCATCAACACCTGGTGGCCGGACGCAGACTCACCCAGGAATGTCAGCCCTTCTACCCACTTAACTCTTGCCTGCATGTTACACACTCCGGTTAATTTCTTAAAAACAGGGTACGCTTTCGCATACATTCTGGCAACGTAACCTGATGCTAATCATGCTGAAGCGAGACAACACAAGACACCCGCCTCACTCTGTGCTACAAACAGAGCCGCAATAACTCTTTCCAGGTCACCGATTTCAGGGATACGTCCAAGGAAAGGCCCCTATATTGGTTTGTTAACAGAATGTAGCTTGCAGCTCTCCCTGCAAGTTAATATGCTAGAGCACAAGCGTATTTCTATAACACGCCTCAAAACCTGTTGATAGCCACAATTAAAACACCGGGCTATAAGCACGTTTTACAGGGAACTCTGACCCCTGTGATACAAGGCAGCGATAACAACAGAGGATAACAGCGAATGGTTCTCGGCAAACCGCAAACAGACCCGACTCTCGAATGGTTCCTGTCTCATTGCCATATCCACAAATATCCATCGAAGAGTACGCTGATTCACCAAGGTGAAAAGGCCGAAACGCTTTACTACATCGTCAAAGGCTCCGTCGCGGTGCTGATTAAAGATGAAGAAGGCAAAGAGATGATCCTGTCCTACCTTAACCAGGGGGATTTCATCGGCGAGCTAGGATTATTTGAAGAAGGCCAGGAGCGTAGCGCCTGGGTACGGGCCAAAACCGCCTGTGAAGTGGCTGAAATTTCCTACAAGAAATTCCGCCAGTTGATCCAGGTTAACCCGGATATCCTGATGCGCCTGTCCGCACAGATGGCTAACCGCCTGCAAGTCACCTCAGAGAAAGTGGGTAACCTCGCCTTCCTTGACGTTACCGGCCGCATTGCTCAGACCTTGCTGAACCTGGCAAAACAACCTGATGCCATGACTCACCCAGACGGCATGCAGATCAAAATCACCCGCCAGGAAATTGGCCAAATCGTCGGTTGCTCACGTGAAACCGTCGGTCGTATTTTGAAAATGCTCGAAGATCAAAACCTGATCTCCGCGCACGGCAAAACCATTGTCGTGTACGGTACGCGTTAATCCCCAGGGAAACGGTGCAGCAATGCGCCGTTTCTTTACCTACTGAATAGCCAACCATGTGGCGCCGCCTGATCTACCACCCGGAAGTCAACTACGCACTGCGGCAAACGCTGGTGTTGTGCCTGCCGGTGGCGTTTGGTTTGCTGATTGGCAACCTGCAACTCGGCATGCTGTTCTCGTTGGTGCCCGCCTGCTGCAACATTGCCGGGCTGGATACGCCACACAAACGCTTTTTCAAACGCCTGGTCGTGGGTGGATCCCTATTCGCACTCAGTAGCTTTCTGCTGCAACAAGCCCTGCTGTGGGAGCTTCCCCTGCCCTTACTGATGTTGGGAATGGCGCTGTTGCTCGGCGTCAGCGGTGAGATCAGTCCGCTGCATGCCCGCCTGCTACCAGCCGCACTGGTTGCCGCCATCTTTTCCCTCAGCATGGTAGGCACCGTGCCAATCTGGCATGCCCCTTTACTGTATATCGTCGGCACCGCCTGGTACGGGTTGTTTACCTGGGCCTGGTTCAAGCTGTGGAAAGAGCAGCCGATGCGCGAATCCTTAAGCCAGCTGTATATGCAGTTGGCCGACTATTTTGAAGCCAAATACTCATTACTGACGCAACATACCGATCCAGAAACTGCCCTGCCGCCGCTGTTGCAACGCCAACAGAAAGTGATGGATCTGATCAGTCTGCTATACCAACAGCTTAATTTCCTGCCCCATGCCAATAACCTGGAGCAAAAGCGCCTGCAACGTACGTTTCAGGTGGCGCTCGATTTGCAAGAGCACATTACCGTCAGCCTGCATCTGCCGGAAGAAGTGCAAAAGCTGGTAGAGCAAAGCCAGGCCGAAGCGATTATCCGCCGCAACGCCCAGGTGATCGCCACGCGCCTGCGGGTGGTGGCCGACGATATTCTCTATCATCGGCACTCTGCGCGTTTCAGTATGAAGAATGAGCTGGCGGCGCTGGAAAAAGTGGCCTCACAGCACGCCGATAACCCGGTTGGTCAGTTCTGCTATTACCACTTCAGCCGCATCGCACGCCTGCTGCGCACCCAGCACCCGCTTTACCGTCGCAATCTGATGGCCAATCAGTCACGTCTGCCGTTCTGGCCCGCGGTGGTGAGCTATCTGTCGTTTAAATCCAACGCCCTGCGCAACGCAGCCAGGCTGGGGGTCATTCTGGCGGCAGGCAGCAGCCTGGGCATGCTGTTCAACCTGCCAAAACCCTATTGGATCTTGCTGACCATCATGCTGGTCAGTCAAAACGGCTATAACGCCACGCGGGTGAGGATCCAGCACCGTGCCCTCGGCACGTTGGCCGGGTTGGTGATTGCCGCCGGACTGTTGCAACTGCAGATGCCGGAGAACGTGACGTTGAGCATCATGTTGGCGATCACCCTGGCGGCCTATCTGATCCTGCGGAAAAACTACGGGCTGGCGGTGATGGGCTTTACCGTGACTGCCGTCTACACCTTGCAGCTCCTGGCGCTGAATGGCACCCATTTCCTGGTTCCCCGCCTGATCGATACCCTTATTGGCTGCGTACTGGTGTTTGGCGGCACGATCTGGCTATGGCCGCAGTGGCAGAGTGGCCTGCTGCGTAAAAACGCCCATCAGGCGCTAGAGCACGATCAGACGGCACTGCGATTATTGCTGGAAGAGCAGGAACCGGATCCCAGTGAACTGGCCTACACGCGTATGCAGGTCAACCAGGCGCATAACGCCCTGTTTACCTCGCTCAATCAGGCGATGCAGGAGCCGGGGTTTGAATCGAATTATCTGGCAGATATGCGGCTGTGGATCACCCATAACCAGTTTATCGTTGAACACCTGAATGCGATGACCATTCTGGCACGCGAGCACTATATGCTGACGCCCAAGCTGGCTCAGGAGTATCTGCAAACCTGTGAGATAGCCTTGCAGAGCTGCCAGCAGCGGTTGGAATATGACGGCCCAAGTACCAGCAACAGCATCATGAAGCCGCCGGACCTGCACCCTGATATGCCGATCACCGAGATGGAACGCCACCTGCGGCGGATCCTTTCTCACCTGACCGTGATGCATACCATTTCGTCACTGGCATGGCGCCAGCGCCCACATCATGGGATCTGGCTGAAGCGCAAACTGCGGGAAAGCTGAGGTTGCCGGAGCCGATGCTGAAGTTCGGCCCCGGTGAATGACTTAAGCCTTAATCACATCCTGTACGGCCAACTCGAACAGCGCCATGCCTTCCTCGATATCCTTCAGTTCAACCACCAACGAAGGAGCAAAACGGATCACGTTTGGCCCAGCGTTGAGGATCATCAAGCCACGTGCAGCGGCGGCAGTGAGAAAATCGCGCGCTTTGCCGTGATAGCCTGCCTTCAGTTCTGCACCAATCAACAGCCCCATGCCACGAATGTCGCTGAACACATCGTATTTTTTACCGATCTCCTGCAAAGCCTGAACAAACAGCCCGTGACGCTGCTCAATCCCGCTTAGCACCTCTGGCGTGTTGATGACGTCCAACGCTGCCTCTGCCACTGCACAGGCCAGTGGGTTGCCGCCGTAGGTAGTACCATGAGTGCCAACCTGCATCACCGAGGCGATCTCTTCGGTAGTCAGCATCGCACTCACCGGGAAACCGCCGCCCAGCGCTTTAGCGGTGGTGAGGATGTCTGGCGTAATGCCGTAATGCATATAGGTAAACAGCTTGCCGCTGCGGCCCATACCGCTTTGCACTTCATCAAATACCAGCAGCGCCTGATGTTGATCGCAGAGTTCACGCACGCCCTTGAGGAAGACAGGATCGGCGGCGGTAATGCCCCCTTCCCCCTGAATAGGCTCCATCACTACCGCACAGGTGTGATCGTCCATCACCGCTTTCACCGCGGCCAGATCGTTGAAGGGCACATGCACGATATCGGCCGGTTTCGGCCCAAAGCCGTCGGAATATTTTGGCTGCCCACCCACGGAAACGGTGAACAGCGTACGGCCATGGAAAGCGTTGTTAAACGCGATGATCTTGGTCTTATACGGGCTATGACGGGTGATGGCATAATGGCGAGCGAGCTTGAAAGCCGCCTCGTTAGCCTCTGCACCCGAGTTGGCGAAGAACACCCGGTCGGCGAAGGTAGCAGCGATCAATTTAGTGGCCAGGCGCAGCGCGGGCTCATTGGTGAACACGTTGCTGGTATGCCACAGGGTTTCGCCCTGCTGTTTTAAAGCCTCAACCAGTGCCGGATGGCAGTGCCCCAACGCAGTCACCGCGATACCACCAGAGAAGTCGATATACTCTTTCCCCTGCTGATCCCATACGCGGCTCCCCTTGCCCTTCACCGGCACAAACTGGGCGGGTGCATAAACAGGCAGGATAACCTGATCAAAGGTGCTGCGGGTGACTGCGGTTTTTTCGGTCATTACTGGCTCCAGGCGGCTAACCATTAAGTGAAAATATAATCACAAAATATGCATAAAAAACCAAACAAGAGCAAGCTTAAAAAGTCACTAACGGCTAACTTCCAAGGAAATTATCCAGCAGTTGGTGCCCCTGTTCGCTGAGAATGCTCTCCGGGTGGAACTGCACACCTTCCAGCGCCAGCGTCCGATGGCGGATCCCCATGATCTCATCACGTTCGCCGTCACGTTCGCTCCAGGCGGTCACCTCAAAGCAATCCGGCAACGTGGCAGCGTCCAGGATCAGCGAATGGTAGCGGGTGACGGTCAGCGGATTATTCAATCCCTTGAACACGCCGAGATTATTATGGCGGATGGCAGAAGTTTTGCCGTGCATCACCTCCCGGGCGCGAACCACGTCGGCACCAAACGCCTGGCCCAATGCCTGATGCCCGAGGCAGACCCCAAGGATCGGCAACTTACCGGCAAAATGGCGAATGGCAGCCAGCGAGATGCCCGCCTCGTTTGGCGTACAGGGGCCAGGGGAGATCACCAGATGCTGCGGTGCCAGCCGCTCGATATCGGCCAGTTGCAGTTCATCGTTACGCTTCACCAGCACTTCTGCACCCAGTTCGCAAAAGTACTGATAGAGGTTGTAGGTAAAAGAGTCGTAGTTATCGATCAGCAGCAGCATGTTTAAATTAACTTCGTGATTAAGGCTCGTTACGGTCGCCCGTATCAAATAGCTAGATAGCCGAGTTTATCTAACCTTCGCCGTTACACCTATAGCCACGTTCGAACAGTCCTCCATAAAGACGGCCAGTTTTGCTGATTTGAAAACGTTGAATCAGCCAAAAAAGAGAGTAACATAGCACTAAGTGCTATAGTTAAGGTAACAGGATGTCAACCTAATGCGCGTATTTAAAACCAAATGGTTTGCCAAAACGGCCGAATCTCATGGCATCAAAGATAGGGAATTATGTCGGGCTATTGACGCAGTGATAGAAGGGAAGGCCGATGACCTCGGAGGCGGAGTATACAAGAAGCGCCTAAGGGAGAATCGTGATCGCGCCATAATATTAGCCAAAGGCGGAGTGCATTGGTTTTACACGTTCCTGTATGCTAAACAGGATATGGCCAACATCGATAAACGTGAACTTGCTGGATTTCGAGAGTTAGCAAAGTACTATGCGGTACTTACAGATGAAAAGATTATGGCATTGATTACAAATAAAGAGCTGGTGGAGATTTGTCATGACCGCAAAAAGTAAATTCAAAAGTCCTGCGTTTGAAGCCATCCATAGTGCAGCTTCTGGGTTATTCAGCGTCGATGCCATCCCGCAGGAGACAATGCGTAGCTTCGATCAAGCCTGCATCAGCAACGTCAAAGATCTTCAACCACTTGAAATAAAAGCATTACGAGAAAATCTCAATGTCAGCCAGCCAGTCTTTGCCCGTTATCTGAACACCAGCGTTTCTACAGTCCAAAAATGGGAAAGCGGCGCAAAACGCCCAAGTGGCCTGTCGTTGAAGTTACTTACCGTGGTCCTGAAACATGGGCTTAAGGTGTTGATTTAATAACTTGCTCAATCATCGAGTTTCACACCCAGCATCTTGAGCAGTTTTAGGGCCTTGGTCTGGAAATTGCTCAGATGCTATCAGAGAAATTTGTGAGGCAAGCCATTTCGCAGACACTGTCTGCGAAATCTGCTCTGACTGCCAAGCTGCGTACGGGGGGTTGTAGTCTGCCAGGCTTGAAAGCGCTGGCAAAGCTAAACGGACGCTGCATGCAGCGCCCCAACGTTAAAGCTCACGGACCTACTTCTTGCGGCCACCCATGATCGAGCCTAAAACGCCGCGCAGGATCTGGCGGCCCAGATCGCGCGCCATGCTCTTGGCAGCAGTCTGTACGATGCCGTCGTGTTTACCGCCACGTGGACCCGTGGAACCAAACAGGATCTCGTTCAAGCCGCCCATCAAGCCACCGCCGCTTTCCTGCCCTGCGGCCGGTTTCTGAGCCGGTTGCCCAGGCTGTGGCGTACCCACAGTGGCAAAACCGCCTGCGGCCAGTTTTTCATAGGCAGATTCACGATCCACCATATCTTCATAACGGCCATAGAGTGGGGATTTATTGATGGCGCTGTTCATCCCTTCGGCCCCCAGCATGCCCATTTTTGATTCAGGTGCGATCACCATCGCACGCTCCACCACGTTCGGCCGCCCTTTCTCATCCAGGAAGGAGACTAATGCCTCGCCCACGCCTAACTCGGTGATTGCCGTTTCCGCATCAAAGTCTGGATTGGCACGCATGGTTTGTGCCGCGGCCTTCACCGCTTTCTGATCGCGTGGCGTAAAGGCCCGCAGCGCATGCTGGACACGGTTACCTAACTGGCCCAGAACACTATCCGGGATATCCAACGGATTCTGGGTGACAAAGTAGATGCCCACACCTTTGGAACGGATCAGGCGCACGACCTGTTCAATTTTGGTCAGCAATGCCGGTGGCGCATCGTTAAACAGCAGGTGGGCTTCGTCGAAGAAAAACACCAGCTTTGGCTGTTCCGGATCGCCCACTTCCGGCAAATGCTCAAACAGCTCCGCCAGTAGCCACAGCAAAAACACCGCATACAGTTTCGGCTGGTTAATCAGCTTATCCGCCGCCAGCAGGTTGATGATGCCGTGCCCGTTGGCGTCGGTTCTCATCAGATCGTTGATATCCAACATCGGCTCGCCAAAGAACTGATTGGCACCCTGCTGTTCCAGCGTCAGCAAACCACGCTGTATCGCCCCGACCGAGGCCGAAGAGATGTTGCCGTACTGGGTTTGAAACTGTTTGGCGTTATCCCCAACGTACTGCACCATCGCCCGCAGGTCTTTCATATCCAGCAGCAGTAAGGCGTTGTCATCGGCGATCTTGAACACCAACTGTAATACTCCGCTCTGCACCTCATTCAGATCCAGCAGGCGGCCAAGCAGCAGCGGGCCAAGATCGGAAATGGTGGCACGGATGGGATGGCCCTTTTCGCCAAAAATATCCCAAGGGATCATCGAACAGGCTTGGGGTTGCCAGTCGGTAACGCCAATCGCGGCTAACCGCGCCTGCAACTTCTCGGAGGGAACACCTTCGGCCGCAATGCCTGACAGGTCGCCTTTAACGTCCGCCAGGAATACCGGAATGCCAATGCGTGAGAACTGCTCCGCCATCTTTTGCAGGGTGACGGTTTTACCCGTACCGGTTGCCCCGGTGATCAACCCGTGGCGGTTAGCCAGGGCAGGCAAAATGACCAGATCCTGTGCCGGTTTCCCGTCTTTCATCGCTTTGGCAATAATCCGTGCTTCGCTCATTTGCTGTTCCTATAACCCAGTACGGCGCGAATGCGCCCGTTGATATCATCAAGGCTATAAGCGAGAGGTAAACCCGTCAAGGACAAACAAAAAGGGCACCATTCAGGTGCCCTCATGCCAAACCGAGTCGCTTAACGTTATCCGCGTAACCCCAGTTCTTCTTTCAGCGATTTGAGATAGCGGCGGCTAACAGGGACCGGCTCCCCCACAGACATAATCATTTCCGCCGTGCCACTTTCTTCAAAACGGATCTCTTTGACCTGTTCAAGGTTCACCAGATATTGCCGGTGGCAGCGCACCAATGGCGTGCGGCTTTCCAGCGTGCGCAACGTCAGCTCGGTAAAACACTCCATGCCGTCATTGCGAACCACATACACCCCGGTCGAGCGTGAGCGGATGGCAATCACCTCGTCGAAACGCAGCAGGTAAATCCGGCTGTGGCCGGTGCAGGGAATGTATTTCAGGTAGCCTGCGCTTTCATCCAACGCCGCAATATTCTGCGGAGCACGGCGCTGATGCAGGCGCTGCAAGGTTTTATTCAGCCGATTCGGCTCCGCCGGTTTCAGCAGGTAATCAAACGCATGCTGCTCGAAGGCTTGCACCGCGTATTCGTCATAGGCCGTCAGAAACACGATGTAGGGCATACGGTTCGGATCGAGCATGCCAACCATTTCCAGTCCGCTGATACGCGGCATCTGGATGTCCAGGAACACCACGTCCGGTTGCAAGCGGTGGATTTGGCTGATGGCCTCAATGGCATTGGCGCATTCACCAATAATGGTGATGCCCTCTTCCTCTTCCAGCAGGTGGCGCAGGTTATCGCGGGCAAAGGGCTCGTCATCAACAATCAGTACGTTCAACATCAAGCAGCCCTCGCCAAGGGAACGTTAAGGGTGATGCAGGTATAGGCTTCAGGTTCGCAGGTGACCTGCACACCGTAATCTTCACCATAGCGCACGCGGATACGCCGATCGACCAGGTTCATCCCCAACCCGCTGCCACCGGTTTGTTGACGGAACAGCCCGGCGTTATCCGTTACCTGCAACAGCAGGTGATCGCCTTCGAGGCGGGCACCAATATCGACACGGCCAATCCCCAACAGATGCGAAGTGCCGTGCTTGATCGCATTTTCTACAATCGGCTGCAGCGAGAACGCCGGTAAACGCACTGCCAGCAACTCTTCCGGCAGCGAAACGGTGATCTCCAGCCGATCGGCAAAGCGGGCCTTTTCGATCTGCAGATAGGCGTTCACATGCTCAATCTCGTCCGCCAGGCTCACCTCATCGTCGGAACGCTTGAGGTTTTTGCGGAAAAAGGTCGACAGATACTGCACCAGTTCGCAGGCCCGGTCGCCATCGCGGCGGATCACCGCCACCAGCGTATTCAGGGCGTTGAATAGGAAATGCGGGTTCACCTGCGCATGCAGCAGTTTGATTTCCGACTGGGCCAGCAGCTGTTTATGGCGCTCATATTGCCCGGCCATGATTTGCGCCGACAGCAGGCTGGCAATCCCTTCCCCCAGCGTGCGGTTGATGGTGCTAAACAGCTTGGTCTTGGGTTCATACAGTTTGATGGTGCCAATCACTCGCTGATTTTCACCACGCAGTGGGATCACCAATGTCGAACCTAGTTTGCAATTGCCGTTGATGGAGCAGCAGTAAGAAAGCTCGTTGCCGTCGGCATACACCACCTCGTTGTTATCGATAGCGCGATGGGAGTGGACCGAGGAGATCGGCGTGCCCGGCAGATGGTGGTCGTCACCAATGCCGATAAAGGCCAGCAGCTTGTCACGATCGGTGATCGCCACGGCGCCGATGCCCAGCTCCTGATAGACCACCCGCGCCACCTTCATGCTGTTTTCCTGGTCAAACCCCTGGCGCAGAATACCCTCGGTACGTTCGGCAATCTTCAACGCCTTGGAGGAGAAGGCACTGGTGTATTTCTCAAACATCGCCCGCCGATCCAGCAGGATCTGCATAAACATGGCGGCGCCGATGGTATTGGCGATCAGCATCGGCAGGACGATATGCTCCACCAACAGCACCGCTTCGGGGAACGGACGCGCAACGATCAGGATAATCGCCATTTGCAGCACTTCCGCCACCAACGCAATCCCGGCGACAAACAGCGGGTTGAACAGCAGATCGATACGCCCGCGACGCATGGCAATGCTATGCACAATGCCGCCAACCAGCCCTTCGGCCACCGTGGAGATCGCACAGGCAACGTCCGTCATGCCACCCAGTGTATAACGATGTAAGCCGCCCGTTAGGCCAACCAGGAA
>NZ_JADACK010000044.1:0-442306 GCF_015673035.1 Serratia sp. Res13-Sevr-LER1-36-b | reverse complement strand
GGGGCAATCAGCTATGATGCTTTTGTGGGCGTGCCAATCGCCAAGCCGGATAATTTCGTCACCAGCCCGGTGAGTCTGGGTTTCACCGTACAGTGGCAGTTTTGACCGAATATCTAGCAGGGGATGGCTGCAGTTAATCGTGCAAGATGAGGTGGGGATGAGGCAGAACGCCGACACGCCGTGAACCTGTCCTTGGGGGCTGCAATCGCACATCCATGCGCTCAACGGTCGGCTAACCTGCATCATCCCCACCTGCTTCATGCTTTAGGTGTAGCGGCACTAAGGGCCGCACCCATTCAGGCGTTATCCAGTACGTAAATGGTCGTGTCCAGCACGCTGTCCTTGATGATTTCACGGTGCTTGAGCATGTGATCCATCTGTAGGTGCTGTTCCAGATGCGCCTGGCTCTGCCACTTCTCCAACATAAAGATGGAATCCGGCGAGCGCTTCTGCCACGGTGCTTGGGTGTCGGCGTCGATCATTGGCTGATAGCCGCCACAGCCCTCTTCCGCCAACACCGCTGGCAACAGCTTCTCAATCGCTTTTAATACGCTTTCACGATGGCCCGGTCTGGTTCTGATTTCTGCAATTACGGTGATCATTACGGCCTCATTGGTTAAGGGTATGATTGATAAAACCCATCACAGTTAAGCAAAGACTTCGCCCAGATGTGCGCGCAAACGTGCGATATCGTTGGCAATATCCGGCTGTTTAATCACATCGTTGCAGATAAAGGTCGGCAGTGCTTCCATCCCCAGGAACTGGTTGGCCTTGTGGAAGTGCAGATAAACGCCGTCTACGCCCACGCCGTGGAAGAATTGGTCAGGGTCGGTAAAGGCTTCCAATGGGGCATTCCAGGTCAGGCTCAGCATGTAGGTCTTGCCTTGGATCAGCCCGCCAGAACCGTATTTTTTGCTGGCATCGGAACGGGTACGACCATCGCTGGCATACAGGCTGCCGTGGCCAGCAGTGAACACTTCGTCGAGATATTTTTTCAGGATCCAGGGCTCGCCCATCCACCAGCCTGGCATCTGGTAAATCACCGTATCGGCCCACAGGTATTTCTGCACTTCGGCGTCGATATCATAGCCGTCATCGACTACGGTGACCTGTACATCGTGCTTGGCATCGCGCAGGAAACTTTCTGCAACGTCGCTCAGGGTCTGGTTCAGCTCACCGTTGGAGTGGCCGAATTGCTTCTTGGCGTTAATAATCAGGATATTGCTCATGGGTGCTGGGTTCCTGTCAGAATATAGAATGTGATGGCCGTAAGGCATATCGTTGAAACGGAGTGTAATCCTTCCTGAAGCAGGGAAAAATGCGATCTAGCGCACAACAGTGTTGACTGTGAGTCAATAAAGGCGGCCACTGATGGCAGAATTTCGCATAAACCGGGGCGATCGCCAGCATCAATGGCCGATCCACGCAGCATCTGTGACAGCCACCCCGCAGATGGGTTACTATCGCGGGCAGAATCGACCCTTTGTCGTCTGAGGATATCTGAGTAATGAGCGAACTGACTCATGACGGTGTTGAGCGTCTACCGCTGCACACATTCACTGAAAACGCCTATCTGAACTATTCCATGTACGTCATCATGGATCGGGCGCTGCCGTATATCGGCGATGGTTTAAAGCCGGTACAGCGCCGCATTATCTATGCCATGTCGGAGCTGGGGCTTAGCAACAACGCCAAATTCAAAAAATCTGCCCGTACCGTCGGTGACGTGTTGGGTAAGTATCATCCGCATGGTGATAGCGCCTGTTATGAAGCTATGGTGCTGATGGCGCAACCCTTCTCTTACCGCTACCCGCTGGTAGATGGCCAAGGGAACTGGGGGGCACCGGATGACCCTAAATCTTTCGCCGCGATGCGTTATACCGAATCGCGCCTGTCGAAATATGCCGAAGTGCTGCTGGGCGAGCTGGGCCAGGGCACCACGGACTGGGTGCCCAACTTCGACGGCACCATGCAAGAACCGAAGATGCTGCCTGCACGTCTGCCGAACATCCTGCTCAACGGGACGACCGGTATCGCGGTAGGGATGGCAACGGATATTCCACCGCATAACGTGCGTGAAATTGCCGCCGCGGCGGTAGCCCTGATCGACAAGCCTGGCTCATCGCTCGACGATTTGCTGGAGTTTGTGCAGGGGCCGGACTTCCCGACGGAAGCGGAAATTATTACCCCGCGCGAAGAGATCCGCAAAATTTACCAGAATGGCCGTGGCTCGGTACGCATGCGTGCCATCTGGAAGAAAGAAGACGGTAGCGCGGTGATCACCGCCTTGCCGCACCAGGTTTCAGGTGCCAAAGTGCTGGAGCAAATCGCCAGCCAGATGCGCGCCAAAAAGCTGCCGATGGTGGAAGATCTGCGCGATGAATCCGACCACGAGAACCCGACCCGTCTGGTGATTGTGCCGCGCTCGAACCGTATCGATCTGGATCAGGTGATGAACCACCTGTTTGCCACCACCGATCTGGAGCGCAGCTACCGCATCAACATGAACATGATCGGTCTGGACAACCGCCCGCAGGTCAAAGGGCTGGTGGAGATCCTTTCCGAATGGCTGGTCTTCCGCCGTGATACGGTGCGCCGCCGCCTGAATTACCGCCTGGAAAAAGTGCTTAAACGGCTGCACATCCTGGAAGGTTTGCTGGTTGCGTTCCTCAATATCGACGAAGTGATCCACATCATTCGCAGCGAAGATGAGCCGAAGCCGGTGTTGATGCAGCGGTTTGGCATCTCCGATACCCAGGCCGAAGCGATCCTCGAGCTGAAGCTGCGCCATTTGGCCAAGCTGGAAGAAGTGAAGATCCGTGGCGAGCAGGATGAACTGGCTAAAGAGCGCGATCATCTGCAGGCGCTGCTGGCTTCCGAGCGCAAGTTGAACAACCTGATCAAGAAAGAGATCCAGGCCGATGCGCAGGCTTATGGCGACGATCGTCGTTCACCGTTGACCGAACGTGAAGAAGCCAAGGCCATGAGCGAGCACGATTTTGTGCCTTCGGAGCCGGTGACGATTGTGCTGTCGCAAATGGGCTGGGTGCGTAGCGCCAAGGGCCACGATATCGATCCGAGCGGCTTGAGCTACAAGGCCGGGGATAGCTTCCTTGCCGCCGCGCGCGGCAAGACTAACCAGCCGGTGGTGTTCATCGATTCGACGGGCCGCAGCTATGCGCTCGATCCGCTGACGTTGCCTTCAGCACGTGGCCAGGGTGAACCGTTAACCGGTAAGCTGACGCCACCGCCAGGTGCCACCATCGAGCAGGTGCTGATGGCTGCGGACGATCAGAAACTGCTGATGGCTTCCGATGCTGGCTACGGCTTCGTGTGTACCTTCAACGATCTGGTCGCACGCAACCGCGCCGGTAAGGTGATGATCACCCTGCCGGACAACGCCAAGGCACTGCCACCGATGGAAATCCACGGCAGCGACGATATGCTGCTGTCTATCAGCGCCGCAGGTCGTATGCTGATGTTCCCGGTCGCCGATCTGCCACAGCTGTCGAAGGGCAAGGGCAACAAGATTATCTCGATACCGTCGGCGCAGGCCGCCAGCGGGGAAGATAAACTGGCCTGGCTGTTCGTACTGCCGCCGCAGACCTCGATCACCCTGCACGTGGGCAAACGCAAGCTGAAACTGCGCCCGGAAGATCTGCAGAAATTCCGCGCCGAGCGTGGCCGTAAGGGCACGTTGTTGCCACGTGGCCTGCAGCGTATCGATCGGGTTGAGGTGGATATGCCAGAGCGCGAATCATTGGGTGATAGCGAAGAGTAAAGCGGTGATATACCCTGCTTGGGCGCAATAAACTGCGCCCAAGCGATCGCAGAAATTCTTACGTAGGGGCGCTGCATGCTGCGCCTGTTGGTATGCTGTACCCATTCAGGGCTTTTTTATCCTGATCTATTTTTTTAAGTTAGTTAATTTTTCCGGCTATAAATTTATTGTGCCGATCGATGGCTGGCGGGAAAATAGAGAACTTAGAAGCGCCGCGCGTTCTTCCGCCTGCGCTCCTCATACAAAAAGAAATCTTCCCTGCCGTTCAGCGGCCGGGTTGGCAGTGTGCTAATGAGGTTGTTATGTTATTGATATTACGTGCGATCATTGTCACGGTCTATTGCCTGTTGGTGAGTTTTTTCGGTTCGTTATACTGTTTATTCAGCCCGCGTAACCCCCGCCATGTAGCGACCTTTGGCCATCTATTCGGCCGCTTGTCGACAGTGTTCGGCATCCAGGTTGAACTCCGCAAGCCTGCTGGCGCGGACAATAACGGCAAATGTATTTACATTGCCAACCATCAGAACAACTACGACATGGTGACGGTTTCTAATGCGGTACAGCCACGCACCGTGACCGTGGGCAAAAAAAGCCTGGTGTGGATCCCGTTTTTCGGCCAGCTTTACTGGTTGACCGGTAACCTGCTGATTGACCGGGATAACCGCGCTAAAGCCCATGGCACCATTGCTCAGGTGGTGGATGCCTTCAAGAAACAGGACATCTCGATCTGGATGTTCCCGGAAGGAACCCGCAGCCGTGGCCGTGGCTTACTGCCGTTTAAAACCGGTGCGTTCCACGCGGCGATCGCGGCCGGTGTGCCGATTGTGCCGATCTGTGTTTCTTCTACCGACAAGATCAAGCTGAACCGTTGGAACAACGGCCATGTGATTGTGGAGATGCTGGAACCTGTCGATACCAGTAATTACAGTAAAGAACAGGTGCGTGAGCTGGCGGCCCATTGTCGCGAGCTGATGAAGGCGAAGATTGACCAGTTGGATGCGGAAGTCGCCAAGTTAGACGCCGCCAAAAAATAATAGAACGCAGTTAGCTATTTTCATACGGCCTCATGCCGTTTATGCCCCGCTTTAGCGGGGCTTTGCACACGGTTCAGCTTTGTTTTCATGGAGAAGATATGTCACTCAGTCGACGTCAGTTTATTCAGGCATCGGGCTTGGCGCTATGCGCGGGAACCGTGCCGCTGAGGGCCGAAGCGAGCGGGATGCCAACTCCGTTACCGATCCCGCCACTGCTGGAATCACGCCGTGGTCAGCCGCTGTTTTTAACCCTGCAACGTGCCCATTGGGCCTTTATGGACAACCGCAAAGCGTCCGTCTGGGGCGTCAACGGTATGTATCTGGGGCCGACGGTGCGGGTCTACAACGGTGACGACGTCAAACTGATCTACAGCAACCGCCTGCCCGAGCCGGTATCGATGACCATCAGCGGGTTGCAGGTGCCAGGTACCCTGATGGGCGGTGCGCCGCGCATGATGTCGCCCAACGTTGACTGGTCGCCGGTGATCCCTATTCGTCAGGCGGCGGCCACCTGCTGGTATCACGCCAACACGCCGAACCGTATGGCACCACACGTTTACAACGGCCTGGCCGGCCTATGGCTGGTCGAGGATGAAATCAGTAAAAACCTGCCGCTGCCTAACCATTACGGCGTCGATGATTTTCCACTGATTATTCAGGACAAGCGCCTGGATAACTTTGGTACGCCGGAATACGATCCTCCGGCGCAGGGGGGCTTTATTGGCGATACGCTGTTGGTCAACGGCGTGCAGAACCCGTTTATCGAAGTCTCACGTGGCTGGGTTCGCCTGCGCCTGTTGAACGCCTCAAACTCACGGCGCTATTCGTTGCAGCTTAGTGATGGGCGGCCGATCAACGTGATTGCCAGCGATCAGGGATTCCTACCTGCACCGGTCGCGGTACAGCAACTTTCTCTGGCTCCAGGTGAGCGCCGCGAAGTGCTGATCGACATGTCGCAGGGGGCCGAAGTGACTCTCACCGCCGGTGAAGCGGCAGGGATCATGGATCGTCTGCGTGGCCTGTTTGAACCTTCCAGCATGCTGGTTTCCACCCAGGTACTGACGTTGAAACCGACAGGCCTGTTGCCGCTGGTCACCGACAATCTGCCGATGCGCCTGCTGGCAGATCAACTGCTGGATGGTAACGTCAGCCGCTCGCGTGAATTCCGTCTGGGCGACAAGATGGCCGGGATCAACGGGGCTATCTGGGATATGAACCGCATCGACATACAAACGATGCAGGGCACCTGGGAGCGTTGGACCATTCATGCCGATACGCCGCAGGCGTTCCACATTCAGGGCGTACAGTTCCTGATTAAGCGCGTCAATGGCGCGCAGCCGATGGCGGAGGATCGCGGCTGGAAGGATACCGTCTGGGTCGACGGCGACGTGGAGCTGCTGGTGTACTTCAACCAGGTTTCCTCGGAGCACTTCCCGTTTCTGTTCTACAGCCAGACGTTGGAAATGGCCGATCGCGGTTCGACCGGCCAGTTTGTGGTTCAGGCTTCCGCTTAAACAGCCCCGGGCGTTCGCAGCATTTTCAGGAACGCCTTCACCACCGGGGTGGCACTTTCGGCGTGGTAGATCGCATACAGATCCGCCGAAGGGGCCGCCTGCAACGGGCAGAACCGTACACCGGGCCATGGTATGCGCCCGTAGCTGTCCGGCAATAACGTAATACCAAAGCCTTCCGCCACCAGCGCCATCAAGGTTTGCGGTTCATTGACCTGATGGACGATGTCCGGCGCAAAGCCATGTTGCAGACACAGGTTGTGCAGATACAGCCCCAGGCTGGCCTCGTTGGGCGGCAGCACGATAAATTTGTCATGCTCCAGGGCTTGCAGTTGGATTTCTTCCCCGGTTGCCAGTGGATGCCCCGTCGGCAGCACCACCGAGATCTTCTCCCGCGCCAATAATTGACAGGCCAGCCCCGGCAGCGCCTGTTGTTTTGCCTCACGCCAGACCCCGATATCGATATGCCGCTTCTGCAATGAGACGATCTGCTGGCTGGGAGTTTGTTCATTCAACGTCCAGGTGACCTTCTCTTCCTGCCCGGTAAAGCGTTTTAGTGCCGGGATCAAACCGCCCCAGACAGAGGTGCCTACCATGCCAATCACCATATGGCCGGCCTCGCCACGGCCCAGTTGCTGCACCTGATTGAGCGCATTGCCCGCCTGATCGAGCAACGTTTCGACGTTATGGAACAGCGTGCGGCCAGCCTGCGTCAGCGCCATGGAGCGGGTGGTGCGTTTGAACAACTCCACCCCCAGCTGGCTTTCCAGCTCTTTGATATGCTTGCTGAGCGGCGGTTGGGACATGTTCAGCCGCTGTGCGGCCTGGGTAAAGTTCATCTCCTCCGCCACCACGCGGAAATAGTGCAGCAGGCGAAAGTTGATCCGGCTAGGGTCGGGTAGTGGCTTTTTCATGGTTTTTCGGGCCTCCCGATGCAGGGTATTTATAGGTAAACAGAATAAATCAGCGGGCAACAATGTATTGGTCGCCACCCGCTGTCGCTCTCTACTATGGGGATTAAATTATCCCCCTACAGAAGAGAATACTATGTTTAATCAAGACGATGCTTTTTCTTGTGCCGACGTGCTGCGGACCAGACTACCTGGCTTTCAACCTCGCGCTGCATTGATTCTGGGATCGGGGCTGGGGGCACTGGCAGACGTAATGACCGACGCCGTGACCATCGACTATACCGAACTTCCGGGTTTCCCGGTGAGCGGCGTAGTGGGCCATGCAGGGCAACTGGTGGCGGGCTGGTTGGAAGGTGTGCCAGTGTTGTGTATGAAAGGGCGCGGACATTTCTATGAGGGCCGTGGCATGCAGGTGATGACCACCGCCGTGCGCACCTTCAAACTGCTGGGCTGTGAATTCCTGCTGGCGACCAATGCTGCTGGTTCACTGCGTAAATCGGTCGCCCCGGGTAGCCTGGTGGCGCTGACCGACCACATCAACTTTATGCCGGAATCCCCGCTGGTGGGTGCTAACGACGAGCGTTTTGGTCCACGCTTCTTCAGCCTGGCTAACGCCTACGATCGAGACCTGCGTGCGCAGCTGGCGGCGGTAGCGGCCAAGGCCGGTATCCCACTGGTAGAAGGGGTGTTTGCCGCCTACACCGGCCCGAACTTTGAAACCCCGGCCGAGATCCGCATGATGCAGACGCTGGGCTGTGACGTGGTGGGGATGTCGATCGTGCCAGAAGTGCTTTCGGCCCGGCACTGCGGCCTGAAAGTGCTGGTGGTTTCGGCGATGACCAACTATGCCGAAGGGTTATCCGATACGCCGCTTTCCCATGAGCAGACGCTGAGCTGCGCTGCGCTGGCGGCAGACGACTTTATGCGCCTGATCCGTGAGTTCTTCAAAACGCTGTAATCCTTATTTCCATCTGACTACCCCGCGGCAAGTCCCTACCTTGCCGCGTAAATCACAACAATAAGGTGATGGTAATGGCAATAAAAACACGATTGAAGGTGATGATCTTTCTCCAGTTCTTTATCTGGGGCGCCTGGTTGGTGACGTTGGGTTCCTACATGATCAACACCCTGCACTTCAGCGGGGCGCAGGTTGGTATGGTGTACAGCTCGAAGGGGATCGCCGCGCTGATCATGCCAAGCCTGGCCGGGATCATTGCCGATCGCTGGATCAAGGCCAACCGTCTGTATGGCCTGTGTCATCTGCTGGGGGCGGTGGCGTTGTACTACGCTGCACAGGTCGATCAGCCGATGGTGATGTTCTGGGTCATGCTGTTCAACGCGATGGTCTATATGCCCACCATGGCGCTTTCCAACGCCATTTCTTACTTCTGCCTGGAAAAGCACGGTTTTGATACGGTCAAGGATTTCCCGCCGGTGCGGGTTTATGGCACCGTGGGCTTTATTCTGGCGATGTGGCTAATCAGCTTTAGCCGTATTGAATTGAGCAATATGCAGCTGTATCTGGCTTCCGCGGTGTCGCTGCTATTGGCAGTCTACTCCCTGACGTTGCCAAATTGCCCGACCAACAAGGTGAAACGCTCGCAAAGCTGGGTCAGCATGTTGGGGCTGGATGCGTTCGTGCTGTTCAAGCAAAAGCGCATGGCGGTGTTCTTCCTGTTTGCGATGTTGCTGGGGGCGGCGCTGCAAATCACCAATACCTTCGGCAACCCGTTCCTGCACGATTTCTCTCTTAACCCGCTTTATCAGGACAGCCTCAGCGTGCGCTATCCTTCGGTGCTGCTCTCCCTGTCGCAAATCTCTGAGGTGTTTTTCATCCTCACCATCCCGTTCTTCCTGCGGAGATATGGCATCAAGCAGGTGATGCTGATCAGCATGGCGGCCTGGACGTTGCGTTTCCTGTTCCTGGCCTACGGTACGCCTGCCGGGTTCGGCTTCCTACTGCTCTTGCTTTCAATGATCGTTTACGGCTGCGCGTTTGATTTCTTCAATATTTCCGGCGCCATCTTTGTGGAGAAAGAAACCGACCACCGCATTCGTGCCAGCGCTCAGGGGCTGTTCATGACCATGGTCAACGGTGCAGGGGCTTACGTTGGAGCCATTGCCAGCGGCGAGGTTGTGGACTTCTTCACCCATAACGGGGTGAAAGACTGGCAGAGTATCTGGCTGGTATTTGCCGCCTATACGCTGGTGCTGGGGGTGATTTTTGCCCTGTCTTTCAACTATCAACATCGGCCGGAAGAGATGAGCGGCGAGCTGCAGAAGGCGCATTGAGGTAAAACACAGGGGCTGAGTTCAGCCCCTGTGATATCAGGCAGGAAAACGCTGTTGCAGTTGTTGCCAGTCTGGAGCTCCGGCGGCACCACGGCTGGCCACCACGCAGGCCGCCACGCGGTTGGCAAGATCGACCGCTTGTACCAACGACAGGCCAGCGGAAAGCCCGGCTAGCAAACCCGCGCAGTGGGCATCCCCCGCGCCGATGGTATCAACGACGTCAACCGGGTAAACGGGCACATGCTGCGGTTCATTGCGACCATCACAGACCCAGGCACCGTCACGATCCAACCGGCAGATCAGGGTAATGTTATGCGCTGTGGCATAACGTTGTGCGGCGCTGACGGCGTCGCCTTCCCCACACAAGATCGCGACTTCGTCGCGGTTGAGGGTGAGCAAGGTGTGGCTATCGCTAAGCATGGCGAAAAACTCTTCACCTAATTGATCGACGCGCGGGCCGGGATCCAGCAGCCGCCACTGATCGAACGGCAGGCGGGTAAGCCAGTCTCGCAGTGCTTCACCGGGTTCTCCCACCAGTTCATAGCCGTTGGCATACACCACCGTTTCCGGCGTTAGCGGCAGGGTAGCCAGCTGCGCCTTATTCCAATGGGCTTCACAACCGGTCACGGTAACAAAAGTACGTTCGCCGTTGGGTTCCACCAACGCCAGGCACCAACCATTATCCAACTGGCCATGGCGTAGCAGCACCGGCAGATCCAGCTCCTGCATGGCGGCTTCGATGGCTGTTCCCCAGTCTCCGTTGCCAACCGGCATACCGTTAATCACGGGAACATCCAGGCGGCGTAGCGCCCGTGCTACGTTGAAGGCGCAACCGCCAATCTGTCGCTCTTGTGGCTGCGCTTCGATATCTTCACCGCTGGCTGGCAGCTTTGGCAGCGTGAGGACCACATCACCTACGGCACCGCCTACCACCAGAATGGGTTTTACTGCGACAAATTCACTCATTGATGTCCTTTGTTACTTGCCAGATAGAGGCCATAGGCAACCAGGCTGACCAGGAAGGAAACGAACAGCCCCAGGCTGGAATCAGCGAACAGGCCTTTAGCCAATGGGCCATCGATAAAGCCGGTTTTGGTCACTAGCAGCCCGCACAAGGCGCCGAGGAACCAGCAGAATAGTGGCACCTTACGCACGCCGCGGTTCTGGCCGTTCAGGCCGTACAGGGCATTACCGTCGTAACCATGATGACGGCGCACTTTAGCATAATCGAGAATGAAAATGGCTTCCCAGGCGGCAAGGAATACCCCGCAGAACACCAGGAAAGAGATAAATGGCCCCATAAAGTCGCCAGAGATAAACAGTACATAGATGGCGATGCCAAGGATCACCACGGCGTCAATGGAGACGGCCAGCGACTGTTTCACCTTCACGCCTAACGTTAGCAGGTTAAGGCTGGCGGAGTAGAGGCTGAGCACCGCAATAGTGACGATACCGGCGGTCGCGGCCAACAGATAAGGGATGGCCATCCACTTTGGCAGCACCGAGCCGATTAACGCAATCGGGTTGGCGGCGCTGGCCAGATCCGGCAACTGTACCGAAAGCAGAATGCCGGTGAACATCAGCAGGATCAGGGGCAGGCAGGCACCGCCCACCACGGCGGCAAAGATGCTTTTGTCTGAAGATTCCGGGCTTTGATAACGGCTGTAATCGGCCCCGGCAATGGCCCAACTGATACCGGTACCGGCTGCGATCACCGAAACGGCGGGCAGGAAGCCGGTCAACCAACTACCGGAAGGCAGTGACAGCACTTTGCCCCATTCGGTGGTGAAGACGATATACAGCACCACAATCAGCGTCATGGTGCCGAATATCCGGCTGAACCAGCTCTGCATCCAGACTACCGTGTTCTGGCCCAGCAGGCTGACTACGATGGTCAAGCCACCAAACAGCAACAGGCTGAAAGCGGTAAGGGAGTGGCTTTCACCCAGGCCTATGGCCTGGAACAGCGCCGCCAGGGTGAGTGTGCCGGTGATGACGTTCACCGCTTCCCAACCCATCAGGTTGATCCAACTGAAGGTGGTGGGGGCGATGTTGCCCTTCAGGCCAAAAATCACCCGCGATAAGGTCAAAGTAGAGGTACGGCCACGTTTGCCGGCGAAGCTGGTATAACCTACCAAAGCAAAACTGGCTACCCCGACCAATGCGGCCAGGATGGACTGGATAAAGGACAGGCCGAACGCGACAATAATTGCCCCGTACACCACGCCGAGAATGCCGATGTTGGCGGCAGACCATATCCAGAACAGTTCGAGCGGTTTACCGGTCTGCTCGGCATCCGGTACGCGATCGATCCCCGTGCTTTCTACTTTCCATGTCTCACTGCGGTTGATTTCACTCATGGTGCGATTTATTCCTGTTTGCGCAGCCTGAGGAGAGCGGCCGCGTAGGGCTCAAAATCTATTTGATTGGCGCTATTGATCGTGGCAATCCACTCCGCCGGGAAGGCGGCTATGCCGCGTAAGGCTCCGCAGATTGCCGTTGCCATGGCGCCAATGGTATCGGTATCTCCACCCAGATTGGCGGCCAGGATCGCACAACGCTGCGGATCGGTGTCTGCCAGTTCAACCAGTGCCAACGCCATCGGGATTGACTCGATAGTGTCCATCCCGGCACCGACGGTATGGTAAAGCTCCGCCAATGCTTCGCTATCCGGCAGATGGCGCAGGTTAGCGGTGAACTCCAGCGCCCAAACCAGACGGCGACTGAGCGAAGGGCTGAAGGTGGTGATATGTTGCTGTTGCACCTGCTCCACCCGTGCGGGCAGTTCTTGCTTGATGGTGACCCAATCCGCGCCTTCGACAGCCCGGCTAACGGCCCAGGCAATGGCAAAAGCGCCAGCTACGGCGATATCCGACTTGTGGGTCGGGCTGCAAGACAGCCTTACCGCTGTGATAAAGGCTGGCAAATCGCCGCTGGGCAGCAGGCAACCTAACGGAGCTACACGCATGGCTGCTCCATTGGTCACGCCGTTAGCGGCGATCTCTGCCACTGGCGTACCGGCGCGGAACGCCAACAGCGCGGCTTTGGAGCTGGGGCCGAGAATATTTTTCTCAAAGGCCCCGATCCGTTCTGCCCACAGCATGATGTGGTGAGCTATACGTTCCGGTTCGACCCGGCCCTCTGCGGCCAACAGCGCATCTATCAAGGCCACTGCCTGCTGGGTGTCATCCGTGTATTCCCCGGCGATAAAGCCGTTTGCTGCGATATTTTCTGCCGGGCCAGGCAGGAAGCTGGTGATCCAACCAAAATAATCACTAACCTGTTGTAATGGCCACAGTTCTGACGGCATCCCCATCGCATCGCCCACGGCTTGCCCATAGAGCGCTCCGAGTATGGCGTGGTGAGGATTTTTTATATTTTTCATTTATATGGGTGTTCCCTGGTGTTGGTGCTAACCGATGTAAAACATCAGTGTTGCTAATGTTAACTGTAAAATGGATCCAATTAAAGTCCAATGGTTGAAAAATGTGACTCCAATCTAAGTCCAATGCAAGCGCGCATGATGTAATTACCCTGAATGTGACAAATATGGTAAAAACGAGGCGGCTTGAGGAATGCGAACAAATCAGAGGTGGGTCCGATGAATGATTTTATTGCCTTGCTGCGTCAGCAGTTTTCACAGGCAGCGGCGGCACCACGTTACATCCAGCTGGCGAATTCCCTCGAAATTGCCATTAAACAGCGTGTCTTGGGCGTTGGCGATTTTTTACCGCCGGAACGCATGCTGGCTGAAGCATTGGATTTGTCACGGGTCACCGTCAGTAAGGCGATGAGGTTGCTGGAAGAAAAAGCGCTGGTCTCGCGCCAACAGGGCATTGGTACTCGAGTGGCTATGCACATCGGCTATTCCCTCAATCAGGATAACGGCTTTACCGCGCAGGTTTTGCGCAGTGGCAGCAGCGTCAGTAACCAATGGCTGTTGCGTTCCTGCATAAAGGCACCCAGCGAGGTAGCCAAGGCGCTGGAGTTGGCAAGCGACAGTATCGTGGTCAAGTTACGTCGCCTGCGGTTGATGGATGGCAATCCGGTGTCGTTGGAAACCACCTATATCCCGACCCGTTTTCTGCCCGATCCCGAAGAGCTGGAACACTCGCTGTATGCCCTATGGAAGTCGCGAGGTATTGTGCCAGAGGGCAGGCATTTTTTATTGAAGGCGGTTGCCAGCAATGACGAGAACGCCAGCTTGCTCAATGTGCAAAGCGGCACACCGCTGTTACGCATTGTCCAGACCAGCCGCAATGCCCAGGGCGAAGTGCTGGAGTTCAGCGAAACGCTGTGCCGCAGCGATGTGTACGAGTTTGAGGTCAAAAGCTGAGTAATCTGAGAAATAACCATGCTCTTTTGGCGGCGAGTGCGTATAATCGCCGCCCGGCGATAAATTAACCTGCACAAGAGCACCCGAATGAGCACTACCAGCCTGATCCAACCCGAACGTGAATTGTTCTCCTACGAGCCTTATTGGGCCGAATGTTTTGGCCCCGCGCCGTTTTTACCGATGTCGCGTGAGGAGATGGACCAATTAGGCTGGGATAGCTGTGATGTGATTGTGATCAGCGGGGACGCTTACGTCGATCACCCAAGCTTTGGCATGGCGATTGTGGGCCGCATGCTGGAAGCTCAGGGCTTCCGCGTGGGGATCATTGCTCAGCCGGACTGGAGCAACAAAGAAGACTTTATGCGTTTGGGCAAACCGAACCTGTTCTTCGGCGTGACCGCTGGCAATATGGACTCGATGATCAACCGCTATACCGCCGATCGTAAGCTGCGTCATGACGATGCCTATACCGCCGGTAACGTGGGCGGCAAACGCCCGGATCGCGCCACGCTGGTCTATAGCCAACGCTGTAGAGAAGCCTATAAAGATGTGCCCGTCATCCTGGGCGGTATTGAAGCCAGTCTGCGCCGTATTGCCCATTATGATTACTGGTCGGATACCGTGCGCCGCTCGGTCCTGGTGGATTCCAAGGCCGATATGCTGATCTACGGCAACGGCGAACGCCCGCTGGTGGAGTTGGCGCATCGCCTGGCGGCGGGTGAAAAAATTCAGGATATCCACGATATCCGTAACACCGCAGTGATGCGTAAAGGGGCCATGCCGGGCTGGAGCGGAGTGGATTCCACTCGCCTGGACAAGCCGGGCCGTATCGAGCCAATCCCTAATCCTTACGGTGAAGATTTGCCCTGTGCCGACGGCAGCACGCCAGAGCCAGAGGCCAAGCCGGTCACCGTACGTGCCGCCAAGCCCAAGCCGTGGGAAAAAACCTACGTGCTGTTGCCTTCCTTCGAGAAGGTGAAGGCGGACAAGGTGCTGTATGCCCACACTTCGCGCATCCTGCATCATGAAACCAACCCTGGCTGCGCCCGTGCGTTAATGCAAAAACATGGCGACCGCTATGTGTGGATCAACCCACCGGCGATCCCGCTCACCACGCCGGAAATGGACAGCGTGTTTGCCCTGCCGTATCAGCGTGTGCCGCACCCATCCTATGGCGAAGAGCGCATCCCGGCCTACGATATGATCCGCTTCTCGGTGAACATTATGCGTGGTTGCTACGGTGGCTGTTCGTTCTGTTCAATCACCGAGCATGAAGGGCGCATTATCCAGAGCCGTTCGGAAGACTCGATCGTGCGTGAAATCGAAGAGATCCGCGACAAGGTGCCGGGCTTTACCGGAGTGATCTCCGATCTGGGTGGCCCAACGGCTAACATGTATATGTTGCGCTGCACCAACCCGCGTGCCGAGCAAACCTGCCGCCGTGCCTCCTGTGTGTATCCGGAAATCTGTACCTATATGGATACCAACCATGAGCCGACCATCAAACTCTACCGCCGCGCCCGTGAGCTGGAAGGGATCAAGAAGATCCTGATCGCCTCCGGGGTACGTTACGATCTGGCGGTTGAAGATCCGCGTTATATCAAGGAATTGGCGACCCATCACGTGGGCGGCTATCTGAAGATCGCACCGGAGCATACTGAAACCGGGCCATTGTCCAAGATGATGAAGCCAGGGATGGGCAGCTACGATCGCTTCAAGCAGCTGTTCGATCAGTATTCCAAACAGGCAGGTAAAGAGCAGTATCTGATCCCTTATTTCATCTCCTCGCATCCGGGCACCCGCGATGAGGACATGGTGAATCTGGCGCTGTGGCTGAAGAAAAACCGTTTCCGTCTCGATCAGGTACAGAACTTCTACCCGTCGCCAATGGCGAACTCCACCACCATGTATTACAGCGGCAAGAACCCGTTGGGTAAGGTGGGATATAAGAGCGAAGACGTGTTTATTCCGAAGGGCGATCGCCAGCGCCGCCTGCATAAGGCATTGTTGCGCTATCACGATCCGCTTAACTGGCCGCTGATCCGTACGGCGTTGGAGGAGATGGGAATGAAGCACCTGATTGGTGGCCGTCGCGAATGCCTGGTGCCAGCACCGAGCATCGACGAACAGCGCGAGGCCAAGCGCTTACAGCGGCATACCCGCCCGGCGTTGACCAAGCACACTGACATTACCCGCCAGCGCACACCGTCCAACAAGCCACCGCGCAAGCCTATCCGCAACGGTAAGGCCTGATAGAGCAGGGAGCCCAAGTGGCTCCCTCGTACTAGCCCTCTCCCTGAGGGCATAGCTTTCTATACATCACTTAAAAACTTTCAATAGCCGCTGGATCCAGAATCGTGATTTATCCCCTTGTGGGGATATACTTATCATTATCCCTTTGTGAGGATATTTATTCCTTTATCCTCATCAGAGGATATACTGATAATTATCCTTTAGTGCGGATACCTAGGAGGTCAGTGTGATGAGTCCACCAAAAATTTATAGCCCGGCCCAACTGGCAAACTATCTAAAACTGGTGCGGCAGAGAAACCATTGGACGCAAAGCGATCTTGCCGGTCGGATCGGTATTAAGCAGGCAACCATTTCCAACTTCGAAAACAACCCCGAAAAAACAACGCTAACTACGCTGTTTAAAATATTGCAATCACTTGAAATGTCTATGGTTGTATGCGAAAAAAATGATATGACAGCCGTCTGTGATAAGGAAAATCAACAGGAGCTTGACTGGTAATGGCAACGCTTATTACGTGGATGAACAACGAACTAGTCGGTGAGTTGACGAAGCAGACAACCGGTGCGCATACGTTCAGATATGATGATAGTTGGATGCGCAATCCGCGCGCTAGGCCTCTTTCTCTATCTCTGCCTTTAGAGGTAGGCAACATCACATCTGATGCGGTGATTAACTACTTTGATAACCTGTTGCCGGACAATCCAAAGGTTCGGGAGCGAATTGTTAAAAGGTATCACGCCAAATCGACACAACCCTTTGATCTTCTTGCCGAGATAGGAAGAGATAGTGTGGGAGCTGTGACGTTACTTCTGCCAGGGAAAACTGTCACCGAACTGACATTAACATGGCAGCCACTGGATGAAATCCGACTGGAAACGTTACTCACCGCATACCAATCAGATATTCCGCTTGGCATGATTAATGAAGAAGACGATTTCAGAATATCGGTTGCAGGTGCCCAGGAAAAGACGGCGCTGCTGAAGATTAATGAGGATTGGTGTCTCCCGAGTGGAATGACGCCAACTACCCACATCATTAAGCTGCCGATAGGCGAAATAAAACAGCCTAATGCCACGCTGGATCTGCGTGAGAGTGTTGATAATGAGTATTTATGTTTGGCATTAGCACGTGAACTTGGATTTGCTGTGCCTGATACCGAGATCATCAGGACTGAGACCATCAGGGCTCTGGCAGTTGAACGGTTTGATCGTCGCTGGGTGAAGAACAGAACCGAGTTGCTTCGCTTGCCGCAAGAAGATCTCTGCCAAGTTTACGGTCTGCCCTCATCAGTGAAGTATGAATCAGACGGGGGGCCAGGAATTGCCAAGATCATGGATTTTTTGCTTGGTTCCAGCACCGCGTTAAAAGACCGATATGACTTTATGAAATTTCAGGTTTTTCAATGGCTGCTTGGTGCAACGGATGGGCATGCGAAAAATTTCTCCATTTTTATTCAGGCAGGCGGTAGCTTTAGATTAACTCCCTTCTACGACATTATTTCTGCCTTTCCCGTGCTCGGTGGGCAAGGTTTACATATGAGCGATCTTAAGTTGGCAATGAGCCTGAAAGCCAGCAAGGGAAGGAAAAACGAGATTGGCAAAATCTATCCCCGTCACTTTGTGGCGACAGCAAAGGAGGTGAATTTCCCCGCAGAGCAAATGATGGAGATCCTGCATTATTTCGCGGAGAACGTTCCGAGAGCCATCGATGCGGTAACAAAAACTTTACCTGGCGATTTTTCAACCCATGTCTACCGCTCCATCGTGTCAAATTTGCAGAAATTCCACGGTAGGTTATCAGGGATAGCCTGAGTATTCTGGCTACAAACTGTTATACGCCGCCTCGACCTTCAGCATATAACGCGGTGCCTGAGGTGACGGATGGTACTGGCGCACATGCCAGTGAAAGGCCTCGGGTGACAGGTTGTTGATCATTCTGATGGCTTTTTTGCGATCGCTGGAGAAGGTACGTAGCAAGGCTCCTGCGCCGTTGGCATAGGCCACTTCAGTGGCATAGCGGCGGGTCACCGGATCGTCAATCCACTTCAGTTGCTGCTGTTGCAGCGCCCCGATATAGGCCGCGCCCAGATCGATATTGGTTTCGGGATCCAACAGATCGTCATCATCCGGGCAGCCGCGTTTGCCTTTAAAACGGTAGGCATCACAACCGGCGGTATTCGCCTTGAGCTGCATCAGGCCGATGGCGTTGGAAGGGCTGACAGCTTTTGGATTAAAGCCAGACTCTACCTGAATAATGGCGGCGATCAGTTTTTCATCAACATCATACTCGTCGGCCGCGTCTTCGATTTCATCGTCATAGGCGTGAGGATCGTGGCTGGTACGTTGGTGCTTGCTGGAACAGCCGGCCAATACCAACAGCATTAACACCATGGTCAGGCGCGGCAAAGATGAGAAAGAGAAGGTCATGAAACTCCAAGCTGCTGTGATCGGATTGCTGCGCCATATCATAGCGCCAGCGGCCGATAAGATCTTGGGTTAAAAGCCAATTAACGCGAGAGGCTGCCAACAATAAAGCAACGGGGCCGACAGTGCGGCCCCGCCAAGCTTACAGTGAATCGGGATCCGGCCCCAGGCGGTTGCCGATATCCAGCTTGGTGATTTCGCCCAGTTCGTCCTTATCCAGTTTGAAATCAAACACCTCAAAGTTTTCGCGAATGCGTGCTGGCGTAACCGATTTCGGGATCACGATCAGGCCGCTGTCCAGATGCCAGCGCACGACGATCTGTGCAGGCGTCTTGTTGTACTTCTCCGCCAGCTTCTTGATCAGGGGTTGATCAAAGACGCCTTCACCCCCTTGCGCCAACGGGCTCCAGGATTCGGTGGCGATATGGTGGGTGGCATTCCAGGCGCGCAGCTGGCGCTGTTGCAGCAGCGGGTGCAGTTCGATCTGGTTGATCACCGGCGCGACGCTGGTTTCATCCAGCAGGCGTTGTAGATGTGGCGTGTGGAAGTTACAGACGCCGATACTTTTCACCAGCCCTTGCTCACGCAGTTTGATCAAGCCGCGCCAGGCTTCGACATACTGATCCTGTGCCGGTTTCGGCCAGTGGATCAGGTAGAGATCGACGTAATCCAGCTTCAGCTTTTTCAGGCTGGTTTCCAGCGCCGCCTGCGGATTACCCTGATCGTCGTTCCACAGTTTGGTGGTGATAAACAGCTCTTCACGTGGGATCGAGGTAGCTTGCAGCGCGGCACCTACCCCCTCCTCATTTTTGTAAATCGCGGCGGTATCGATGGAGCGATAGCCGACTTCCAGCGCCTTGGTGACGGCCTGCGTGGTTTCTTCAATGCTGGCTTGCCATACGCCGAGTCCCAACTGCGGCATCAGATTACCATCGTGGAGTTTGATGATGGGTTGCATGCGCTATCTCCTTATGACTGCTTTCAGGCCAAAGCCTGCTTACATGAATTTTAGTTCGCCACCTCAGCGCTTGCCGAGTTTGCGACCTCAAGCGTGCATATCCAGTACGATACGGTAACGGGCTTTGCCCGCTTCCAGATGCGCGATGGCATCGTTGACCTTGCTCAGTGGGAAATGCTCCACCTGTGGCTCAATGCCATGCCGGGCGCAGAACGCCAGCATGTCAGCAAGGCGTGAAGGAGCCCCGGTAGGTGAAGCGGAAAGTTCAGCCTGTTTGCTGATAAATGAGAACACCTGAACCGGCACCGGATCGGGGATCGCCCCAACGAAGTGCAGGCGGCCTTTCGGGGCCAAGGTGCCGATGAAGGCGTCCCAATCTAAAGAGGCGCTGGCGGTGACCAGAATAAAGTCGAGTTGATTAGCAATGGCCTGTAATGCGGCACTGTCATTGCTGGCCACTACTCGGTGAGCTCCCAACGAAAGCGCTTCGTCACGTTTGCTGTTGGACGAGGTGAAGGCGGTGACTTCACAGCCCCAGGCATGCATAAAGCGGATCGCCATGTGACCCAGGCCGCCAATACCGACCACGCCAACGCGCTGTGTCGGGCGGACATCGTATTGCAATAGTGGGTTGAACACCGTGATCCCACCGCAGAACAGCGGCCCGGCACTGGTCACGTCAACGCCTTCCGGCAATGGGATCGCCCAGGCCCAGTGGCTGCGGATGCGATCGGCAAAACCACCGTGACGACCAATAATGGTAGGTTGTACCTCGTTGCACAGATGCTGATCCCCAGACATACAGGGGTGACAGTGCATACAGCTGCCGCGATTCCAGCCAACGCCTACCACCTGGCCAACCTTCAGCCCTTTGTTCTGCGCATGGGCACCCAGCTTGGTGACTTTTCCCACCACCTCATGGCCGGGCACGAACGGGTAGTGGGTGATGCCCCATTCATTGTTCAGCATGGAGAGGTCGGAGTGGCAGACGCCACAGTAATCGATAGCAACTTCAATCTCATCGTCGCCTAATGCACCGGCGTCGAAGGTAAAAGGTTCAAGCGGCTGTCGCTTGCCGGGCGCTGCCCAGGCACGAATGCTATTGTCAGAGACGGAGCTGGATTGGTTCGCCATAAAATTCTCCCATGAGTTAACGAGACGATGTTATGCGATGCGATCGAAAGCGCGGATAAGGCGCACAACCGTGCCCGATGATCGGTCGGGCACGGTAAGTAGAAACTAAAGCCTAGCAGGAAACTGTGATGTTGCGATGAAATCGTGCGCCAGCAATTAGCGTGCCGCTTGATAAATGCGTTGGCTGACTTCCAGCGTGATGTCCCCATGCTCGCCCAGTGCGGTCATGCCGTGCTGGTGCAATTTGTCGAGCAGCGCAGGGATGGAGCTACCGTCGAGTTGATAATCAGACAGACGGGTTGGCACGCCCATTTGCTCAAAGAAGGCGCGGGTGGCGGCGATTGCACCGTCGATACGGCTTTCTTCGGAACCCTCACGCAGGCCCCAGACGCGATCGGCGTACTGCAGCAGTTTTTCGCGTTTCTGGGCTTTTTTCTCTACCAGCAAGGCAGGCAGGACGACGGCCAGGGTTTGCGCATGATCCAGGCCGTGCATGGCGGTCAGTTCGTGGCCGAGCATATGCGTTGCCCAATCTTGCGGCACACCGGCACCGATCAGGCCGTTCAGCGCCATAGTGGCACTCCACATCACGTTGGCACGTACCGCATAGTTTTCCGGTTCGGCCAGCGCACGTGGGCCATCTTCGAGCAACGTTAACAGCAGGCCTTCGGCAAAGCGATCCTGCACCTTGGCATCGACCGGGTAAGTCAGGTACTGCTCAATGGTGTGGACAAAGGCGTCCACTACGCCGTTGGCGATTTGGCGTGGAGGCAACGAATAGGTCACCACCGGATCGAGCACGGCGAACAGAGGCTGCACCAGCGGGGAGAAGAAGTGCTGTTTATCGCCGCTGCTTTTACGGGTGATCACCGCGCCGCTGTTGGACTCGGAGCCGGTCGCTGGCAAGGTCAGCACACAGCCCATCGGTACTGCGCTGGCGATCTCGCTGCCCACGGTTTTCAGGATATGCCAAGGATCGCGATCGGCCTGGTAGTCGGCCGCCGCCGCGATGAATTTGGTGCCATCAACCACCGAGCCGCCGCCGACCGCCAGCAGGAAGTCGATCTTTTCTGCCCGCACGATTTCTACCGCTTTCATCAGGGTTTCATAAGTCGGGTTAGGCTCAATACCGGAGAACTCCTGCACGTTACGGCCAGCCAGCGCGGCATAGACCTGATCCAGCACGCCGTTGTTCTTCACGCTGCCACCGCCGTAGGTGATCAGGATGCGGGCGTCTGCCGGAATTTGTTTGCCTAATTCGGCAATCTGGCCTTTACCGAACAGGATTTTGGTTGGGGTGTGGAGGATGAAGTTTTGCATTATCGTATTCTCTTTTCGTGTCAGGGAAGCGCCAGCGGCGCAAAATAGCTGGAGTCTATTGTCGGTAACCTGGCCCGATCGCACAATGCACATTCCTGTCGGTGTCTTGCCTATTTCTACACTACACTGTAGAAAAAGCATCTTTATGGTTATTATCCGTGTCGAATTATTCAGGCGATTAGAGGGGCTTGCTGATGGAGAACGTTGAACTACGTAGCCGTATGGCGCGCCAGGCGATGCGCTTTGCCGCCGCCAAAGGCTATAGCCCAACGCCCGTACCTATGGTGAAGGTGTTGTATAGCGATGAGTATTACCCGCGTCAGCCGGTGATGTATGAGCCTGGCATCGTCATCATCTTTCAGGGCCACAAGGTGGGCTACTGTGGCAGCAAGGTGTTTCAGTACGATCCGCGCAATTACCTGTTGATGACGGTATCACTACCGTTTGAGTGTGAAACCTTTGCCAGCCCGGAACAGCCGCTGGTGGGGCTGGCGGTCAATATCGACACCCAGATGCTACAGGATCTGCTGATCGATATCGGTGATGACGATTATCTGATGCAGCCTAGGGGGGAAAGCAGCGGCGTTAATCTCTCAGTGCTTAGCGATGAAATGCTGTGCGCCACAGAACGTCTGTTGGACGTGATGGAGAAACCGTTGGATGCGCGGGTACTGGGGCCACAGATCGTGCGTGAGCTGCTTTATTACGTGCTGCGTGGCAGTTGCGGTGCTTCGTTGCAGGAACTGGTTAACCGGCATACCCATTTCAGCCAGATCGCCAAGGCGTTGCGGCGGATTGAGAATCAGTATGCCGAGAATATCAATGTCGAACAGTTGGCGTACGAAGTGAACATGAGCGTGTCGGCGTTTCACCATAACTTCAAGGCGGTGACCAATACCTCGCCGCTGCAGTATGTGAAGTCGTATCGTCTGCACAAGGCGCGTTTGCTGATGCTGCATGACGGCCTGAAGGCCAGCACGGCGGCGATCCGCGTGGGCTACGAGAGCGCTTCGCAGTTCAGCCGCGAGTTTAAGCGGCTGTTTGGCATTACGCCGAGCGATGAGATCGCCCGGCTGCGGGACAATAGCGCCATCATGCAAGGTTAACGTGTCAGTACTATTTTGCCGAACGGGCCGCGATCGAGGTGATCGAGCGCCGCGGGTAGCTGATCGAAACGGTAACGCTGGTCGATGACAGGCTTAATGCCGTTGGCGTCGACGGCACGTACCAAATCTTCCAATGCGCGGCGGTGGCCTACACCGATGCCCTGGATCTGCGGCGATTTCAGCAGCAATAGGCTAGCTGGAATGGCAATATCAAAACCCTCCAGCACGCCAATGACTGAGATACGGCCATGTATCGCCACGGCGCGTAGTGAGTTGACCAGATTGCTGCCGCCAACGGTTTCGACAATATGATCGATACCGCGATCCTGCGTCAGTTGATAGATCGACTCCACCCAATCCTCTCGCAGGCGGTGAATGCCGTGATCGGCCCCTAACGCCTTGGCACGTAGCAGCTTCTCTTCGCTGCCGGAGGTGACAAAGACCTGTGCTCCGTGGGCTTTGGCAATCTGTAGCGCGAACAAGGCAACGCCACCGGTGCCTTGTACCAATACCGATTCCCCGGCACGCAAATGACCGCGTTCTACCAAGGCAAACCAGGCCGTCAGCCCTGCGCAGGGTAAGGTACTGGCTTCGGCATCGTCTAGCGTGCCGGGAGCTGCGCTCAGCCAGTTTTCATCGACCACCACGTATTCGGCCAGCATCCCTTGATAGGTACCGCCTGCCGTACGGTAAGGTGGAATGCGCGCATCACCATCAGGCTTACCCTCTATCCAGTCCGGGCTAAAGGTAGAGATCACCCGATCGCCAGGTCGAAAACGCATGCTGCCACTTCCCACTGCATCTACCACGCCAGCCATATCCGAGGCTGGGGTAAACGGCAGCGGCAGATCCAACGGCATGGTGCCTTCTATCACCATTTTATCGCGGTAATTCAGCGCCACGGCGTTCACTTTGACCCGAACCTGATGTGGGCCGGGCTGTGGAATGGCGCTCTCGGTTAATTGCAGATGTTCACGCCCTACGGCGTTCATCGTCCAGCGTTGCATGGTTTCGGTCATGAGGTGCTCCTGATGGGTTGAAGATATTCACAGATAATAGCGTTGATTTAAAATCACCAGTGGCGATAAAATTTCACAAGATTGTTTCCTTAAAGGCTACAAGTGATGAGTGACCGATTAAGCGGCATTTCGGTATTGGTCAGCGTGGTGGAGGCGGGCAGTTTTGCGCTGGCGGCCAACAGGTTGCACCTCTCCCGTTCGGCGGTGGGCAAAACTATCGCCCGGTTGGAGCAACGGTTGGGCGTACGCCTGTTTCACCGCACCACCCGCAGCCTGAACCTGACTGACGATGGCGCGCTGTTCTATGAGCGTTGTTTACGGGCGTTGGAAGAGATCCGCGTCGCAGAGAACCTGCTGGAAAGCGGTAAGCGGCAGGTCAGTGGCCGGTTACGGGTTTCGATGCCAGTGCTGATTGGCCGCCTGTGTATCGCGCCGGTGCTTACCGCATTGTCGCGTGAGCATCCAGGATTGAAACTCGATCTGTCATTTAGCGATCGGGTGGTGGATTTGGCTGAGGAAGGATTCGATCTGGCGGTGCGTAATGGTCCATTGCCGAACAGTGCCGGGCTGGTGGCTAGAAGGTTAGGGGATAACCGCATGACCCTATGCGCCTCGCCGGAGTATCTGGCTCGCAGTGGTGTCCCAGACAGCGTTGAGGAGCTGCCCCAGCACGACGCTATCGCTTATCGCTACGCCTCAATGATACGTAGCTGGTTGATCCCTCAGGCAGACGGAACAACGCGAGAAGTGATGCCAAAACCTCGCTTGCTGATGGACGATCTGCAGGCGATTGCCGACGCGGCGGTGGCGGGGTTTGGCATTGCCTGGCTGCCATGCTGGCTAATCCGTGATGCCTTGCTGGAAGGCCGATTACAGCAGGTATTGGGGGAGGTACCGGGGAAAGACTTTGAAGTGCATGCTGTCTGGCCGCTCACGCCGCATTTACCCTTGAAAGTGCGGCTGGCGGTGGATGCGCTGGTCAGCCACCTGCCCGCGAGGATGGCGCTATAGTCGCGCCTTCGGGCTCAGCAAGAAGAACGCAGCGCAAGATGAAATAATAGTAAAAAACGAGAGGATCAACATTAGGGTGCTAAAGCCCTCATGGTATGCGGTCAGTACCTGCGCATGGTCTAGATTTTGCGAGAGGCTCATATCCCCCATGATTAGGCGTTGGACCAGCTCGCTATTATCATTCTGCGGTTGCAGCCTAAGGAGGCTGCTGTTGACCAGGGTAGTGAGCATGGCAATGGAGATTGCAAGTGCGATACCTTCACCAGCGACACGCGTGGTGTTAAAAATTCCAGCGGCCATGCCTGCCTGTTCTTTGGGTACAACGTTTACCGCTAGCCCATCCATTAGTCCCCAAGGAAAACCAGCTCCGATACCGATGATCAGCATGGCAAAAATCAACTGCAGGTGATCGCCTATAGGGACTCGACTGAGGATGTACAGCCCTGTGGCCGCCAGCAGAAAACCGAAGCCAGAGAGGGAGCCCGCAGAGATCCAACGGGTTAACCAGGCGGCCAGTAACGGCACCACCAGCATCGGTGTCGAAAGTGCCAGCATGACCAAGCCACTTTGTATGGGGGAAATACCTTCCACGCCGATCAGCCTGAATGGCAGCAGCACTATCAGAACGATGTAGCAATAGCAGGTTCCTAACGGAAGTAACTGGACACCGATGAAACGTGTGTGCCTGAGCAGGCTGAGTTCGAGCATCGGCTCTTTTGAGCGTAGCTCGATAACCACGAAAGCAATCAAGCAAGTCAGCGCGCTGATAAGTAAGCTCACGATCAACGATGAACCCCATCCAGCTTGCGGGGCGAGGATGATCCCGGTGGTGAAAAGGACGAGCATCGCTGAAAAACTCGCCAAACCTGGAAGATCCAGCTTTTGAGCCTGCGGATTCTTGCTTTCGTGCATCTGTGAAACGGCGGCGATTAGTGCCGTTGCAGCGAGTATTGCGGTGGTAATGAAGATCGAAGGCCAGCCGAATTGTTCAATCAGCGCACCAGCAATCATTGGACCAAATGCCAGGCCGAGGCCGAAGGTCGTTCCCAGCAGACTAAAGGCTCGGGTTCTGTCCTGCCCTTCGAACTCTTGTGCCAGAGCGGCCGAACCGCTAGCGAGTGCCGCAGCGGCTGCTATCCCCTGAACTGCCCGCAATATATCCAGCCAGACAATGCTGGTGGCACTGGCCAGAAGTAAGCTGACGATGACGAATAGCAGAAGGCCCTGGGTGAATATGCGTTTGCGGCCATAAATGTCCGAAAGCGTGCCGGCGGCCATGAGTAGGCTACCGAAACTCAGCATGAACGCGTTGGTTACCCAAGCTTGGGCAGATGGGCTGGCGTTGAAAACCTTGCTGATGGTTGGGGTGGCGACGGCACCTCCGGTGAAACTCAGCGGTAATACCAAGGCGGCTAGGCAAATAGCACCGAGAACGTAGTAACGGCCTTTTTGTAGAGAGTGATCGGAATTGTTACCCATTGCGTAATCCCTCATTTTTGTAGCAATCTGGGAAACTAAATCTATAGAGGTCGCAATCTTGAATAAATGGGTTAAAACTCCGCTTATAATGAACAAAAAGGTCTTAATTCTATGGAGAGCCTGACCAGTATCCTCTCGTTCGTGAAAACCGCAGAATCGCTGAGCTTTGTCTCTGCAGCACGTGCCATAGGCATTTCCGCGACGGCGGTAGGAAAGAATGTTGCGAGGCTTGAAGCGTCTCTGAACGTTCGCTTGTTTCAGCGCAGTACCCGCAAGGTTAGCCTCACTGTTGAAGGGGAAATGTTCTACGAACGATGTCGGAAAATCCTTGATGACTTGCAGGACGCTGAGGCCATGCTGTCGCATTCGGTTCAAGCTCCCCGAGGTCGTTTGCGGGTCAGTCTACCCACCATCGGGTACCGCTTTCTGTTACCCATGATGCCTGACTTTCGCAAAGCCTACCCAGAAGTTGAGTTAGAGTTGGATTTCAACGATCAACTTGTTGATCTCATCAATGATGGGTTTGATGTGGTGATACGAAGCGGTGACCTTGTGGACTCGCGGCTGATGTCGCGTAGGCTTGGGCCTTTCCGTTTTGTTCTGTGTGCCGCCCCTGGTTATCTGGAACGTAAAGGACGACCTGAGAAGTTGCTCGATCTGGAGTTGCACGATTGCCTTCGTTACCGTTTTGTCACGACAGGTAAAATCATGGATTGGACATTAACGTCAGACCCGGAAATAACTCAGTTGCGTCTAAATTCTTCCCTAACGTTGAATAACATGGAGGCAATGCTGACGGCGACCATTGACGGGCATGGCATTGCTTACATGCCTGATTTTTTAGTCAAAGAGGCGTTGGCCGTGGGCGATATTGAGACGTTGCTTGATGCTCACACCAAGGATCAAGGGTTCTTTTGGGCGCTCTGGCCCTCAAGTCGGCATCTATCACCAAAGATTCGCGTATTTGTAGATTTTATCTGCAGCCAACTTTTTAAGCAGGGATAAGAGGCATGACGATATGGGTTACTGTGGCGGTGGGCAAAACCGCCACCTGACTCAGGAGGCGCGTTTTTTACGCCAAACGACCAGCATCACGCCTAGCAGCCCAACGACCAACAACACCATCGGCAGGATCATCAGCCCGGCCATCACCTGATCTTCGTGGCGTTTAACCAGCGGGATTTGGCTAAAGGCATAGCCCAGCGTGACTACCGAGCCTACCCACAGCAAGCCGCTGAGCCAGTTAAAGATTTGAAAACGGGCGCTATTGAGGCCCGAAATACCGGCCATGGTAGGCAACAGGGTGCGTACAAACGCCAAAAAACGGCCAATCAGCAGAGCGACCAGTCCGTGGCGGTTAAACAGCATGTGCGCGCGCTGGTGGTATTGCGCCGGTAGCTGTAGCAACCAGCCTTTCACCACCGAGGTATGGCCAAGCCATCGCCCTTGCAGATAGCTGAGCCAACAGCCAAGGCTGGCGGCGACCGTCAGAATAATCAGCGTGGGGATAAAGTTCATCACGCCTTTGGCGATCAAGGCACCTGCCAACAGCAGTAAGCTATCTCCGGGCAGGAAGGAAGCGGGCAACAAACCGTTTTCCAAAAACAAGGTGGTAAAAAGGACGGCATAAACCACCCAAATCACGCTGGGATCGGCAAGTGCAGTAAAGTCTTGCGTCCACAGTGCGTGAACAATCTCTCTTAATACATCCATTCTTTATCCTGGGGTGCCTGGGCTGACTTTCTATAGGCTACCGTGCTGTTATAGCCATGCTCACCGGTAAATTTAGGCCACACACGGCGGTGAGGCCCAAGAGCACAATATAGTGTACCGCTATTAGCTTAAGCGGACATTAAACAGAGCATAGAAAATGTGGCAAAGGCCGTAAAACTCGGAAAAAGTACAGGCAACCGTCGGGATGGCCAAGTAAAAACGCCGTAAAAGCTCGTGCCTTAGTGTGTGATTTTATTCTAGCCACTCCTCATCAACCGGCCCTTACATAGGGGGGAGGATGCTGCGCCCGCAGACGTTTTCCCGCAGTGATTGCGTGATCTATTCACACCGTTTATAGCCTGTTGGGGTAAAAAACAGCCGTTTGAGTGATGATTTTGTTAGCATTATGGGTAGGCAATGTTATGCCAAACGACGCGCAAACCCTGATAGTGACTGGGGTTGTATCATTTTTTGCTCGTCGATGCGTAATTCTTCAAATAATAATGATAACTACTATCAATCCCTGATTGGTTTGATATGATCGCACGCTGAATTCTTCCTTAAATGTTGAAATGGGTGGAGGCACAGCGTGAAAACGGCTGGCAAAATGACAAATCAAAGTGCTCAGGGCGCAGGCCGTGGGCAATGGGGCGCATTGGGGCGCAGTGTGATCGCCTCACTGGTGTTGGTGGTGGGGTTGGCGGGCAACGCTCAGGCGGCTCCGGCCACTGCACCAGCAGTCGCTGAAAGCGTTGCCGCGGCAACGACACCGGCCGCACCAACAACGGTAACCCCAGTGGCGGGTACCCCGGAAAATATCACCCCGGTTAATCCTGAACCGACCATCCAACCGCCTGAAACGCGTGGTATGGATCTTTCCGTCTGGGGTATGTATCAGCACGCCGATATCGTGGTGAAAATCGTGATGATTGGCCTGGTGTTGGCGTCTATCGTCACCTGGACCATTCTGTTTGCCAAAGGCAGTGAGCTGTTTCGTTCCAAGCGCCGTCTGCGCCGTGAGCAGTTGGCGCTGGCCGACGTGCGTTCGCTGGACGATGCCTCCGAACTGGCGCAAAGCTTCTCGCAAGAGAGCATCAGTGCGGTGCTGCTGCAAGATGCGCAGAACGAACTGGAGCTGTCGGCGGCCTCTAACGACAACAACGGCATTAAAGAGCGTACCGGTTTCCGTCTGGAACGTCGCGTAGCGGCCTATGGGCGTCAACTGGGGCGCGGCAATGGCTTCCTGGCCACCATCGGCGCCATTTCACCGTTTGTCGGCCTGTTCGGTACCGTATGGGGCATCATGAACAGCTTTATCGGCATTGCCCATTCGCAAACCACCAACCTGGCAGTTGTTGCCCCGGGGATTGCGGAAGCATTGCTGGCCACCGCGCTCGGTCTGGTTGCAGCTATCCCTGCGGTAGTGATCTACAACATCTTTGCTCGCGTTATTGGCGGCCACCGTGCTCAGGTGGGCGATGTGGCGGCGCAGGTGCTGCTGCTGTTGGGCCGCGATCTGGATCTGGCGGCCTCGGCCGATGCCAAACGTTCGCAGCATGCGCACCAACTGCGGGTGGGGTGAGTTATGGCGATGCGCTTAAATGAAGATCTGGACGACAGCGGCGAACTGCATGAAATCAACGTGACGCCGTTTATCGACGTCATGCTGGTGCTGTTGATCATCTTTATGGTGGCTGCGCCGCTGGCAACGGTAGATATTCGTGTCGATCTGCCCGCTTCTTCCGCTAAACCGCAGCCGCGTCCGGAAAAACCGGTGTTCCTGTCGGTGAAGGCAGACAAGCAGCTGTACGTGGGTGATGAGCCGGTGACGGCGGAACAACTGACGGCGGTGCTGGATCAACGCACACAGGCGAATAAAGAAACCACCATCTTCTTCCAGGCGGACAAGACCGTAGATTATGAAACGCTGATGAGCGTGATGGATACGCTACGCAAAGCCGGCTACCTGAAAGTGGGGCTGGTGGGAATGGAAGGCGTGGCCAAGTAATCTGAAACTCAGCCATTTCCTCTTCTTCGGGTTGCCTAACTCGAGGAAGAGGGCGCTATTACCTGCTTATCCCCGCGAAATCTGCCCCCTTTCCCCGAATTCCCATGATACTGCTGACAACCTCAATCGACTTAACCCATTGATTATTTCAACGGGTCAGCCTGCAGCGCCCTACGTGGTGAGCCAGTTGATATTTTCTCGGGCTATTTAGCCACGAGCATGTGCCGCAGCGCGGGTGATTTGCTCATCGGAAGGGCGCACGCCGGTGTACAACACAAACTGCTCCAAAGCCTGTAGAGCGATCACTTCGGCACCGGTCACCACCTGCAAACCCTGCTCCCTTGCATAACGGATCAGCGGGGTTTCTGCTGGCAGTGCAACAACGTCGAAGGCGATCTTGGCAGTCTTGATAGTGGCCGGTTCAAAGGCCAACTGCTCGGCTTCGCTACCGCCCGCCATGCCGATCGGCGTGACGTTAATCACCATCTCAACCTGTAAATCGCCCACTTCTGGCTGCCACTGATAGCCATATTGCGCTGCCAGCGCCTGGCCTGCCTGTGGGTTGCGCGCAATGATATGGCCGTTCTTGAACCCGGCATCGCGCAGGGCGGCGGTTACCGCCTTGGCCATACCGCCGCTGCCACGCAGAGCAAACGAGGTGGTCGGGGGGATCTGGTATTTCGCCAGCAGTTTGGCGATGGCGATATAGTCGGTGTTATAGGCCCGCAGGAAGCCGTCGTCGTTGACGATGGTATTGACCGATTCAATCGCCGTGGCTGACGCATCCAGCTCATCAAGGAACGGAATACAGCTCTCCTTGAACGGCATGGAAACCGCACAGCCGCGAATACCCAAAGCGCGCACGCCGCCGACCGCTGCCTGAATATCTTTGGTGGTGAACGCCTTATAGATGAAGTTCAGATCCAGTTCCTGATACAGATAGTTGTGGAAACGGGTGCCGAAATTGCCAGGCCGACCGGCCAGTGACATACACAGCTGCGTATCTTTGTTGATTTCACGACTCATAGCAGGTCCTTAGCGCATTGAAATAAGTGTCCCCACCGGCTAGCAAGCATCCGGCGGGGATAATCGGTTCAGCTTACGCCAAAAAACGGGTTATTGAGCACAAATTTTTCGGCATTGGTTTACCCCATTTTCGGGTAGACCCCAGGCCCGATAGGCAGCCCGAGCAGGTACCACACCACTAGCAGCAGGGTCCAGACGGCGAAGAACACCAACGGATAGGGCATGATCAGCACGTAGTAGGTGCCGAGTTTAGCGTCTTTCAGGTAGCGCTGCAGAAAGCCAAGGAATAGCGGTAGGAATGGCGACATCGGGGCCAGCGGCAGCACGGATGAGTCCGCGATGCGGAAAATCATCTGGGCGAAGGCTGGGTGAAAGCCCAACAGCATAAACATCGGTACGAAGATCGGGGCCAGGATCGACCAGATGGCTGAGCCGCTGGCAATAAACATGCACAGGAAGGCCGACAGGAACATCAGGCCGAGGAACGCCGGTGCGCCGCTCATTCCGGCCGCCTCCAGCAGATCCGTCAGGCCGATGGCCATAAACTTGCCCATGTTGCTCCAGTTGAAGAACGCTACAAACTGCGACAGCGGGAACACCATGACGATAAAGCCTGCCATGTTCTTCATCGGGTCGACCAGCTGGTTGGGGATATCGTCTGGGCGTCGGATGCTCTTGGTGACGACGCCGTAAGTGATGGCGACGGTGAAGAAGAACAGGATGATGATCGGCACAATGCCTTTTATAAAGGGTGAAGGGATCACCGAGCCGGTTTGCGGATCGCGCAGTGGGGCACCCTCTGGCACTACCAGCGCGGCCATCACGGCGATAAACACCAGCGCGGCGATACCACTCATCATCAGACCACGGTTTTGTAATGGGGTGAGCGCTTCAAGTTTGTCATCGGAGGTGCCTTGCCATTTTGGTAGCCGTGGCTCGATAAATTTATCCGTTAGTAACGCGCCGGTAATGGTCAGTACGATCACCGAGGTGGCCATAAAGTACCAGTTATCGATCACGCTGACGTGGATTGCGCCGTCAACCGCTTTGGCCGCTTCGGTACTGATGCCGGAAAGCAGCACATCGGTGGTGACAATCAGCAGGTTGGCGGTAAACCCCGAGCCGACACCGGCGATCGCCGCCAGTAGCCCGGCAATGGGGTTACGCCCGACGGCCAGGAAGATCAACGCCCCCAGCGGCGGCATCACCACCAGCGCGGCATCGGAGGAAATATGGCTGAAGAAGGCGATAAACAGCACCATATAGCTGGCGTAGCCAGCGCTGACGTGTGAGGCCATTTTGTACATCAGCGCCTGCAACAGGCCGACCTTTTCCGCCAGACCGGCACCAATCACCAGCGCCAGGATCGCGCCCAATGGCGCAAATCCGCTGAAGTTGTGAATGATATTGGGGAGGATCCATTGTATTCCCTCCACGCTCAGCAGATTTTTTACCTGGATCATTTCCCCGGTAGCCGGGTTTTTCACCACCAGACCCAACCAGGAAATGAGCGCGGTGGCGAGCATTAACACCACGATTAAATAAACGAATAACAGGAAGGGGTTGGGAATTTTATTACCGATACGTTCTACCCAGTAAAAAATACGCCCGGGGCTTTTATTGGCGGATGATGCTATCTCACTCATGATATTACCCTCTTGTCCGTAATCAGATTTTTATAGTTTTAGGGATCGCGATGGTGATCTGGCTCGGAACGGGAGCCAGAACGGTCGGGATTTACTTCAAAGGCGAAGGTTTCACCCCCGCAGGGATGGGGCATTGGTATGGCTGTTCGGCACGTTGCTGGCGGAATTCCTCGCGGCAAGCGTTTAGCAAGGCGTTATCGCTCAGTAATGCGACGGCGGTAGCGGCCATCACTTTACCTGCCAGGCACATGCCCTTATGGGCTATTGAGGTGCGGCCCTGGGCGACCAACTGCCAGGTATGCAACGGCGTCCCAAGAGCAAAGCAGGGGCTGAAGCACTGGGCCGTTGGCGTGACCCAACTGACGTCGCCGACGTCGGTAGAGCCGTACAGGATTTCTTGTGACTCCACGTAGGGGGCGACCTCGTCCATCAATACCTTATCGCCCAACTGCCTTACCCATTCCTGCCCAGCGACTCCACCGGTACGTGAAATGTTCAGCTTGGCATTACGCAGGTCGTCTTTACTGAGCGTTTGGCGGATCTCCGTGGCAAAACGCCGCTCTTCGTCGCTGTAATCCGGCAAGCCGAAATCGCACACGTACTGATACATCGCCTTTTCCAGGCGGCGATTGGGGACGTAGTTGGAACAGGCTTTTTCAAAGTGCACCGTCATCTGGGTGTCGGTCATCAGCGCTGCACCTTTGGCAACGTTGACCAAGCGTTGGTAGATATCCTGCACCTGATCGAGCTGGGGAGCGCGCACCAGGTACAACACTTCGGCATCGGCCTGCACCACGTTGGGGGAACTGCCGCCGGTATTGGTGACCGCATAATGCAGCCGGGCTTCCTGCACGATATGTTCACGCAGAAAGTTGGCTCCGGTGTTCATCAGCGTCACGGCATCCAGCGCGCTGCGGCCGAGATGTGGCGAGTTGGCCGCGTGAGCGGCAATGCCTTTGAAACGGAACGCGGCCTGAATGTTGGCCAGGCTGCTGGTGTTGAACATGCCGCTGAAGCCTTCCGGGTGCCAGGTGAGGGCGGCATCCACATCGGCGAACAGCCCTTCACGCACCATAAAGGTTTTACCGGAGCCGCCTTCTTCTCCTGGGCAGCCGTAAAAGCGTATCGTGCCGGTTAACTGTTGCTGTTCCATCCAGGCTTTAACCGCAAAGGCCCCGGCCAGTGCGGCGGTGCCGAGCAGGTTATGCCCACAGCCATGACCATTGCCGTTTTCCACCAGCGGAGACGGGGTGGTACAGCCCGCATGCTGGCTCAGACCGGCCAATGCATCGTATTCACCCAATAAGGCGATCACCGGATGGCCGCTACCGAAGCTGGCAATAAACGCCGTTTCGATACCACCGACACCGCGTTCAACCTCAAAACCCTCTTGTTCTAGGGTGTTTGCCAGTAGCTCGGCGGAGTGGATTTCGGCAAAGCGGGTTTCCGGATGATCCCAGATCTCATCACTTAAGGCACTGAAACGGGCCTGATGGCTATCGATGTAATGGTGAATAAAAGAGACCAGTTCCGGCTGTTTCATACTGCGCTCCCAAAAGTCGGTAGGTTCAGTGCCAGGGTGGCCAGCGTTTTTACCGCCACGGTGAGTACCTGCTCGTCAAAATCGAATTTCTCGTTGTGATGCCCGGCGCTGAGTTCGCAACCGAAAATCACATAGGATGCTTGCCCACCGTGAGATTTCACCCGTTCCATCATGTAGGTGGCATCCTCTGAGCCCGCAGCCTGCTCGCGGCGATCAACGACTGAACCAAGTTCGCTGATGCTGAGTGCCTGGCGATGGATGTAATCCACCCAAGGTTGCGTCGGCTGGCTGCTCTGCGCCGCGCCCATCAGGGCGATGTCGTATTCCACCCCGTGCATGGTCGCTGCCCCTTGGATGGCGTTGAGCGCCTGTTGGTAAACAAACTCGTTGATCTCATTGGTAGCGCCGCGTGTCTCTACCTTCATAAGGGCGCTGTCTGCGATGACGTTACGGCCAGTGCCCGCTTGCAACACGCCAACGTTTATACGTGAACTGCCTTCGCTGTGGCGGGGAATGGCATACAGCCCAACGCAAGCCTGAGCCGCCGCCAGCAGCGCATTGCGGCCATCCTCCGGTTTGGCACCGGCATGGGAGGCCACGCCACGGAAAGTGACGTCCAGCTTGGTGGTAGCCATAAAGCTGTCGCTGCCGCACACCAGTTCCCCGGCCGGTACGCCTGTGCCGATATGCACGGCGGTAAAGAAATCGACGTCATCGACCACGCCGGCTTCCACCATCGATTTGGCCCCGCGAGTACCTTCCTCGGCCGGTTGGAAGATCAGCTTGATGCGGCCATGCAGCTGTGGCTCCAGGCTCTTGAATACCCGCGCCAACCCCAGGCCGATGGTGGTATGCCCATCGTGCCCGCAGGCGTGCATCATGCCGCTATTGCAGGAGGCGAAACCTTCACGGAATGGGAGATGGTCGGGATGCCGCAGTTCATTGAGATCGAGCGCGTCCATATCGACGCGAAAGGCGATGGTGGGGCCCGGGCGGCCGGTATCCAGCGTGGCGACAATGCCGGTAAACCCGCCGGAAAAGAAGGGTAGCCACTTCGCCAGGGCACCTTGTTCGATGGCTCGCTGTTCCTGCGCCGCCAGGATTTGTGCAGAGGGGAGCCCCATGCGGGCTTCGGCGTTGATCACCTCGTGGCCAAGTTGCAACTGGTAACCTAATCGATCCAACTCTTCCGCCACCAGCGAAGCGGTACGAAATTCAAGCCAGCCGGATTCGGCATGGTGGTGGAAGTCACGGCGCCAGGCTTGCAGTTGCGGATACAGTTCGGTCACCAACGTTGAAAGCGGAGTGTTCATAGCAGTTTTCCATTAGTTATCACGCCTTGAATGAAATTCAGGCAGCAGTGGAGGTCAGGCAATTAAATTAAAATTGAATATTTGCGTAATTAGTTACTAAAAGCCGTGAATGGCGCTTATTGAGCGCGATACTGCGTTTAAATAAGCGAAATGATGATTGGGTTATTTATTATGTTTTTTTCGAATGTACACAATGGTATCGGGTTTAATAAGATGCCAATATCTTGCTACTGATAAACAACGGTTATCGCAAATCGCCTATGCCAGCTTCGATAAAATTGCACCAGTTACGCGCCTTTGTGGAAGTCAGCCGCCAGGGCAGTATTCGCGCCGCCAGCCGTACCTGTAACCTTTCCCAGCCTGCGTTGACCAAGTCGATTCAGGAGTTGGAGGAGGTGCTCGGCGCCAAGCTGTTTGTCCGCCGCAGCAAAGGGGTGGTATTAACCGACTGCGGTGATAACTTTTTTCAGCATGCCAGTCTGATCCTCGAAGAGCTGCGGGTGGCGCAGGAGGATATTCAGCAGCGGTTGGGGCTAGCGGGCGGCTCGGTCAATATCGGCGTCGGTGGCAGCGTTGCCCGCACGGTAATGCCGAAAGTGATCACCCAGTTTCACCGCGAATATCCCAATGTGAAGGTGCGCATCGTGGAGGGGCAACTGGTCTCGATGATCCCGGAGCTACGCCAGGGGGAGTTGGATTTTACCATTAATACCTACTACCCCAGCAGCATGGACAATGAGTTGAGCTTTGAGCGGCTGATGGAAAGAGAATACAAGGTGGTGGTACGCAAGGGGCATCCGTGTGAGAACGCCCGCACGCTCAAGGAGCTGCAACATTGCGATTGGACTATGCCAACCCCCAATGGCAGCTACTACCGCCTGCTACATGAACTGTTTGGTGATATGGGGATGGCACCGGCGATCAGCGTCACCTGCGAAACCTTTATGGCCTGTACCAGCCTGGTGGCGCAGAGTGACTTTGTCAGCATTTTGTCGGTTGATGTGATTTCCGATCCGATCCTGGGCCGCCATCTGGTAGCGTTGGAATTGGACGAAGCCTTACCACAAGCTACCTTCTACCTGATCCAACGAAAGGATACGACGCTCACACCGATGGGCGCCTACCTGGCCCGCCTGTTCAGGCAGCATTGCCGGTAGCTGTCTATCCATGGTGCCGCTAGCGGCGAATACAGACGATCAGAGGATTAGTAAACCCTTTGATAATAATGGCATTTTTATCTAAACCCCTGATCTTTGAGTAAAACCCGATGCCCGGGGTTTGCGGTAACACTCTGTTCTGCCAAAGATCTGCTGGCGTATTATCCGTGGGGTGGCTCTCTGTACGGATAAAGACGATTTCGTTCACGTTTTCCAGCTCCGACGGGGCGACGGTAAAGTAGACGGTCCTTCTTAGAATATAGTGATTGCCCTTATTCTTGATTGAGCCAGAAAATTTCAAAATTCCATCATATGCCGACCTAAAAATGACGTCGATATGAGTGTTGACCTCAACTTCGTCAGCTTCATTGATTCTGAGGTGCGCGAACAATTGAGCATCGCAATGGAACGGCTTTCGGGACTGCACCTGATAAATATAAAAAAGGGCTGAACATAAACTAATAACCAACAGCAGGGCTACGACGATTTTTTTCATGTTATTACTCTACTGTTTTGTAATTTAAACAATTTTTATAGCTGGTGGCATCAACTTTACTGCAGGCAGCGAGCAGCCGGACTCTGAAACGGTCGTTATTAGGGTGTGCCTCTGCATAAAAAACATCCAGATCCTCACGTGAACAGTCTATGCCTTCCGCTACTATCTCCTTGACGATTTTAGCCGTAAAATCTTTATTTGGCTTGTCGTCATTTAAGTTATAGATACTGCATTTTTCATGAGTCACCACGAAGTTCACGCTCTCTTTTTTGTTGTGTCGCAGCATTGTCGTGCCAGTTATCGTGGTCAGTAACAATAAAAGAGCAAGTATGTAGATTATCATCTTGTGTTTTTTTAACGATAAATAGATAGATTGATGCTCTCCTTGCTCGGTCATTGTCGGTGGTAGGGTTTCTGAAGAGATAGTGGACTCTTCAGTGACAGGAATCCCGGTTACCGATGCCTCTTCTGTTATTCCCTGCTCCGATTTTTGTATCGGATGGATTTCCGCATCCATTCTAAAACCGACGCGAGGAACGGTGGAAATGATATCCTTACTCACGCCGAGATTAGTGAAGGCTTTGCGTAACTCACTAATATGGTTATTCAGGCTTGCATTAGACGGCGAAAAACCATAGTCCGCCCAGACATTTTTTAGCAGGTCATCGCGAGCAAGGTTAACCCTATTGTTGTTAATCAACTCACTGAGTAACCGGGTTGCTGGCTTTGATAATTCAACAGATTGCTGAATGTCATTTTTAACCGTCAATATTCTATTGTCAGGATCAAAGATAATATTAAGGTTTATTATATATTTCATGGCGATAACCGAGCATCCTTGGTGTTAGTGTTGAACTGCGTCCAGTGATAAGAATAGTCTTAATGGTTTAACTGTGCGTAGGAATTTAGTGGTAACCCGCTACCGTAGTCAACCCTGATTTGAACTATTTTTTCAGCAATAATAACTAGTTGAATTCAAGACAGTATTACCTACTCGCTTATCGGTTTTTTTTCACTCAAAACAGCATTAAATATATTAAAATTTATAATTTTTAGTAATTAATTCTAATTTTTGCGTATTAATCAGGTTATTTTGCTTGTTCATTATCTGATCATTAAGATTTATCGCAACGCCAAACCACTGGCGAAAGCGTTTAAAGAGTGTACGTAATGGTGAAATCGGTAAAGTGACTGCTTTCTTCACCGACAACGTCGGTGTTGTCGCAGACCCTTGGATATTGGGGGCTAGTCTTGTCATTGAGGATGCTAACGGTCCTATTAAACTGACTGAGCCAACCACCATCCAACAGTTGCAAAAAGGCATAATACCCTGAACTTCAGTAACTATCTGCAGGGGGATGGCGCGTCTGCCACTGTTACCAAAGGCAAATTCAAGGCGGTTGCCAGCTTCACTTTAGCTGACCAGTAATCGGCTACGTCATTATAGGTATAACCTATTTTTGGCATGTGGAGGTATCCGCATCCCTTGTTTAGGGGCGACAGCGTCAAGGATGATTTGCCATATAAATGAAACCCATATTATCGCCGTATTTTCTTGCCGATTCATAAGGAACTAAAATGACACCACATATTGTTATCACTATTCAGGATAGCAACCGTTATTTTGCTCTGGGCATTCAACATATTTTGCAGGACTATTTTCTGGCTAAAGGCTGTACATGGAGTTTTGTGCCAGTTGCGCCTGGGATAGCGATCGACCTGATGGTTTGTGTCAACCCCTTTGGCTGGTCATCGCGGTTTAATTCTCGCCGGGAAAAGCCAGATAACCGGCGGCTTGGAACGATTATCATACGTGATACGGCCGCTGAGAATATAATACGTCAGCATGAGCTCGCACTATTAGGTCGCAAGGAACGGCCTGATGCCGTGGTGCATTTGGTTGAGGAGATGTTTGAGCAGGCAAGTCGATCGTCTCTGACAGACAATACGGTAAGTCCGTGTCGGCATTTGCATCTGACCCCGCGCGAGCGCGACGTTTTGCAAGGGATCTCAGAGGAATTAACACCTGACGAGATTGCGAGTAAACTTTCGCTTAACGTCAAGACCGTCAGCACCCATAAACTCACGGCGATGCGCAAGCTCGGCTTCAAGCGTAATGGCGAATTATATTACTGGCTGCGGCAAGGTGGCCTGTGGTAGGGGAATAGCCCGCGTATGCCGGTTGGTTTTCGCCGTATTGTTTTTTCTCCATGCTTACGACACTATCTCAGGCAAAATTCACTCGGGATGAGAGTGAGCACTGCAGATAAGTAAGGACATCGATGAAAAAACTCATAGTAGCCGCGGTGGTCTCAACCATCGCTGGTACCAGCCAGTTCGTACAGGCCTCTTCCGATGAAACCGGGTGCCGTTGGAGCGATTATTGCGCAATGGGCGGTGTGCCCTACCTGGCCGCCGATAATGATACCCGCGTCAATCTGCTGATGCTGTCAGCGGGAATGCGCAATTTACCCGTGGCACTGTCGTCGTTGCCGCAGGATATTAGCCGCAGCAGAGGATACACGTTTGGTCTGTTCCCTAGTGAGGCAGCTACTGAAACCGATCAGGCCACCGCACCTGTTCAAACTGCCGTGCTGCAGGATAATCCTCTCAATACGCAGGCGTTAAGCTTAGGCATTAAACCGTCGGGGTTAACCGGGGTTTCAACAGAAAATGAGGGGCGTTGGGTTTCCAATAACCCGGACTCATTAAGCCAATTCTTCCAGGCCCTGCTGGCAGACCAGCAGTTAGATCAGGCCGAACGCGACTTATTGGCGTTGCGCCGGGCCAAAATTTATCGGGGTGAAGCGCAGCCGGAGCAATTTTTACCGCTGATGGCAAACTATGCCGCAGGTTCCCATGCCGCGGCGTTCAGAGATTACCTCACCAGTGCGGAACAGTTTTATCAGGGGCAGTTTGCCGATGCGGATACCGGGTTCCAACGGCTTAAAGAATCGGATCAACCATGGGTAGCCGAAACCGCCGCGTATATGCTGTTCCGCGTGGCCTTGAACCAGATCACTGAAAATGCCACGGATCAGTACGGCATGTTCGATCCACTGCGGGCTAATAAAGAGGCGGGCGCTTTGGCACTGCAACGTGCGCAGGCTTATCTGGCCGCTTATCCCAAAGGCGAATATGTGGATTCCGTGCAGGGATTACAGCGCCGGGTGAATTGGTATCTGTCCGACTGGCCGCGTTTGGCACAGCTGTATGAAAGCGAGATAACCGCGGCCACCGATATCAATACGCTTGGCGCGATGATTGATGAAGGGGACCAAATTCTGCTGAGCCGCAACATTCCTTATGACAGCGCAGAACAGCCTTTTGTCAGCAGTGCCGATGCCCCGTTGTTGACCTTCACCCAAACCATGAAGTGGTTGCGCAAATACAATCTCGATAACCAGTCGATGCCGAAAGTGACCGATGAGATGCTGCAGGGGTACAAACCAATGTTTGTTGCCGCCAATCAGTTGCCGCTCTGGGAATATATGCATAATGCCTGGCTGTTCTATCAGCAAAAGGATTATGCCGCGGTCACCAAGGCGATCCAGCCTGCGGCACAGCTGGCAGCGAACGATCTCATCGCGTTCAGCCAACAGGTCCTCTACGGCGATGCTCTGGTGATGCAGGAAAATTGGCAGGGTGCCGAAGCCCATTGGCGTCATCTGCTTGGCATGAAGCTTGCCCCTTACCAGCAACAGTATCTGCAGCTGATGTTGGCCACCGCCTTGGTGCAGGAAAATAAAATGGCGGCTATTTTTGCCCCGGACAGCCCAATCAATAACCTGCGTTATCGCTCAGTGGTGCTCAAAAGCCTGGCCAATAAAGCGTTGCTGCAACAGCAGGCCGTGGGCGCACCCAATGATGAAGAAAAGACCATTGCTCTGCATACGCTGCTGTTTAAGGATTTGATGGTGGGCGACTATCAGGGTTTTATTGACGACAGCCAGCTGAAAAAAAATATCAAACAAACGCCTGACCCGCAGGTATTTGGCGATGTCGCACTCAGCGTTTTTGATTGGGATGGCAGTCGGACCGAGCCTGGCTATTTCTGTGCTTCTTTAGACGCTAATGTTGTCGTATTGGCGAAGAACAAGACTGATGCGCACGCCATGAACTGCGTGGCAGAGTTCCTGCGTACCACCTTTGCCGATATCAGCACCGAAGCGGAAATGGGGGGCAATGAACAGCTGGATGACCTGGCTGGAGCCGAACTGAGTAAAGATAAAGCGCACGGCAGATTAAAATATTATCAGCAAGTGATCGCCGATCCCAAGGCCGAACCGGAAGATAAAACCTATGCGTTGTACCGGGCAGTGATGTGTTTCTCACCTTCCGGCTACAACAGCTGCGATCGGCAGGAGATCTCACAAAAAACTCGCCAACGTTGGTTTAACCTGTTGAAGAGCCAGTATAAAGGTAACCAATGGGAACAAAAGCTCAAATACTATTGGTGATGCGCTTATTGCTGCTGCTGTGGTTGCCGATCTTTGCAACCGCTGCAGCGGCGGATAACGCAGCTGGCCGGTATGTAAATGCGCATGATTACCGCGCATTCTGGCTTTGGTCCGGCGTTTGGCCGCAGCCTGCGTTGCAGCAGGCCGATTTACTCTATCTCCATCAGGGTGAAATCGTGAACGGCCGCCAGGGCGCTCGTTTTCTGAAGTTGGGACTGCCGTTGAGCAAGCTCCAGGCGCCTGCCGTCTGGATCACCGTACGTGTCGCAACCCTGGACATGTCCGACGAGGTATTGGCCTCGGCGGTGCGTCTGCCTGCCCGTTGGGCTGCGGCAGGCAATCGGGTGGTAGGGCTACAGATCGACTTTGACGCGGCAACCTATCAACTGGATAAGTACGCGGAGTTTCTCGACAAACTGCGCGGTCGTTTACCCAAAGAATATGCTTTGGGAGTGACTGGCCTGCTCGATTGGGCAAAGACCGGTAACGTCAGCCAGTTGAATGCGTTGCCAATCGATGAGTTGGTGATCCAAACTTATCAGGGGCGGCGCACGGTCACGGAATATGAACGCTATCTCCCCGCGCTACTTAAGCTACAAATCCCCTTCAAAATCGGTCTGGTGCAGCAGGGCGACTGGAACGCCGAGTGGCAACGGCGGCTGACCACATCGCCTTATTATCGCGGTGAGGTGGTTTTTTTGTTGAATACGAGCCTATAGTTTTTGATTTTATATAAGTATATCAATTGGATAATTATATTATTTGCTTATGCTAGTAGGCAGAACTTAACTGGTCTAAAAATAGGTATGAATCGAACGATTTATACCTATTTGAACGACTGAGGAAATTGCCATGATTAGCTTTACGGCCAACCAGGCCAAAACCCAGTTTGGCGAGATGATAACTAAAGCTCAGCGTGAGCCGATCAGCATCACCAAAAACGGTAAACCTTCCGTAGTGGTTATGTCTGTTGAGGATTACAACGAGTTTGAGGCGTTGAAACTGCAAAGCTTGCGCGCCAAGCTTGCGCAGTCCATTGCTCAGGCAGAGGCTGGCCAGTTGCATGAGGGTGATCAGGTATTTGACGAGTTGATGAAGGATCTCTAATGGTTAACTACAAACTGACTGACGATGCGCGAGAGGATTTGTGCGAAATAAAGGGTTTTTCTCTAAGGCAGTTTGGTTCGTTGACAACACGGGAATACTTGGCTGGAATGCGTGTCACTATGCAGCATCTGGCTAATATGCCGGGGATGGGCACTAATGAAGTTGAGAGTTTAGGGTTGGATATATGGAGTTTTCCGTATATGAGCCATACGACCTATTATCAACGTGCCGCTGATGGAATTTCTATCATCGGCGTTGTTCACCAGAGTCGCCTACCAACGTTGTTATTAAATCGTCGCATATGAACATAGGATGAAGGAGCTCTCTTTGGCTGTTTTTTTACGCCCCCGTTTTGCAGACTATTTATGTAGGGGCGTAGCATGCAGTACCCATCCAAACCCCGTTCCAGCCTTTAACCCCCACCACTAAACACTGACTAAACAGCCGGGGATTTTAACCATGTTTAGTAATGCCATGGCGCTAGGCTTGATAGCTTTCACAAAAGCATCACGCAACCGCGGCGCGGCTGGTAAAGTCGCTTGATTGAGTCATATCTCCGCTATAAATTGATCTGCATCGTTTCACTAAAACGATACAGATAATGCCAGGTCGTATATTTAATGTATTGATTATTCTGTTAATTAATGGCGTGTCGTGCATAAGTTAACCGATTAACGTCAGCACCGGAGGGGGAGCGAAAACATGGCCAATATTCGTGATGTCGCACATCTCGCCGGTGTTTCCGTGAGCAGCGTTTCCAACGTGTTAAATGGGCGTAGTAATCAAATGCGCCCGGAAACCCGGCTGCGTATCGAACAGGTGATGCGCGAATTGAACTATCAGCCCAACAGAGTGGCGCAGCAGTTGAAAACCGGGCATGCCCGGATGATCGGTCTGCTGGTTCCTTCGATCGTCAACCCCAGCTTTTCTGCCCTGGCTCGCGAGGTTGACCTGGCGGCTAAAGAACACCGCTACCGGGTGTTGTTGGGCAACACCTATCGGCAAGAAGATGAAGAGCGCACCTTTATCGAAGATATGTTCGCCCATGGGGTGCGCGGCATTATCGTTGCGGCGAGTGATATCCGTAAGACCCATTTTGCACAGGCTGCCGAAATGGGAATGATGATCGTCAACTACGATAACCGGATGGCGGGGAGCTTCACCGCTGATGCCCGGTTATTCGACAGCGTCTCAATGGACAACGTAGAGGCCGGGCGGTTGGCGGCTCAACATCTGATCGAACGCGGTTGTCGCAATATCGTCTTTGCCACCGAGGCCAGTCTGACCATGAGCCGCAGCCATAAGATTGAAGGGTTTCTCACCGTGGTGCGTAATCATCGCCTGCCCGCTCAGCAGCGGGTGATAGAAGGCAAAGCCAGCGGAGAGTATGGCGATACCGAGATGGCCGAACTGGGCTTTACCCTGGCCGCTCAGGTACTTGCTCTTTCTCCGCGCCCGGATGGCGTGGTGGCTATCAACGATGCTCTGGGTATCGGCCTGTTGGCGGGGCTGCGGGAAGCGGGAGTGGTGGTGCCTGGTGAGATATCGGTGGTGGGTATCGACAATATTCCGCTCTCGGGGCTGGTGTGGCCAGCGTTGACCTCCGTCATGCCACCGCTTGCCGAGATGGCCCATTTGATGGTGGAGCGCTTATTGCAACGCGTAGGGGAGCCTACACTAGTCCCTGAAGAGTTTATTTTCCCGCCGACGTTAGTCAGCCGCCAGTCGGTAATAACCATTACGCCATAACGCGAATAGCGTAACGAGAACGATTAAATAGCATTATTTATTATCAGGTGAATATACCTATATCCATCAGGCATGCCTGTAGCAGATTATTATTCCGATTAACAACATTGGAAGTATTCTATTATGCAAAAAAGAACGCCTCAGGAAATTGAACGCAGTGCCATTAGAAAAATGACGCTGAATATTGTCCCGTTAATGATCTTATTATACTTTCTGGCTTTTTTAGATCGTAATAATATGGCCTATGCGGCAATGGCATTGGAAGATAGCCTGGGGTTAACCGCCACGGCTTTTGGCTTTGCCTCTGGGATATTCTTTATCGGTTATTTTATGTTTGAAATTCCCAGTAATGCGGGAACCATCAAGTTTGGCCCACGTATCTGGTTTGCCAGGATCCTGATCACCTGGGGGATATTTGCCGTATTGATGGGTTTTGTCCGCACGCCGATGGAGTTGTATATCTGTCGGTTTATGCTGGGTGTCTGTGAGGCGGGGTTTTTCCCCTCGGTCGTCTATTACTTCACGGTGTTTTTCCCGGAGAAGTACCGCACCAAGATCCTCGGCATGTTTATCATCGTACAGCCGTTGTCGAACGCTATCGGTTCACCGATTTCCGGGCTGATCCTTAACGTTGAGCATGGCTGGTTTGGCCTGGAACCCTGGCAGTGGCTGTTTATCCTCGAAGGCGTTCCACCGGTGATTATTGGCCTGTTTATTCCATTTATTATCAAGAACTCACCGAAGGATGTGGGCTATCTCGATGTGGAAGAGAAAGCCTGGCTAATGGACAACACCACCCGCAGCAAATCGGGTTCCAAGGTCAAGCTGTCTGATTTCGTGCAGGGCATAAAAAATAAAAAGTATCTGTTATACGCCATGTTGAATTTTGGCATGGTGTGCGGGATCTACGGTTTCGGAATGTGGCTGCCCTCCATCATCACAGCCATCTCTGGCGACGATATTTTCCGCGTGAGCCTGATTGCCTTTATTCCCTACGGGTTGGCCGCCTTGCTGGTTTATCCGTGGAGTCTGTGGGCCAGTAAAAGCAAAAAAATCGGCGTGTTTGCCGGCATCAGCATGATTGTCGCCGCCTTTGGCCTGATAGGTGCCGTGGTGTTCTTTAACTACAACGTATTTGTTGCGCTGATGTTCCTGAGCGTTGCTGCGATAGGTATCTATACCTCGGTTCCTTCATTCCTTTCCATGCCCGCCAATATTTCTACCGGGGCGGCGGCGGCGGCCGGACTGGCGGTGGTGAGCTGTATCGGCAATATCGGGGGTTTTGTCGCGCCTTACGTAGTCGGGTTATTAAAGGACGTCACTAACAGTAATACTCCGGGGCTGGTTTTCCTGTCGCTGTGTTTATTGGTTACCGGATTGATCTGCATTTTTTACTGCGCCAAACAGCGTGAAGGCGTTATTCGCTCATAACTGGTTTTATCTACAAATAATCAAGAGGCAATAAAATGGGAAATCTAACGGGTAAGAAAGTGTTTATTACCGGGGCCGAGCAGGGGATTGGCAAAGCTACCGCAGAGCAGTTGATTAACGCCGGGTGTGACATCTACATCCACTACTTCAGCGGCGAAGAGGGGCCAAAGGAACTGGCTGAGTTAGCCCATTCGCGCGGTCAACGTGCCGCCTATGGTTATGCTGATTTAACCGATACCGCAGATACCCAGCGATGCGTCGCTGCCGCCGCCGAGTTTTTGGGGGGGATAGACATACTGATCAATAACGTGGGCGGCATTATCGCCCGTAAATGGCTAGGTGAGATCGACCGTCAATTCTGGCAGACGGTGATAGATGTCAATATGACGACCATGCTGAACGTCACGCAAAGCGCGCTACCTTACTTAAAAAGCGCCAAGGACGGAGCCAGCATCGTCAATTTGGCCTCACTGGCTGGCCGTTCCGGCGGGCATTCTGGTTCACTGGTGTACTCCACTGCCAAAGGGGCGGTATTAACCTGGACCCGCTCCCTGGCGGCGGAACTGGGTGAACATGGCATCCGGGTCAACGCCGTAGCGCCGGGGCTTATTCTTGGCACTCGCTTCCATAACCTGCATACCAGCAAGGAATCTGCCGATGAAACCATCCACGGTATTCCCCTTGGCCGCGCGGGGGGGCCGGAGGACGTCGCTCGGGTGATTAAATTCCTCGCCTCGGAATATGACGGCTTCGTCTCTGGCGCCACCATCGATATTAACGGCGGTATTTACCGTATGTGAGTCAACCCAGCCGCTGATAAACCGCAACCGGTTCACTACGTAGGGGCGCTGCATGCTGCGCCCACCTGTCTTCCCTACTGGAAAACACTATGATCAAAGCCGACATTATTCATCCGCAACTGTTGGGCACCCTGGCGCTGTGCGGTCATAAAACCCAGATCCTCATCGCCGATGGTAACTATTCTTTCGTCACCAATTCGTCGAAAGAGGCCACGATTGTCTATCTGAACCTTGCTCCCGGAATGATTGCCAGCAGCGTGATATTAGCAAAGGTGCTCAAGCACATTAATGTGGAACACGCCTCAATGATGGCCTGGCCGCAAGGTTTCACCAACACCATCGCTACCGAATATCAGCAACTGCTGCCTGAGGGTTGCCCCATCGATTATCTCAACCGGGAGGCTTTCTATCATGCGGCAAAATCACAGGAGACATTACTGGTTATCGCCAGCGGTGAGATGCGGCGTTTTGCCAACCTGCTGCTGACTGTGGCACCGGTTTCGCTGGCTGATTGAATGCGGGTTATCTTTGTGGGAGTGGCCTTTGTTGGCTACTGACAGAAACTGTCAACAGTGCAGGTTATTCTTGGTTTTTGTGGGTAGGAAAATCCTGAAAATTGCCCCTAATACTGACAAGGACACTCCGATGATACGTGCTATTACCCTCCTGACTGACAACTTTTCCGATTGGGAAACCGCTTTGATCAATTCGACGGGGCGTGGGTACTACGGTTTTGACTGCCGTTTTGCCACACCTGGCGCAGCCCAGGTCACCTCTTCAGGTGGCATGTTGGTTTCCCCCCATCTGGCAATAGAAGCCATTCAACCTGATGAAGTCGATCTGTTGATTGTCTGCGGGGGCACTATCTGGCAAACCGCACAGGCGCCGGATATCACCGCCTTGGTTGCTGCGGCTTATCAAAGTAACGCTATCGTTGCCGGGATTTGCGATGGCACTCGCGTTTTAGCGCAGGCGGGCGTGCTTGATGCGGTCCGCCATACTTCCAATTCGGCAGAAAACCTGTTGAGCCTGAACTATGGCGGTGCGCAATACTATCAGGATGTGCCCTATGCCATCGCCGATCGGCGCGTTATCACGGCACCGGGTACTGCACCGGTCAGCTTTATGGCCGCAATCATGCGTACTCTGGGTCTGGGGGATGAAAACCTCAATGCCTATCTTGCGATGCATGCTGCGGAACACCGCAAGCCAGGCTAGTCCACTGTTATAAATAGCCTCCGAGAGCCACCTCACGTGGAGACAGGCTCTCTCTGGCCGAGGGTGTCTGGTTGTTTGTGCGTAGACAAGGCAGTATAAGGGCGGTCTTTTCTCTGCCGTCCCATTAACTGTGCCGGAGAGATGAGACTGGTTTCTGCGGGCACCTTTGGTCGCGGTGGCAAACGTGGCAGATTGATTGACGACCGTTCGTTCAGATAGTGTCCTCCCCCCTGCAGCAGCCATTGATACAGCTCCTGATTGCATCTGAAATTGAGCTTGCGCATGGCGTTCTGCTTATGGGCATTGGCGGTTTTATTGCTGATTTGCAAATAGTTGCCGGTATCCTGCCCATTCATTCCCATGTGTATGCAGCGCAAAACCTCCTCTTCGCGCGACGTCAACGGAGACATACATGTGCAATCGTAGCTGGGCGCTGCTGGCGACGCAAAGGGCGAAAACAGCACGCTATCCAACCGCTCGTATAATGAGGATATTGGCTGGTGCCGGTACAGCGCCCTGGTATGGCATTGTTCGCAATGCACCCTTGGCTTGAGCTGGTTTTTGTTGCGCCCCTGCTCGGTGATAAAGAACACCATCGGATGATTTTTCCGCTGATGTAAGCGGTAATGCCATGGGTAGCTAGTGACCAGATCGCCCAGGAAAATGATGTCGATATCGCTGCCAACCTGTGTTTCCTCAAGCAGACGGATGTCCTGCTGACGGGCCTGAAAATAGGCTTGCAGCCCCAAGCCCAGACCATAGGTAAAATAACGATCAGCATCGATTATCATGATGGACAGAGGTTGTTTCATGGCATGAGTTCCTTTCAACCGGCGTGTCTGCCTTACGTGGAACACCGCGGCAGACACGGGATAGATAAATGTCAGTAGAAAAAATCAAACACAAGTCAGAAGGGAGATAGACCTATTTAGCCTTCCACCGCAACGGGCTGTGCTTCCTTTTTTTCATGATGCTTAGGTGATGGCGATGGTTCAGCAATATACCAGCGTAAACTGTTATTGAGAGCGCCAGAGGTAACATAAGCTTTTTTGTTTTCCACTAATCGCAGCAGATAGTAACGAGCAAGGTATATTGTTGTCTCGGAGTATTCTGCGATTTCCCGTGTCTTGGGCCATTGAACCTGTGGGGGAACGCCTGTGTGATGAATGTCGCGCTTGCAAAGGGTTTGTAGAGCAATAAAAACATTATTTAGCTGCTTTTCCCTTTCTTTATTGGTGCGATAAGACATGTCACTACCTCCTTTTAATGCGTCTTGATGGGTGCTATTCGAAATGGAATAATCCTATGCTGCTGGCTTTTGTTGCTAACTTTTCTAGGTGATCACAGGGGAATACTGTCAGAATCATAACCCCCATTTCTTCCTTATGAGGCGTCAGTTTACCATTCTAAGCTATCATGGACTATTGTTTCGTGAAAACCAAATTTACGATCAATGAGTTCGCAAATATCGCGTTTTGCAGCATAAAATACTAAGTAATTCGTTTTTGCGACCGTAGTCGTCGCAATAAGAATATTCTTGCATATAAATAAGGTTTTTATGGCGAAATTGCTCTGTTTGGAAAACAACACTTTCAAAAATTAGAGGTATTTGCAATAATTTTTTGGCGACAGGAGATGAGGTTGTCCGATGGAGAAGGTGTGAGAATTGTCTTATCATAAATACCTGGATCAATGAAAAAATTGGTGCGTGGCTGCTTTATGGTTGAAGTTCTATCTATTCAGGGCTGTCGCATAAAGTTGTATTTTAATAATTCGCTTTATTCATCGGATGAAGCGCCGGGAGAGCCTTGTCTTTTCTGGTGATATGCCCCTTCGCAAATAAAGGGGAAGGAAAGGGATGCCTTCTTTTATACCAAATGAAAGGATGCTGCCAGGTATATCCATTACCGCCAAATAAAACAGCGTTGTTCTGATAGGCACCGTTTTAATTGTGTCGGGGTAGGTATGTCTGGATTTCTCGTTAAATTAACGTTTTAAGGATAAAGAAAACATGAAACTGACTAACATTGCGCTGGCTACGGTTCTGTCTCTGGGTATGGTCTCTCTGGCAAATGCTGATGCGGGTTCGGGCAAGGTAAATTTCGAAGGTAAAATCATTGATGCACCTTGCTCTATCGCTCCAGAAAGTATTGACCAGACCAAGAGCTTTGGCCAGGTGGCTAATGTGGAGCTGGTGAATGGTGGTAAATCTACTAACGTGGTGAACTTTGATATCAAACTGCAAGGTTGCGATATCTCTAGCAAGAACAAAGTACAGGTCACCTTCGCTGGTCCAAATGGCGGCGCAACTGGCACCACCAACACCCTGCTGGCCATCACTGGCGCGGCAAAAGGTGCAAGCATCGCGATGTTTGATGGTTCTAACCAACCGATCACCCTGGGTACTGCAACTACCGTGCAGAACCTGATTGCGGGTAACAACACTCTGAGCTTCACCGCCTTCCTACAGGGGCATGCCGGTACTACGTTGACCGATATCGTAGAAGGTGACTTCACCTCTACCACCAACTTTACCATGGCATACAACTAATAGTGGATGTTACTGCATGCGGTTTCCGCATGCAGTTTTTGCTGTCCTTGCTGATTACGGGAGCCAGGGATGTCGGTGAATAGTTTTACGGCTACCTCGTTGTTTTTACTGGTGGGAGCTGTCACGGCGCTGCCGGTTTGGGGGGAAGGAAGCCAACTCAGCATGAACGGGGCGATAGTGGCTACCGCCTGCGATATTGACACCACCAGCCGAGACCAGACCGTTGATATGGGCACGCTGCCCTTTGATCGGATTATTAATGACAGTCAGGCATTGTCGCGGCCATTCAGTATCCGGCTGGTGAACTGCACGCTTAAGCACAGCAACAATAATATTCTGGGCAAGCAGCACTTTCGCGTCACGTTTGACGGTCGCAATGAAGATGGGCGTTTCGGCGTAGAGGGGCAGGCACGCGGCGTAGCGCTGGTGCTGAACGATGCGTTGGGGAATGAGGCCGTTCCAGGTAAGGCGTTGCCGCCGCAGACGCCGGTGTTGCAGGGCAAAGAAATGCTGCTGCATTACACCGCACGTATGGTCGCCAACAACCAGCCGTTGCAGACGGGCACCTATAGCGCTCAGGTGCGCTACCAGCTGGAATATCACTGAGCTGCAGGCTGACATGATAACGGATAGTCAGCACGCCTAGACAGATTTACTTCTCCGGCAGGGCATTCCCTTTAATAACAACCATAACGCCCGGGAAAGTTTTAACGCATAAAGGTCAATGGATGATGAGCACCCCACTTGTAGGAGTACAGGTTCCGCGCACCCGCTTGTTGCCGCTGTTGATTGCGCTGGCACTGGTGAATGGCCAGGTTTCTGCCGCTAAACCCATCGAATTCAATACCGACGTGCTCGACGTTCAGGAGCGCGGCAATATCGATTTGGGACGTTTTTCCCGCAGTGGTTACGTGATGCCGGGTGAATACAGCCTGCTGATTAACGTCAACCAGCAAGAACTGCCTGAACAGACGATCCCATTTTATCCCACGGACAAAGATCCAAACGTGACCGAAGCCTGTTTGTCTGCCGCTCTGGTGGAACAAATGGGGCTGAAAGAGGAATTTACCCGCGATCTGGCCTGGTGGCACAACGGGCAATGCTTGGTGATCGGTAGCCTCGAGGGGATGACGGCGCGCCCCGAGCTGGGCAGCAACACACTCTATCTCAGCGTTCCGCAGGCTTACCTGGAATACAGCTCTCCCGATTGGGATCCACCTGCACGTTGGGATAACGGTATTCCCGGGCTGCTGCTGGATTACAACCTCAATGCTCAGAGCCAACGTCAGGATCAAAACGACGGTGTCGAGAAAGGCTATAACCTGAGCGGCAACGGGGTGGTGGGCGCCAATGCGGGAAGCTGGCGGCTGCGTGCCAGTTGGCAGACGCAAATTGACCATCAAACCGGCTCTGGGCAGTCCAGCCAGCGCAACTTTGAGTGGACACAGTATACCGCCTACCGGGCGATCGCGCGGCTCCGTGCCAAATTGACGGTGGGTGAAGACTTCCTCAACTCCGACATTTTCGACAGCTTCCGCTACACCGGGCTAAGCCTGGTAAGCGACGACGCGATGTTGCCACCGAACCTGCGCGGCTATGCGCCAGAGGTGAGTGGCGTGGCACGCACCAACGCCCGTGTGGTGGTCAGCCAGCAGGGGCGAGTGTTGTATGAATCTCTGGTGCCCGCTGGCCCGTTCCGTATTCAGGATCTGAGCAACGCGGTATCGGGACTGATGGATGTGCGGATCGAAGAGCAGGACGGAAGCGTCCAGGCGTTCACTATCAGCACGGCGAGCATCCCTTATCTGACCCGCCCGGGAATGGTGCGCTACAAGCTGGCGAGCGGGCGGCCAACAGACTGGCGGCACCGTACGCAAGGGCCGCTATTCGGTAGCGGTGAATTCTCTTGGGGCGTCAGCAATGGTTGGTCACTGTTCGGCGGTGGCGTGGTGGCCGGTGATGAGTACAACGCGTTGGCGGTGGGGATTGGCCGCGACCTGATGGCGTTTGGTGCACTGTCGTTTGACGTGACTCAGTCGCGGGCGAGTTTGCCGCAGGGGGACACGCTAAGCGGGGGATCCTATCGTCTGCGCTATTCGAAGAACTTTGACCAGATTGGTGGCCAGGTGACCTTTGCCGGCTATCGTTTCTCGGAACGTAACTTTATGTCGATGGGGGAATTCCTGGAGGTACGTAACCTCGGAACCCGCAGCCAGAGCGGCAAAGAGATGTACACGGTGTCCTACAGCCAGCAATTCCGCGAGATAGGGCTGACGGCCAACCTGAACTATGACCACCAGACCTATTGGGATCGGGACGCCAACGATCGCTACAGCCTGTCGCTGATGCGTTACATGGATATTGGCCGCTTCAAGAACCTCAGCCTGTCGATGACTGGCTACCGTAACCAGTACAACGGGCAGAATGACGACGGGGTGTTCCTGTCACTGTCGCTGCCTTGGGGTAACAGCGGTTCGATGAGCTACAGCGGCACGCTGGATCGCAATGACAACACCCACCGGGTCAGCTACTCAGACCGGGTCGGGGATCGTGGCAGCTATCAGGTGAGCACCGGCTTTACTCGCAAAGGGCCATTGGCCAGTGGTTTCTATAGCCACGAGGCGGATTGGGCGCAGATTAACGCCACCGCCAGTGCTCAATCCGGGAGCTACAGCACGGTGGGGTTGGCATTGCAGGGCGGGGTAACGGCGACGGCGGAAGGTGCAGCGATGCACCGGGTCGCTATTCCGGGCGGAACCCGTTTGCTGGTTGACACCGATGGTGTAGCCAATATCCCGATCCGTAACTACGGAGCCCCAGTGCGCACCAACCGCTACGGCAAAGCCGTGGTGGCTGACATGAACAGCTATTACCGCAATCGGGTGAATATCGATCTGGATAAGCTGCCGGATAACGCTGAAGCGATGAAGTCGGTGGTGCAGGCCACGCTGACGGAAGGCGCGATAGGCTATCGCCGGTTTGACGTGATAGCGGGTGAGAAGGCCATGGCGGTGATCCGTCTGGCAGACGGCACGATGCCGCCGTTCGGGGCGACGGTGCAGAACCTGAAAAAACGCGATGTGGGGATCGTCAGCGACGCCGGCAGCGTATACCTGAGTGGTATTGAGCGCGGTGAAACGATGACGGTTCACTGGGATGAACAGGCGCAGTGTGAACTGACATTACCGGCGGTATTGCCAGCGAACGGCATGGCTGAACTCTTGCTGCCTTGCCGGGCGATAACCGCGAAAAAAGACTCCACAGACCTGGCCGCAATACAGAAAAAGGCTGAGACAATACAATGAGATACGAAATGACGAAAACCAATACGGGGATGGCGCTGGTCGCCGCAACCTTACTGTGCGCGCTGACCACGCAGGCCCAGGCGGCGATCGCGCTAGATCGTACCCGGATCATCTTTCCTGGCGGCGATAAGTCGGTCAGCCTGAGCGTCAACAATGACAACCCGCAATTGCCCTATCTGGCGCAGGGCTGGATAGAGGATACCAAGGGCAACAAGGTGACCAGTCCGTTAACGGTACTGCCGCCGGTACAGCGCATCGAACCAGGTGCCAAGAGCCAGGTGAAGGTACAGGCCTTACCGGTATTGAGCCAACTGCCACAGGATCGGGAAACGTTGTTCTACTTCAACCTGCGTGAAATCCCGCCGAAGAGTGACAAGGCTAACACCTTGCAACTGGCGTTGCAGACGCGCATCAAACTGTTCTATCGGCCAAAAGCGCTGGTGAAAACGGTCACCGAGATGGCGACACCGTGGCAGGACCAACTTACGTTGACCAAGCAGGGCGACAAGTATGTGGTGAACAACCCGACGCCGTACTACGTGACGCTGGTGGATGCGGGTAGCAGAAAAGGCGTCAGCGCCACGGGTTTTGAGCCGCTGATGCTGGAGCCGAAAAGCAGTGCTCCTTTAGGTATCAGCGCGTCGGTATTAGGAGGATCGCCAGTGCTGACCTACGTCAACGATTATGGCGGCCGCCCAGTGCTGACGTTCCGTTGCGGCGGATCGGACTGCCAGGTGGAACCGGCGAAGAAGAGTTAATTGAAACCGGTCGTGCCAGGTTACAGGGAGAGGGCGCGGGGTCAGGTCTGCAAGGAGAGAACGTATGCAACAATATTATCCTGTTCCTGGTAAGCATCGCCGGGGGAGCATGAGATCGAGGGCTTCAGGCTATTGTCTTGCCGGGGCGCTATTCAGTGTCGTGCTGACCAGCTTTCCGGTCAGCGCGATGCCAGTGAATATCAGGGGAACCGTTATACTGCCACCGCCCTGTACGATTAATAATAATCAAACCATTCGGGTGGACTTTGGCGATGAGGTGATGACTACCCGGATTGATGGCGTCAACTATAAGCAGACCATTGTCTATAGCCTGAATTGTGACATCCAGAAATCCAACGATCTGAAAATGAGCATTCAGGGCGGCACTGCGGGCTTTGGGACCGGCTTTTTGAGCACCAATAAAAGCGATTTGGGTATCGCTTTGTACTATGGGACGCAACGGTTAAATATCAATACCTGGTTTAACTACACCTATCCCAATCAGCCGGTACTGTATGCGGTGCCGGTCAAGCGTAGCGGGGCCACCTTGACGGGGGGCGAGTTTACCGCCTCCGCAACGTTATTAATTGATTACCAGTAAGGGAGCATAAGACATGCGAATTCTACTGTTATCCCTACTGGCTGCGGGTTTAAGTGGCCTTGTATCTACGGCATTTGCCGCAGGGGGCGATATGAAATTTCGAGGAACGCTGCTCGAGCCGCCCCCTTGTAGCATTAACAGCGGCAATAATATCATCGTTGATTTTGGCCTTAAGGTGGGTGTCAAAAAAGTGGATGGCGTTAACTATATGCAGAACATTAATTATGATCTGGTTTGTGAGCCAAATACCCATGGTTGGGCGTTGAAATTGAAGCTTACGGGGAACCCCATTTCTTTTGATAACGCCGCGGTGCAAACCAATATTAATGGGCTGGGGATTAAAATCCTGCGTGACGGTCAACCCTTTGTTCTTGGCAGTGAAATAACCATTACGCCGTCCAGTAGACCCCAGCTTAAAGCCGTGCCGGTGCAGCAGGTCGGCATAGTTCTAACGGAAGGCGCGTTTGAAGCAACGGCAACGCTGCAGGCTGATTATCAATAACAGGGAGGAACTATCATGCGATTTTCGGCACTGTTAATATCCCTGGCTGTAGGGCTTGGCGGTTTATCCAGCGTATCCCAGGCGGTTGATAATGTACGCTTTAGAGGCGCTCTGGTGGCTGACCCTTGCACATTGCGAGTCACGGATGAAAATATCAATATCGATTTTGGCTCGATCGTTGAGAAATATCTTTATATCAACACCCGCACGCTAGGGGTGCCATTGGTATTACATCTTGATGATTGCGATCTTAGCCTGGGGAATATGGTGAAGCTGACCTTTTCCGGTACGGAAAATAGCAGGCTGAACGGTCTGCTGGCGATATCCGGGGCGAGCCAGACCAGCGGTATTGGTATCGGTATTGAAACGCAACAGGGAAATAAGGTCGCGATCAATACCGGCAGCTATAACCAAGGGCTGATCTCGGGCAATAATACCATCAGCCTGCGGACCTATGTGCAGGGTGAACCCGATGCAATTAGCCAAAAAACCATTAACCCTGGCGACTTTACCGCCAGCGCGACGTTTTTATTGGAATACGAGTAGCCCGTAATACGGCTTACCCTGAAATCGACGGCGTGGCTAATGAGTCCGCGGTAGATAAGGGATGATCACAGGGGTATTTATGCAAGCCATTAGAGTGATACTTTTAGCCGTCATGTTGCTGACGGCCTATAGCGCCAATAGCGCGATTTATTCTTATATTACCCGTAGTGAGGGCACGCCCGAGAACGCCAAATATTGGTGGACTATTGAATACTGGGATACCGTAGATGCTACTCCAAATCCGTGTTACGGGTGGGGGCAATGTACGGTATTTATTGGCCACCGGCACAGTGATGCTGGAGAGGCTGGCCCTGGTGTTTCTGATGGTATGGAATATCTTGATGGCATCCAGACTTTGCGGACGGTAGGCGATGTGGGCGCGGCTTTTCAGCGTAAGTATTCGCTACCGCGCAGTGGAACCCAGAATCACGTTGGCCCAGCAGTGACGCAGGAATGCGTTGGGATGTACTTTAAAACGACCACCGGGACCACAGATGCAGGTGGCAGCAGAATGATGCCCAGTAGCTTATGCGGGATCGTACCACCGCCGGTGGGTAAATGTGAATTTACCGAAACCAGCATTGAACTGACCCATGGTCAGGTTCAACTTAGGGATATTGAAGGGCATCAGGCGCGGCAGACAGGTTATATCCGTTGCACGGTAACAATGGACGTGATGGTTTACCTTGCAGGGTCGGCCGGAAACGGTATGGTCAATCTCAGAAGCGACGGTAGCCTGCAAACCCGCTTGACCATAGGTGGGGTGAGTGGCTCTACCGGGGTCAGGATCCATGCTTTAGCAGCAACCAAGATGCCGCTGGAGTTTATGTCTACGCTGACTAAAGTGGGTACCGTTGAAGCCGGTGATTTCTTTGGTTCGGCCACCGCAATACTGACGATGCCTTAGTGACTGATATCGGGGCGCAGCATGCGGCTGAGGTTGCTTCAACCGCATGCCGCGCCCGTTTAATCCAATCATCAGGTCTTTCGCACCGTAAACTCCAGCGCCACGCCAATGAGCGTCATGTTTTTTACCGACTGAGATTCTGTTACCGGGATGAGGCTTCCCTGAAACTTAACCTTCTTCAGTGGTCCATTGATCACCAATTTGGCCCGCAGGTTGGGTAGGGACTGGGGGCAAATGGGGTAAATGACCCGCCCTTTGATAGCGACCGGGATCTTCCGCAGGTCAATTCGTTGCAAAACGCCAATCGAGGCATACAGCACCGCCACTGGCGTTATGGATACCAGCGGCCGCGGCGTCACGCTGATAAAATCCAGTAATAGCTCCGGTTTGAGGTAATGCAGGCCATCATGAGGTACGGTGACGCCGATGATTTCTGGCATCGCGAGAGTATTAGGCGAAGAGGATAAGTCTGTCATTGGATCAGCCTTTGTCTGGAGTTGCCGCAGGAGCGTTAGTTTGATCCCACTGAACATCCCCTCTACCAAACCTCCTTTTTTGTCTCTCAAGCAAGAGCCGGTGCCAGATAATTTGAAAAACGGGATTCAGCTCACTCTTGTTGGCCCTCTAAAGGGGCTTTTGCCTAAACTCAAATGCTTGGTTGAGGTCTGTATCGTGTTGGCATCAAGGGTGCCAACACGATGGCGCCAAGAATAATCTGTCTGAACAACTCAATTTTGCGGTTACGCGACATTTGGTTATATTGTCTTAAATTTAGCTAAGATATTTCCCGTTTTATATTAAGTAATAACTTGATCCTTAAGAATGAGCAGTAATAAATAATCTGCGTGAATAGCTCAATTCTCCAGTCATGCGACAGGTGGTCATGCCATCTTAAATTTGGTTAAGATACTTCTCATTTTTTGTTAGGTAATAACTTAATTGTTAAGAATATTCGCTAATAAATGCAGGGCTGATTGGGTGGTTAGAGGGAAAATTCCATTTGAACTATCAGAAAAATTAATCAATAATAGTTGTCATTCAAAATTTCAATCAGTTCTATTATAACTCATGTCAATTTAAACGTATTGGCTCACTACAGGTTTGGTCCACTACAGGTTTGGCACACGATTAGGGGAACAGTGGCTTTGCTATCCGGCCTGCGCCATTGTGCCTTGATAAAAGCCATTTCCGAAGTGTGGGTAAATGGTTTTATTTATATCTTATACATTATGAAGCAGAAGTAATATATAAGTAATATCAATAATAGGTTCTGTGCACATATTAGCCTTGGTGGGGATTTATGGATTCACATGATGGTTTAATTCGATGGCGGCTTTGCGGCTAGAAATTGGCAGGAATAGACGAAATAGCTAGGGAAAAATATTCATATGTTAAAAGGACGAACAAAACGTAGGCTGCTAGGGGGAGGCGCTTTAGTAGCAATTGCTATGCTGGTCTATTGGCATTTCAGCCAACCTCTACCTGCGGAGTTTAAAACCGTTAAGGTTACCCAGCGTGATTTTCAACAGAACGTTTTGGCGACCGGCCAACTGGATGCGGTACGTAAGGTTGATGTGGGGGCTCAGGTCAGCGGACAGCTAGAGAGCCTGAAGGTCGAGATTGGCGATAAGGTGCAAAAAGGCCAACTGCTCGGCATTATCGATCCCCAACAGGCACAAAACAGCATTCGCGAAGGCGAGGCCACGCTACAGCAACTGCAAGCCCAGCTGCAACAGGCGCAGGCGGAGCTGCAACTGGCAGAGGTCACCTTGCAGCGTAACCGCGAACTGGCCAAGGTACAGGCGGTATCGCGCCAGGATCTGGATAAATTGACCACCGAGCTGGCGGTGAAAAAGGCGCAGGTGGCAAACACCCGGGCGCAGATCGCCAAAAATCAGGCCAGCCTGGATACCGCCAAGATCAATCTGGCCTATACCCGCATTGAAGCGCCGATGGACGGTGATGTGGTGCAGATCACCACCTTTCAGGGCCAGACGGTGATCGCCGCACAGCAGGCCCCCAACATCCTGACGTTGGCAGACATGAGTACCATGCTGGTGAAGGCCCAGGTTTCCGAGGCGGACGTGATCCACCTCAAGCCGGGGCTGAAAGCCTGGTTTACCGTGCTGGGCGATCCGAACAAACGCTTTGAGGGCGTGCTGAAAGACATCCAACCCACCCCAGAGAAAGTCAATAACGCCATCTTTTATTACGCGCGTTTCGAAGTGCCCAATCCACAGGGATTGCTACGTCTGCAAATGACCGCGCAGGTGCACATTCAGCTGGCTGGTGCCAGCGATGCGTTGGTGATTCCGCTGGTAGCGTTAGGAGAGCAGATCGCCGATAACCGTTACCACGTTGCGGTGCTGCAACAGGGCCAGAAACAGCTGCGGGAGGTGACGATCGGCATGCGTAACAACCTGGATGTGCAAATTGTCAGTGGATTGACTGCCGGTGAAGAGGTGATTGTCAGCCGCGGCGGCGTGGAGGACAGCTGATGGCCGCACTGTTGGAACTGAGTGATATCCGGCGTAGTTATCAATCCGGCGATCAAACCCTGGAGGTATTGAAAAACGTCAGCCTGCGGATAGATGCCGGTGAGATGGTGGCGATCATCGGGGCTTCCGGCTCCGGTAAATCGACGCTGATGAACATTCTCGGCTGTCTGGACAAACCCAACAGCGGCATTTACCGCGTGGCCGGGCAGGACGTGGCCACACTCAATAGCGATGCATTGGCTCAGCTGCGGCGCGAGCATTTCGGCTTTATCTTCCAGCGTTATCATTTGCTGCCACATCTGAGCGCGGCGCATAACGTGGAGGTGCCTGCCGTTTACGCTGGGATGAATAACTCGGCACGGCATGCCAGGGCGGCGGCCTTGCTGCAACGCCTGGGGTTGGGGGAACGTATCGCCTATCGGCCAAGCCAGCTATCCGGTGGGCAGCAGCAGCGTGTCAGTATTGCGCGGGCATTGATGAACGGTGGCCAGGTGATCCTGGCGGATGAGCCAACCGGTGCGCTCGATAGCCACTCAGGTAAAGAGGTGATGACGATCCTCAAGCAGCTGTGCGAGCAGGGACACACCGTGATCATCGTTACCCACGATCCGGCGGTAGCGCAGCAAGCCGAACGGATTATCGAAATCCATGATGGCGAAATCATTGGCGACTCTCGGCCACAGGCGCAGGGCAAGCCACAGGCCAAGTCGTTGGAACTTGCCACGCCAGCCCCTTCCTGGCAGCAGATGGCCGACCGTTTCCGGGAGGCGTTGTCGATGGCCTGGTGGGCGATGGCGGCCAACAAGATGCGCACCTTATTGACCATGCTGGGGATCGTTATCGGCATTGCCTCGGTGATCTCGATCCTGGTGATAGGTGATGCAGTCCAACAGCAGGTATTGGCCGAGATCAAATCCATCGGCACCAACACCGTGGACGTCTATCCCGGCAAAGACTTTGGTGACGATGACCCAACCCTCCGTCAGGCGTTGAAATATGACGATCTGAGCGCATTGCATGCACAACCTTATATCAGCGCGCTTTCTCCCATGACTCGCAGCAGCATGCGTCTGCGCTTTGGCAATATTGATGTGGCGGCTAATGTGGCGGGCGTCAGCGAGCAGTTTTTCCGGGTGTACGGCATGGAGTTTTCTCAGGGGGCGGCTATTGATGTCAGGCAGGTAGAGTCCCAGACGCAGACGGTGGTGATCGATACCAACACCCAGCGCCGTCTGTTTCCGCAACAAAAAAACGTGCTGGGTGAGGTGATCCTGATTGGCAATATGCCTGCGACCGTGGTGGGGGTGGCCAAGGAAAAGCAAACCATGTTTGGCAGCAGCAAGATGCTCAGCGTCTGGGTGCCTTATACCACGATGGCCAATCGCCTGATGGGCAACGACTACTTCGATTCGATCACCGTGCGTATCCGCGATGGCTATAACAGCCAGGAGGCCGAACAGCAACTGACGCGGCTATTGACGCTGCGCCACGGCAAGAAAGACTTCTTTACCTACAACATGGATAGCCTGGTGCAAACGGCGGAAAAAACCACCCGTACGCTGCAACTGTTCCTGATCCTGGTGGCGGTGATTTCGTTGGTGGTGGGTGGGATTGGCGTGATGAATATCATGCTGGTCTCGGTAACAGAAAGAACGCGAGAAATCGGCATCCGCATGGCCGTAGGCGCTCGTTCCGGCGACGTTCTGCAACAGTTCCTGATTGAGGCGGTGCTGGTCTGCCTGGTGGGGGGGATTTTAGGGATTGCGCTGTCGTTCACCATCGGCTTGCTGGTGCAGTTGGCGATGCCGGGCTGGCAGATCAACTTCCCGCCGGTGGCTCTGCTGAGTGCGTTCCTGTGTTCCACCGGTATTGGGGTCGTGTTCGGTTATCTCCCTGCGCGCAGCGCTGCGCGGTTGGATCCCATTGACGCATTGGCACGGGAATAATCAGCCAAACCATAATTTCACCCTGATCCGCGAGTACTGCTGAACCCTCGGCACAATAACGTTCAGGTGATACCTATTGCTGTGAGTCGATACTCACGGTGTTGGCCGTGCTATGGCTCAAGCCAGCCAAAATATTTATAAATAAAATATCTCAAGGAGTAAAATAATCATGGCGAATAATATGGAAAAAATAACGCTCACCCCCTATCAGACAATTTTTTATTATGAGTGGCTACAAGATCCCGATCGCAGTGATTACAATATGGTGATCGACAATACTATTGTCGGCGAAATAGACAAAAAAAAGTATAACGATAGTTTTGAACAGCTGCTTAACGAGCATTTTATTACCCGTCATAACATTGATGACGGACCTGATGGGGCCTTCTGGGTACCGAGAGAGCCCGTTTTCAATTTAGTCACCTATCACGATACCCCGTTAACCGATGAAGAAATTTATGCGCTAGTTTCTGCCCCCTTTGACTTAAGAAATGGCCCACTGGTACGGATACATTTGATTTCTCTTGGGGCAGAACGATACCGTACATTGTTTATTTTTCATCATATTGTTGTCGATGGCATCAGTACCGAAGAGATCTGGGAAAAATGGCGTAAACGCTATAATGGCATCGACTATCAGGTGCCATCGCTGCAGGAACAGGGGGTTATGCACCAGCAGCTTTGCCATAATTTCGCCACGCTTCTGCAAGAAAAAGGCGAACAAATGCGTGAGTTTTGGCGCGAGCGTCTGGGCGATCTTGAAGGCGTTGATTTACGCTTTTTACAAACGGGCCGCCAGCTTACAACCGCTGCAACCCGGCGTCAGATCAGCGAGTTACTGTTTGGTTTTGATGAAGATATCAGCCGTCGCGTAAAGCTGTTACTGCGCAAGTATAAGTTGACCACTTACCTGTTCGGGCAAATGGTCATGGCGCTGCTGTTACACAAAATGTCAGGGCAAAAAGCCGTTGCGCTCGCTTACCCGGTGGCGATCTCTGAAGGTAAGGAGCTGTTGTATGGCGCGCATATCAATACCTTGGCTATCGATTATCGCTTTGCGGATGATGCGACTATCCGTAGCGTTATTGCCAGTGTTCATCGTTATTACAAAGCATTAAAACAGACAAAAGCTAGATATTTACCTGTCCATGAGATCCTGGCTTGTGGTGAGGCTACCGGTGTACTGGATGTCGCTTTTGCCCAAACTTTCCTGCGCGATCATCAGACCCATTTTAGTGGCGTCGTGGATGAGTCGGTCAATCACGACTTCCATATTGACCTGGTGAATGAACTGCTGTTTGAACAGGAGGTGTTAGCGAGTGGTATCAACTATCGCGTCAGGTTTGATAGCAACGTCCTTGATGCCTCATTGGTTGAGAAATTTATCGATCTGTATAAAGATCTGTTTATTAATACGCTTGATAAGCTGCTTGCGGGTGAAGTAGACACGCCAATAAATTCCATCACGCTGATTGCGCAGCCGCCACACCACACCCAGCATGTATGCGCTGACGCTAAAGTCCCTCAACATTCGATTGTCGAACAATTTGAGCGTATGGCCGCGACTTACCCAGCCCGCAGCGCCGTTGTTTGTGGCAACCAAACACTTTCCTATCAACAGCTTAATCAACAGGCCAACCGTCTGGCTGATTACCTAAGGTGTAAACTGCGGATCAAGAGCGGCGATTTCGTCGCCCTGTGCCTTGAAAAGTCGGCAGCAATGCCCGTATGTATTCTTGCCATACTCAAAACGGGTGCAGCCTATGTTCCGCTTAACCCTGGTGAGGCCGGGAACAGGTTAAGTTTTATTCTGCAGGACACGCAAGCGAAAGCCATCTTGGGCGATAGCGCCAGCGTGAGCTATTTGAATCAGATTGCAGAGCTGCCGCAGGTGCCGATTATTGCCGTTGATAACCCGCAGTTTCAGCGCGACCTGGTTGCTCAGCAGCAGTCAGAGAACCTTGATATCGCCATAAATTTGCACCAGTTAGCCTATATTATTTATACCAGCGGCACGACAGGTAAGCCAAAAGGCGTGATGATTGAACACGCGGGGTTAATCAATCTGGCGCTGGTTCAGGGCGAAGCGTTTGGCTTGGCACCTGGCGAGGAGTCGATAAAGCAATGTCTTTGGTATGCCGCCTATGTTTTTGATGCCCATGTCTCTGAGCTCTTTACGGCGATTGCCAATGGCCATGTGATACATATTTTACCGGAAAATAAGCGCAAGGATTTTGACGCGTTAGCGGAATATATTGCCGATGCTCGCATTGATATTGCCACTATTCCCCCGGCATTATTGGATAAAAACTCCCTTTTGGCGCTCTCTACTCTGGTTGTTGCTGGTGAACCTTGTAATCGTGAAATTATGCAACGTTATCGTGCGCAGGGAACAACGGTCATCAACGCCTATGGCCCGACGGAAAGCAGTGTCTGTGCGACGTTGCACTATTACGAAAATGGCGATGGCAACCTCAATATCGGCCTGCCGCTACTGAATCTTGATGTACATGTTTTAGATGAGCACCTGGCACCTGTCCCCGTCGGTGTGATCGGCGAGCTTTATATCAGTGGTGTTGGCCTGGCCCGGGGATATCTGAATGATACGCAGCAGACCGAGCGTGCCTTTATCGCCAATCCCTTCCAGAGCGACGAGCAAAAGCAGCGCAATGAAGCGGCACGGCTGTATAAAACCGGCGATCTTGCCCGCCGCTTGGCCGACGGTCACATTGAGTATGTCGGCAGGCGAGACTCCCAACTGAAGATCCGCGGTTTCAGAATTGAATTAAGCGAAATTGAAATGCAACTGGTGCAAATTCCGCAGATTATCCAATCGGCGGTCATTGCACATAAGCTCCCGACGGGAGTCCTGTCGTTAGTTGCCTACTATGTTGCGGATGTTGCCTTGGACAAAGAGCAGATCATTGGGCACCTGGCGGATGCTTTGCCTGACTATATGATCCCGATGGCCTATGTTCATTTAACGGCGTTCCCGATGACGGTTAACGGTAAATTAAACCGTAAGGCGTTACCGCTGCCAGATCTGAGCGGGCAGGATGACTATGTCGCTCCTGCCGATGAGATGGAAATGGCGCTATGCCAGATCTATGGTGAGATATTAGGTCAGGCGCCGGGCCATGTCGGCGTTAATGACGATTTCTTTAAGCTGGGCGGCGACAGTATCAGCGCCATTCAGATGGTGAGAATGATCCGTCAAAGGCTAAAAGGGGCGGCCAGCGTCAAAGATATTTTTGACTGTAAAACCGTTCGTTTACTTGCCCGGAATATCGTGCTGGACGGCGATGAACATCACATCAAACATCTCTCCGAGTCGGGGATGTTGAGCGGCCCTGCGCAGTTGCTGCCGATCCAGCAGTGGTTCTTCGATCGTGTCGATCAGGGGACTTTTGCCGCTTACCAGCACTGGAACCAATCCTTTGTGCTGGATGTTCCCCAGTTGGATATTGGCATACTCAACAAGAGCCTGGCGTTGTTATTTGCCTATCATGATGCCCTGAGACTGGTCTTTGCGCATGACAGTGATGGTGGTTACAGCCAGCACTACCAATCAGAAATCGGCGAAATACCGCTGTCGGTTATTGATGAGCCCGTGGGTGCCGAGCAACAAATCGCGCTATTTGATCGGTGGCAAAGTGAGTTTGATATCTTTGGCGGCAAGCTGTGCCATATTGGCTATATAACAAGCGAAAATGCGCCGCGGGCCAAGCTGCACTTTGCTTTCCATCACCTGATTATGGATGCGGTAAGTTGGCATATCATCAAACAGGATCTGGAAAGGGTTTATCGCGCGCTGGAAGGAAACGCGGCGGGTATTAGCGATCCCGTTGAGATTTTAGGTGATAAACCCACCAGTTATCGTCAGTGGGCTGCCCAGATACAGGATTATGCCAACCATCAGGGAGCCAATGAGGAAACTCTTTATTGGCGTACTGTGATTGGCGGTCTTGGTGACTATCGCCAACGGATAGCGCCGCTTTTCACCTCACCATCGTTGAGCCAACGCGAGCTATCGTTAAACAAAACCTTAACGCAGCATCTGTTGGGCGGGGTGCATCATGTGTTCAATACCCAGGTTAACGATCTTCTGTTAGCGAGCTTTGTTGAGATCCTCAAAGAGTTTACCGGGCTGCATACCCAGTACCTGACGTTGGAAGGCCATGGCCGGGAAGCGCTCGATACCAGCGTCGATATCAACCGTACGGTAGGTTGGTTGACCACTATGTACCCGGTCTGCTTGAGCAGCGAGGGGGACTGGCATCAACGGATCGTGACCGTCAAAGAGACCGTTGGCGGGATCCCGCGCCGGGGCGTTGGATTTGCGCCGTTGATGGGGTATGACGCCGACCTGCTGCCACCGGTTAGCTTTAACTATTTAGGGCGCTTTGATGAGGTGCAGCAGGAGGGATGGTGCTTCAGCCCTACAAACAGCGGACAAACCGTTGCGCATGAGAATGGTGAAGCGCATCTGCTCAGCGTCAACTGTGGTGTAGTTGGGGGGGAACTGAGAATACGCCTCTCCGGTTACCTGGCAGACGAAGTATTGCAACACCTGGCGAGCCGTTACCAGGGGGCGATTGCAGGCGTTATTGAGCGCCTGATGGCGGAAAGCCGCACTTATCTGACCGCGCGAGATATTGACGGGGTAATACCTCAAGCAACACTTGACGCTCTACAGTGTGATACCGAGCTGGAGTCGGTGTATCTGGCCAATAGTTTGCAGGAAGGCTTTATTTACCACGCGCTATCGCAGGGTGAAGTCGACGATGCCTACCATACTCAGATGTTCTGGGACTATGACAATGCGCTCGATATCGCCTGTCTGAAGCAGGCATGGTTACATGCTCAGCAGCATTATCCAACGCTCCGCCTGCGGTTTAATTGGGATGAAGAGTTGGTGCAGATTGTTGATGCCCATGCCGCACTGAACTGGCATTTCTTTGATCTCAGTGGAAAAAGCGAGCACCAACAGCAAGCCTTCTTCTCTGATTTATCTGCCCAGGATCGAGCACGGCCTTACGATTTGTCGATCAGTGGGATCTTCCGTGTCTATGTGGTCAAAAATGCGGATGAACGTTACCGCTGCATTTTCAGCTGCCACCACGCCATCATGGATGGCTGGAGTAACCCGCTACTGATTGAAGCGGTGCATAAATTCTATCTGGCGTTGTTGCGTGGTGAAACGTTGAAGCAGGAAGGTGACCACGGTTTCCACCAGGTTCAGCGCTATATACAGTCGCACAAAAGCGAGCATTTACCCTACTGGCGGGACTATCTGGCTGCACAGGATGAACCCGAAGATTTAAATATCTTGCTGTGCGGGCAGGCGAAGCACGTTCAGTTAAATGAATATAAGCACATTAAAACGCCGAAAACACAGCAGTTGATGTTTGATGAACCTTGTTACCAACAGCTGAAATCGTTCACCGCCGAGAACGCGATAACCCTGAATGCGCTATTGCAATATTGCTGGCACAAAGTGCTCAGTATTTATTCTGGCAATGCGGCCAGCATCGTTGGCACGGTGGTTTCAGGCCGTAACCTGCCCGTGGATGGCGTGGATCAAACGGTAGGATTATTGATCAACACACTGCCGCTGATCGTCGATCATCAGGCTTTTGTGTCGATCCTCACGGCTATTCAAAACCTGCAGGACGCGATCAACGAAGCGAATACCCGCAGCCATGTCAATCTGGCTGAGCTACAACCGGCAGGAAAACGCCTGTTCAACTCTTTGTTTGTCTTTGAAAACTACCCGATGCCCACAGGGGACATCGATAGCGATTTACGGCTACGTTTCGGCAGTGCTAACGAGAAGCAAGATTATCCGTTGGTGGTGACCGTGTTGGAACAGCAACATCTGGCGTTGAGCCTGCATTATGCCGGTGAACTGTTTGACGACGTGTTGATCGAACAACTGCTGAACACGATGAGGACGCTGGTAGAAAATATTGTTCAGGGAGCCTCTCAGTCTCAAACCGAGTTGCCTTATCTACAGGCGGCGCAGTATCAAACGATGATCCACCAGTGGAATGATACCCGCAGGCCCTACGAGCATGATAAAACCCTCGCCGCACTGTTTGAAGCTCGCGTGGCCGCCTCACCAGACAGCGTCGCCGTAGAATTTAACGACGTGGTGTTAACGTACGCACAGTTAAATCAACAGGCGAACCGACTTGCGCACTATTTACAGCAATGTTGCCAGCTGCGCGCCAACGATCTCGTGGGTCTCTATCTTGAGCGCAGTGAGCAGTTGGTCATTGGCATTCTGGCCATACTGAAAGCGGGCGCGGCCTATGTGCCGATGGATCCCGATTCCCCCGATGAGCGCAATGGCTATATTATTGCGGATGCCAAGGTAAAAGCGGTGCTTTGCCAACGGCAGGCTTTGCAAAGGCTAGACCAGATGGCACCCGGCGCCATGCTTATCCCTCTTGACACACCGGAAACCACCGCGCGTTTGGCGCACTGTGCAACAGATAACCCATGCAGCAATACCGGCCCCCACGATCTGGCGTATGTCATTTATACCAGTGGCACGACGGGATATCCTAAAGGGACGTTGATAGAGCAACGCTGTGTGAACCGGCTGGTGATTAATCCCAATTATGTTGAGATCGGTGAACAGGATCGCATTCTTGGTATTTCAGGCTATCAGTTTGATGCCTCCATTTATGACATCTTTGGGGCGTTGTTAAATGGCGCCGCATTGGTGATTGCCGATAAGCCAAATATCCTGGACTTAGACCGTCTCTCTCAGCTTATTGTCGATCGTCAGATCAGCAATTTCTTTGCCACGACCGCCTTCTTTAATACGTTGGTGGATGCTGAACTGCCTGGTTTGCAGCAGTTGAACTACCTGCTGTTCGGCGGTGAGCAGGTGTCCGTTAACCATGTTAATCGTTTTAGAGCGCTTTATCCGCAGGTCAAGTTGGTGCATGTTTACGGGCCGACGGAAACGACAACCTACGCCACGGCCTATTTGACCAATACGGCGTCGCAGGCGTTTGATTACACCGTACCCATCGGTCAGCCAATCAGTAATACCCAGCTGTATATACTCGACGAACAGCTGCGCCCCGTCCCACAGGGGGCAATCGGTGAGCTGTATATCGGTGGCGCTGGCGTTGGGCGCGGCTATCTGAACAATCCGCAGGCGACAGCGGACGCGTTTATTGCCAATCCGTTCCGCAGTGACGCCGAACGCAGCCGTGGTGAAAGCGTCCGCCTTTATAAAACGGGGGATCAAGGCCGTTACCTGCCGGACGGTAACATCGAATATCTGGGCCGCAATGACTTCCAGGTCAAGATCCGTGGCTTCCGTATTGAGCCGGGGGAGATCGAAGCCCGGTTGATCGACCATCCTGCCATCCAGCAGGCACTGGTCCTGGCGAGCACTAACCCGGCGGGGCATACCCATCTGACGGCATACTACGTCGCACAGGAGCCCTTGGAGCAAGATGTGTTGCGCGCCCATCTGCAACAGGTTCTGCCGGACTACATGGTACCGTCTGCCCTGGTTCACCTGCTGTCGCTACCGATGACCGTCAACGGCAAGGTCGATCGCGCGGCCTTGCCTGTCCCCACGTTTGAGGCGCAGGCAGACCGGGTGGCACCAGCGACGGCGACCGAGCAGCAACTGGCCGAGGTCTTCGCCGAGCTGCTCGCCCTCCCGCAGGACAGCCTCAGCGTGCTGGACGACTTCTATCGCCTGGGGGGCAACAGTATCCTGGCGATCAAGCTGGTGGGCCGTTTGACCCGCGCGTTAGAAAAAAGCGTGCATGTCTCTGACCTGTTCCGCCTGAGATCCATCCGTGCGCTGGCGGCATTTATTGATAATACCGCGCAGGGTAGTCAGATCATCCAGGCACCGTCGATCGCCCGGCCTGAGGAGCAGCGGCTGTCGTTTGCCCAGGAGCGCCTGTGGTTTATCGACCGTTATGAAGAAGGCAGCAACGCCTACAACGTCCCACTGACGCTCAAGCTGCAGGCCGGTACCGATCCGCAGAAAGTGGCACAGGCCCTGATGAAGGTGGTTGACCGGCACGAAGTGCTGCGAACCCTGATCCTGTGTGATGACGACGGGCAGGGGTATCAACATATTCTGCCAGCAGAGACATTCTCACTGAGCCTACCGCACGAAACATGCGACAGCGTGCAAGCGCTGCATGCGCGGCTGCATGAGCATCAGCACCGGGTATTTGATCTGGCGCAGGAGTGTCCAATTGCAGCCAGCAGTTATACGCTGGCGGGGAGCCACTACTTCAGCATCGTCATTCACCACATCGCGTTTGACGGCTGGTCGGTAGATCTGCTGTTAAAAGAGTTGCTGCACTATTACCGCGTGTTCACCGGAGAGGCCAGCCATGAACTCCCGGCACCGCCGGTGCAGTACCGGGAATTTGCGTTGTGGCAGCGCCAACACCTGCAAGGTGCCACGCTGGACAAGCAACTGGCCTACTGGCATGGGCAACTGGCGGACCATGAACCGCTCAACCTGCCGACGGACCATGTGCGCCCACTGCAATTGGATTACCGTGGCGACGATATCACCTTCCAACTGGATGCGGCGACCAGTGCCGAGCTGCGGGCGTTGGCCGCCTCGTTGAACGTCAGCCTGTACACGGTACTGCTGAGCGGCTATTACCTGCTGCTGGGGGTTTACAGTAACCAGCAGGATATCGTGTTGGGGACACCGATAGCGGGCAGGCATTACCCGGGGGTGGAAGACACCCTGGGCCTGTTCGTCAATACGCTGGTCCTCAGACGGCAGATAGACGTCAGCCAAACGGTCAGAGAATTTATTGGCGAAACGGGCCAACAGGTCAGTGAAGCGCATACCCATCAGGATCTGCCTTTCGAAAAGCTGGTTGAAGTGCTGAAAACGGAAAAGGACAGTTCAAGGCACCCGATATTCCAGGTGATGTTCAGTCTCCAATCGTTTGGGGCAGCAGGACGTACCGAAGGAGAAAGCCTGTTCGAGCAGTATGACGCGCAAGAAGGGGCGTATCGGGCGGCGAAGTTCGATTTGACCGTGATGATGGACGACAGTGAAGAGGCGATCGGTGGCGTCTTCAACTATGCGACGGCCCTGTTCAACGGGCAAACGATGCAGAACTACATTGCGACCTACCAGCATATCCTGCGCCAACTGGGTTCGCTGTGCAGCCAGGGGCGTTCCCTTGCGGAGCTTCAGTACCTGGATACGACGCAATACGAGCAAATCATCCGCCAGGGGAACCGCACCGAATGCGACTACCCACGGGATATGACGATCCACGAAATGTTCGAGGCACAGGTAGCAAGAACCCCAGAGAATATCGCACTGGTGTTTGAGGGCGTGAGCCTGACCTATCGGCAGTTGAATGAACGCGCCAACCGGTTGGCGGCTTACTTGAGAGCGCAGTTTGTTTTACAACCGGACGATCTGATCGGGCTTTGCCTGGAAAGATCGGAGCGCATGATCGTGAGTATCCTGGCGGTGTTGAAGGCCGGTGCCGCCTATGTACCGCTTAGCCCCGATATGCCCGCAGAGAGAATGCTCTGGACGATAGAAAATATTCATTCCCGCGTTATTCTGACGGAGTTGGGCACGCAAGAGGCGCTGGCCAAGCTGATTGATCCACAGAAGACGGCGCTGCTGTGCGTGGACGATCCTGAGTTGATAACGCGGGCTGCTAGCCACCAGGTGGTTAACGTGGCAACCCAAACCAAACCTGACAATTTGATTTATGTCATCTATACCAGCGGGACGACGGGAACCCCTAAAGGGGTGATGATTGAGCATCATTCTGTCGCCAATCTTGTGGAGGCTCAGCGGAGTATCTTTGGCACTGAGATCTGCCAGGTTGGAGAGCCGACAAAAAGTTACCTTTTCTATTCAAATTATACCTTTGATGCGCATGTTCTGGATGTGTTCAGCCCGTTGCTGACCGGCCATTGCTTACATGTCTTGTCTAAAGAGATACGTTTGAATTTCGGTGCGCTTGCTGCCTACATTAAACAACATGCCATTGATATCGGCTTTGTGCCCCCTGCGCTGCTAAATAACAATGAAACACTGGGGCTTTCCACGCTAATCCTGGGAGGGGAGGTGGCCAGTAGCAGCGTGATGGAGCGCTATAGCGCTCAGGGGGTAAAAGTAGTTAACTGTTATGGCCCAACGGAAACCACGGTCTTTGTCACCAGGAACGTTTACCAAACGGGCGATAGCAATACCATCATTGGCCGGCCAATAGGCAATGCTGACGCTTATATTCTGGACGGTTGTCTACGGCCGCTCCCTGCGGGTGCCGTGGGTGAGCTCTATATCAGTGGTGACTGTGTAGGTCGTGGCTATTTAAATAACCCTGAGGCGACTCATCAGGCGTTTATCGTCAATCCATTGCAAAGTGATGAAGATAAAGCACGAGGACGTCACGATCGGCTGTATAAAACAGGCGATTTAGTCCGTTACCTGAACGACGGCAAGATTGACTATATTGGGCGTAATGATGCCCAGGTGAAGATCCGTGGCTTCAGGATCGAATTGGCCGAAATCGAAAGTTGTCTGACCCAATATCCACAGATTGAACAGGTAGTGGTCCTGGCGCTGGAGCATGACTCGGGGCAAAAGTACCTGGTGGCCTATTATGTTGCGCCAGACGCATTGCCAGCAGATGTGCTGTCTGAGCATCTGCAACAGCGTTTACCTGCCTATATGATCCCTACGGCGTTTGTTCATTTAACGGCATTGCCGATGAACATGAACAATAAGTTGGATCGCAAAGCCTTACCTCTGCCGATATTAACGGATGAGGCGAACTACGTGGCCCCAGCCAACGAGAGTGAAATGCTGATCTGCCGCGTATTTGCGGAGGTATTACAGCTTAAGGATTATGCGGTGGGGATCACCGATGATTTCTTCCGTTTAGGTGGGGACAGTATCAGCAGTATCCAACTGGCGAATAAACTCAAAAAGTTATCTGGCCACCATCTCACGGTGAAAGACATCTTTGCCCACAGAACGGCCAAAGCATTGAGCACTTACCTGCTGCAACGTCAGGGTGACAATTTGCCGGTTATCCAGTCAGAGGCGGGCATGCTGGCGGATGAGCTACCCTTGGCGCCGATCCAGCGCTGGTTCTTCCAGGCCGTCGAGGCGGGGAAATTGCCTGATGCTGGGCATTGGAACCAGGCATTTATGGTCAAAGTGCCAACGTTAAACGTTGAGTTACTGCGTTTGAGCGTGGCTAAACTGGTTGAATACCATGATATTTTGCGTGCCGTTTACCCGAAAGATGCCGCTGTCGGCCACTATCGTCAAACGATAGCGACGTTGCCATTTGATGCGATCAATCAACAGGATTTCACAGCCGTTCAGCTCGATGCGCAGTTGACGGCCTGGCAGAACCGTTTTTGCCTGGCAGAAGGGCCACTATTCCATATCGGTTATATTGCAGGCTACGCTGACGAGACTGCGCGTATCCATGTAGCGGTACACCATCTCAATATTGATGCGGTCAGCTGGCGGATTATTAACCACGACTTACGCACGCTTTATCAGTTCTTTGCAGCACAAGGCGATAACCTTGATGCGACGGCTGATGCGCAAACTATCCTGGGCCAGAAAGGCACGAGTTACCGCCAATGGGTCAACTCACTGCAAAACTACCCAGCCGTTGCCGTGAACAACCATAGGGATGAGAGGCACTACTGGGAGAACCTGACCACGGATTTGGACGCCTGGCACCAGCGTTTGGACGCCCATCGCGTGGGGACGCTCAATCGTACGATGATAAGCCTGTCGCAACAGCAAACCGGTTGTCTGTTGCGAGACCTTCATCATGTTTATCACACCGAGGTGAACGATATTCTGCTGACCGTACTGGCGGATGCGTTGTCGCAGGTGGTTGGCGGTGACAGCCAGTATGTCCTGCTGGAAGGGCATGGCAGAGAGGCGATGTTTGACGATGTGGATATCAACAATACCGTCGGTTGGTTTACCTGCATGTATCCGGTCAATCTGCGTATTGAGCATCGTGACCTTGTACGCAATTTACCGCTGATTAAAGACAGGCTGCGAACCCCTCCTCACCATGGCTTAGGTTATGGCGTGTTGGTTGGCTATGATGCGCAGGCATTGCCGGCAGTGACCTTCAACTACCTTGGCCAGTTTGATGGTGATGAACGGGATGGCGAGTGGGCGTTTGTTCAGGAGTCTACGGGGTCGGCATTATCAGCGAATAACCGCACAACGGACTTTTTAGCGCTGAACGGCGGTGTGCTCAATGGCCAATTACAGTTCCTGGTCGAGGGTGATCTCAGCCCGGGGCAGCTCGAACTGTTCGCCACGACTTATCGCCAGCGGTTAATCCAGTTGATCGACGAGCTTAAGCGGTCATCTCGCTCTTATCTCACCGAGTCTGATGTTAATGGCGTGGTCTCCGGTGAATTGTTAGCGCACCTCCAGCAGGATGAAGAGGTGGTGGCGATTTATCCGGCTAACAGCCTGCAACAAGGGTTTATTTATCATTACGTACTGCAAGGCGATATCGACAACGCCTATCGTACGCAAATGGTCTGGCACTATCGCAATGCGTTGGATGTCGAGCTGTTAAAACGGGCGTGGCAATGCAGCCAGGCGAAATATCCGGCGCTGCGGCTAAGATTCTCCTGGCAGGAAGAGTTTGTGCAGATTGTCGATAAGCAAGGCACCTTTGGTTGGCAGTTTATCGATATCAGTGAGCAGGACGAACGTGCACAAGCAAGCACCGTGGCTGAACTCATCAAGCAGGATCAGCAGACCCATTTCGATTTGTCTGCTAACGGGTTATTCCGGCTGTATATCGTTAAGTGCGCGGCCGAACACTACATTTGTTTGTTTAATAACCATCACGCGATTCTGGACGGCTGGAGCCTGCCGATCTTGCTCAACGACGTGCACCAAAATTATCTGGCCCTGCAACAGGGAAGCGCGCCGGAGCAAGCCGCAGATCAAAGCTATCTGGAGGCGCAGGCATTGCTACAGACGGTTAGCCAGGAAACCGAGCAGTTCTGGCAAAACTATCTGGGTGGCTTGGAGGTGCAAGAGAATCTCACCGGTCTGCTAAAGCCGGAGATGAAACACGTCAATTTAAGTGAATATAAACACCTGCAAGACCCCCAGAGCGTGTCGACCGCATTGGCCGGTGAGCTTTACCACGGGCTGAAGGCGCTCTCGCGGCAGCATGGCGTGACGCTGAATGCGCTGATGCAGTATTGCTGGCACCAACAGCTCAGCCTTTATAGCCATGCGGACGTGACTATTGTGGGCATGACGGTGTCTGGCCGTAACCTGCCGGTGGAGGAGATAGAGCGCTCTGTTGGGTTATATATCAATACGTTGCCTGTCGTTCTGGCACATACCGATGAGGCGATCATCGAGAATGTCAAACGCCTGCAGGCCCATATTAATGACATCAATAGCTACAGCAATATCAGCCTGATCACACTGCAAAAGGCGGGGGTACGTCTGTTCAACTCGCTATTCGTGTTTGAAAACTATCCGGTGCCTGCCGATAACGGCGAGAGTCTGTTCAAACTCGAGTTTGAGGACAGTGATGAAAAACTGGATTACCCGCTGGGCATCATGGTGTACGAACAGGATGGACGGATTGAGTTCAAGATCAACTATGCGGGCGAGCTGTTTAGCCGTTCGGCCATTGAAGGCGTGCTGCAGGGAATTCGGCTCACCGTACAGCAACTGATCGCGGACCCTGCCATGGGTCCCCAGGCGTTATCGCTGCTGACGAAGGACGACTATACGCAGCTGGTAGCAAACCAGCCGCGGGTTCAGGTTGCCGTGGAGCGAAATAAACTGGTCGGTCAGATGTTTGAAGCGCAGGCCGCCAGAACGCCGGATGCTTTGGCGTTGGTATATCAGGATACGCGGTTGACGTATCGCGAGTTAAATCAGCGGGTGAACCAGTTGGCGGCTTACCTGCAGGCGAACTTTGCGATACAGCCTGACAGCGCGATTGCCCTCTATTTTGATAAGTCGGCCCATATGGTTATTGCCATGCTGGCCGTGCTCAAGGCCGGGGCGGCCTATGTCCCGATTAGCCCTCAGGCACCGTTGGAGCGCTTGAGTCTGCTGGTCGACGACGTTAAACCGGTGTTGATCCTGACGCAGCAGCATTATGGTGCACGCATCGCTGGCTGTGGTTTCCCTCTGCTGGATATTGATAACCCGCAACTGGCCAACAGGCTGGCGCAGCTCGACGACAGCAATGTACCGTCACGCACGCAGCCAGACGATTTGGCTTATATCATCTATACCAGCGGCACCACTGGCCGGCCAAAAGGGGTGATGATTGAACATCACTCGTTAATCAACCTGGCGCAAGGTCAGTCAGACCTGCTAGGTATGCCTTCGGGCTATGAGCAGTCTGCCAGACTAAACACGTTGTGGTACTCGGAATATGTTTTCGATGCCCATGCGCTAGATGTCTTCTGTGCCTTGTTGAATGGCCATTGCCTGCATATTCTGGCAGAACACCAACGTCTCGACTTTATCGCGCTCTCTGCCTATATCAGGGATCACGCTATCGATTTCGCCTTTATTCCTCCGGCGTTACTGGCACAAAATGAACTTCTGGAACTGTCCACGCTGGTCGTTGGTGGGGAGTGTCTCGATGCGGCGATGATTGACCGCTACTGTGAGGCCGGAGTCCGTTTGATCAACGGTTACGGGCCTAGCGAAACCACCGTTTGGGCGACGGCGCGGATCTATCAACCTGGTGATGCCAATACCAATATCGGCAAGGCGATCAACAACGTTTGCGTCTATCTGCTGGATCGCCACCTTCGCCCCGTCCCACAAGGTGCGATTGGTGAGCTGTATATCGGTGGTGCTGGCGTTGGACGCGGCTATCTGAATAACCCGCAGGCGACAGCGGACGCGTTTATTGCCAACCCGTTCCGCAGTGACGCCGAGCGCAGCCGTGGTGAAAACGCCCGCCTTTACAAAACCGGGGACAGGGGCCGTTACCTGCCGGACGGTAATATCGAATACCTGGGCCGCAATGACTTCCAGGTCAAGATCCGTGGCTTCCGTATTGAGCCGGGGGAGATCGAAGCCCGGCTGATCGAGCATCCTGCCATCCAGCAGGCACTGGTCCTGGCGAGCACTAACCCGGCGGGGCATACCCATCTGACGGCATACTACGTCGCACAGGCCCCCTTGGAGCAAGATGTGTTGCGCGCCCATCTGCAACAGGTTCTGCCGGACTACATGGTGCCGTCTGCCCTGGTTCACCTGCTGTCGCTACCGATGACCGTCAACGGCAAGGTTGATCGTGCCGCCTTGCCGGTCCCGACGTTTGAGGCGCAGGCAGATCGGTTAGCACCAGAGACGGCGACCGAGCAGCAACTGGCCGAGGTCTTCGCCGAGCTGCTCGCCCTCCCGCAGGACAGCCTCAGCGTGCTGGACGACTTCTATCGCCTGGGGGGCAACAGCATTCTGGCGATCAAGCTGGTGGGCCGTTTGACCCGCGCGTTAGAAAAAAGCGTGCATGTCTCTGACCTGTTCCGCCTGAGATCCATCCGTGCGCTGGCGGCATTTATTGATAATACCGCGCAGGGTAGCCAGATCATCCAGGCACCGTCGATCGCCCGGCCTGAGGAACAGCGGCTGTCGTTTGCCCAGGAGCGCCTGTGGTTTATCGACCGTTATGAAGAAGGCAGCAACGCCTACAACGTCCCACTGACGCTCAAACTGCAGGCCGGTACCGATCCGCAGAAAGTGGCACAGGCCCTGATGAAGGTGGTTGACCGGCACGAAGTGCTGCGCACCCTGATCCTGTGTGATGACGACGGGCAGGGGTATCAACAGATCCTGCCAGCCGAGACATTCTCACTGAGCCTACCGCACGAAACATGCGACAGCGTGCAAGCGCTGCATGCGCGGCTGCATGAGCATCAGCACCGGGTATTTGATCTGGCGCAGGAGTGCCCAATTGCAGCCAGCAGTTATACGTTGGCGGGGAGCCACTACTTCAGCATCGTCATTCACCACATCGCGTTTGACGGCTGGTCGGTAGATCTGCTGTTAAAAGAGTTGCTGCACTATTACCGCGTGTTCACCGGAGAGGCCAGCCATGAACTCCCGGCCCCGCCGGTGCAGTACCGGGAATTTGCGCTGTGGCAGCGCCAACACCTGCAAGGTGCCACGCTGGACAAACAACTGGCCTACTGGCATGGGCAACTGGCGGACCATGAGCCGCTCAACCTGCCGACGGACCATGTGCGCCCACTGCAATTGGATTACCGTGGCGACGATATCACCTTCCAACTGGATGCGGCGACCAGTGCCGAGCTGCGGGCGTTGGCCGCCTCGTTGAACGTCAGCCTGTACACGGTACTGCTGAGCGGCTATTACCTGCTGCTGGGGGTTTACAGTAACCAGCGGGATATCGTGTTGGGGACACCGATAGCGGGCAGGCATTACCCGGGGGTGGAAGACACCCTGGGCCTGTTCGTCAATACGCTGGTCCTCAGACGGCAGATAGACGTCAGCCAAACGGTCAGAGAATTTATTGGCGAAACGGGCCAACAGGTCAGTGAAGCGCATACCCATCAGGATCTGCCTTTCGAAAAGCTGGTTGAAGTGCTGAAAACGGAAAAAGACAGTTCAAGGCACCCGATATTCCAGGTGATGTTCAGTCTCCAATCGTTTGGGGCAGCAGGACGTACCGAAGGAGAAAGCCTGTTTGAGCAGTATGACGCGCAAGAAGGGGCGTATCGGGCGGCGAAGTTCGATTTGACCGTGATGATGGACGACAGTGAAGAGGCGATCGGTGGCGTCTTCAACTATGCGACGGCGCTGTTCAGCGGGCAAACGATGCAGAACTACATTGCGACCTATCAGCATATCCTGCGCCAACTGGGTACGCTGTGCAGCCAGGGGCGTTCCCTTGCGGAGCTCCAGTACCTGGATTCGGCGCAATACGAGCAAATCATTTGCCAGGGGAACCGCACCGAATGCGACTACCCACGTGAGATGACGATCCACGAAATGTTCGAGGCGCAGGTAGCAAGGACCCCAGAGAATATCGCACTGGTGTTTGAGGGGGTGAGCCTGACCTATCGGCAGCTAAATGAACGCGCTAACCGCTTGTCGGTTTACTTGAGAGAACGCTTTGCTGTCCGCACTGGCGATCTGGTGGCGTTGTGTTTAAACCGCTCTGAGCATATGCAGGTCGCGATACTGGCCATTCTCAAGGCGGGGGGCGCTTACGTACCACTGGATCCGCTGGCGCCGGATGACCGGGTCAGTTACATGTTAGACAACGCCGGTATCGATATCATCTTGACGGCACACCCCGGCGATGAGAAAGCCGCAGCGCTAGCAGCAACCGGCAGAACCGTCATTGATATCGCCGATCGGGAAATCTCAGCTGACGTTGCCCGCTACTCAGGCGAAAACCAGCCTTCATCGGTGCGGTCTACCGATTTGGCTTACATCATCTATACCAGCGGGACCACGGGCAATCCTAAAGGCGTCATGCTAGAGCATCACAGCGTGATCAACCGTATTGTCTGGATGCATAAGCAATATCCGATCACGGCGCAGGATCGTATCTTGCAAAAGACCAACTACACCTTCGATGTTTCAGTGTGGGAGCTGTTCTGGGCTAACTGGTTCGGGGCCTGTACCGTTTTTGCCTCGCAGGAGGCCTATAAAGATAATGTTTATCTGGCAGAACTGATTGAACAGCAACAGGTAACGACGCTCCATTTCGTACCTTCAATGCTGTCGGCATTCCTTGAAACCCTGGAAGGGCAGAGTGCGTTGCAGGCAAAACTGGGCAGCCTTAACTACCTGTTTTGCAGCGGAGAGGCGTTAAACGTGGGGGAAGTCAGAAAATGCCAGCGCTTACTGCCGTATTGCCAGATCCACAATCTCTATGGCCCAACGGAAGCGACGGTGGATGTGCTGTTCTACGACTGTAACGCACGCTCCATCAAGGATGTGTTAATCGGTAAGCCGATCGACAATACTTCCGCCTACGTGCTGAATGCACAAATGCAACCCATTCCACCGGGGGCTATTGGCGAGTTATTCATTGGTGGCGTCGGTGTTGCTAGAGGTTACGTGAATAATAAGCCATTGACGGATAAGGTTTTCCTGAGTAACCCATTCCAGAGCAGTGAGGAAAAGCGACGGGGTTACAATGGCCGGATGTATAAAACCGGCGACGTGGTACGCTATTTAGCCGATGGCAATATCCAATATCTGGGTCGCAATGATTTCCAGGTTAAAGTGCGCGGTTACCGTATTGAGTTGGGAGAAATCGAAACGCGCCTGGCCAGTTATCCGGACGTTAATCATGCGGTGGTGATCGCCAGTGAGCGTGGCAGCAACGATAAATATCTCGTGGCTTATTATGTTGCCGCGCAGGAAATTTCCACCGAAAAGCTATGCGCTCATCTGCGGGAAACCCTGCCAGATTATATGGTACCTGGCGTATTTGTTCATTTGACGGCGCTGCCGGTGACCTCCAACGGTAAGCTGAACAGAAGGTTGTTACCTGAGCCGCAAATAACCCATTCCGTGACCTACGTGGCACCGGAAAACAAGGTTGAAAAAACGCTATGTGAGTTACTCGCCGATACGCTGCAAGTTTCATTTGAGGCAATCAGCATGGAGGATAACTTCTTTGCGTTGGGCGGCAACAGCATCCTGGCGATGAGGCTGAACAACCGGATTAACCAGGTGCTGAGGGTTAAAATACGTCTGCTTGATATTATCAATGCGCGCACCCTAAGCGAGTTATCGCAAGCCATTGCACAGGCTCAGGGGAAGTCCTTTGAGGTGATAGTGCCATTTAGTACGGTAACGCAAAAACCACAGATGTTTATGGTTCACCCTGGGATGGGGAACTGTTCGGTCTACCAATCCTTGGCCAATAGGCTGAGTGAGCGTTACTGCTGTTATGGGGTTGACTCATATAACTTCTATCACGAGCAGAAGGTCGAGCGGCTTGATGAATTGGCACGTTTCTACCTGGAGCATATCGATCGCGTGCTTGATATCACCCAACCGGTCACTTTATTAGGTTGGTCGTTGGGCGGGAAGATTGCACTGGAGATCGCGGCCAATTTAGAAGCGCGTGGGGTTAAGGCGATCACTGTCTATCTGCTGGATACCTGGTTGTTAAGCGAAGATCATTATCTGCGGAATGAGTCATCCTTTAACCTGGACTCTATGATGGAGCGGTTACAAATCCCACATTATTTAAGACATAATGTCGAATCGGTTGCCATAAGCGATAAGGTATTGAATGCACAGCCACTTTCTGCCGTGTTGAAACATACGCAGATCGTGCTGTTTAAGGCGACAGAGGAGATAGATAATGAGGAATACCAGCAATATCGGTTTAACAACATTGATACTGGTGTTGAAAATATCGCCCAACTACAGCTGTTTGAAATAGCAGCCAGTCACTTTACCTTGCTAGAAAGGGAGGATGAGTTGATTAGCCATATCCACTAATTCTTTCTTGGTACTGGGCAGGGGTTCTATTACCTGCCCAGCATGCTGTCGGTGAAGGGTTAAAGAACATGACCAATTATATCTACTGCTCTCGTATTGACGAGCTAAGCAGCGAACTGCTTTATTCGCAGCGGGATTATCTTGATAGAGACCAACGGATCTTATTCGATCGGTTTAGATTTGATGACGATAAACGCCGGTCATTATTGGGGAGAATGCTGCTACGTTATGCATTAAAAAAACATGTTGGGTATCAGGGAAGTCATTTTCCCAGGCTGCACTATAACCGCTATGGCAAGCCTGCTGTGATGGGAATGAAAGGGGGGTTTAATCTTTCCCATGCGGGGGACTGGGCCGTATGTGCCTATACTACGCAGGGGGATATCGGCGTTGATGTGGAAAAAAGAGTCCCCATTGACATACGTGACTACCAGGATGTGCTTACCCCTGAGGAGTTTACACAACTCGTTCAGGGGGAAAATGTTGATTTCTTTCGTCTGTGGTCGTTGAAAGAAGCCATCATAAAAGCGGATGGTCGGGGTTTTGCTTTATCTCCGACCACGTTTACCTTACCTCACCCTTTTGCCAATGGCTTAACCGTCGACGTTGCTGAAAAAAGGTGGTATTTGTACTCACAGGACATCGGGGGGGAATATGTATTATCCTGCGCCTCAACATCCTATGACACCGCACTGTTTTCGTTAGCCTTTGACACTTTGTTGGCCTGACTTAATCGTTGCCGTTTTCTGCCAAAGCCGTATGCGATATGGCGGCGCGCTCAGCTCTGGCAGACAAAAGCACTGTCCTTGTCCAGCAAATAAGGGCGCAAATAGGCAACGGTGCTGCACATCGGCAAGATATCTGCTGACAGCGTTATCCCCAATGTTTCGATCAGGTATTTTCTACGCTGCTGCATCCGCTGCCACAGCTGTGGATACTGTTGTTGGATCTCCAACTTCAGCTGTTCATCCGCCAGTAGCACAGTGCTTTCGGCAGAAACGCCACCAAAGTTGGGCACTGAAGGAATGATATCAATCTGCAGGATCATACCGCTCAGTAGGGGTTGCTGGGAGCCTTGATAAACAGGCGAAGACATCCACTCTTCTTCAGCGGTCAAGTGCCCTGGGCAAAGCGACCAACCATACTTTGAGCGCGGTAGGACCGCTTCCACGTGATCAAACAGCTCCCCGCCACGCATGCCAACGCTTATCACTTCAAGCCAGTGGGCATAGGCCGAGAAGTAGGGCTTGGCGACCGCATCCAGATAGTTTTTCGCCTCTGTTGATAACTCACCATTAGCATTGACCGCATAGCCTGCCCGGCTGGAGGCCCCGCCGCGATAGCCTACGGTTAAAGAGATCGTATCACCGTACTTCACGGTGTTGTCGGTTGGGAACAGGTTGCCTTTAATAAAGCGTGGGCCGCTGGAAGCAATGGTAACGATACTCGGGTGCTGGCCAAAGCGCACCAGGCAATCCCCTAACGCTTGTTCTGTGACGCCCGGGGCCAGCTTATTCATGGCATCCAGAATGCAATCGGAGGCTAATGCGGCCCCATATTCGTAGTGAGCCACCTCGTTGGCATTATTGACCGTTCTTATCCCGTGCTCGCCGATAAACAAGTCGGTCTCATTGGATAAACAGGCCTCATCACCGACAATGTTACGGAGGGTATCGACAATAAATGACGGGAGGTCGTAGATTTTCTTGTCGATTTCAGGCCCGTTGGTAAACATTTTCCAGCCAACCAGGCCGGTGCGGGCATTTTCCCGAATGCCGGCTTCAACCAGCAGCTCTTTAATCGACTTATCGCTTCTACCAGGTTGATTAGGCAGTGAAAATTGAGATAAGTGTACCGCCTTGGCTTGGATCCGCGCTTTGCTGACCTTATTAAGATTCTCGTTCCCCAGCACTAACGTCATTTCGCCATCGGCGTTGATAATCAATAAGGCTTCTTCAAAGCGGGTGAAAAAGCCAACCAGATATTCAAAATTACCACCGTGCTCCACATCACAGTAAATCACCAGTTGATCAAGCCCACGCTGCTTCATCCTGCTGAGGATGTTGTTTTTTCTTTGTTGGATAGTTTCGTCCGTAAGCGCAACGGGCACGCCAGTGCAGTCCTTTTGCGGCTCTGGGATGGTTTTTAAGCTTACTTGCTGGTTTTTCATGTGATCCTCTCTGCCTGGTGGGAGCTTTTGCAGCCTATAGTTAAGACTTATCGGCCAGTGTAAAACAGCCAAAAATCAGCTTAGCGTTAATTTGATCACAGTTTCTACTTTTATAGGTTTGAGTTCTTGCATTCATTTATCAAACTGTTAGCGTATTGGACTGTAAATTAGGATTGTTACTGTTTAACAGGCAAAACCTAAACCTCGGGTGGTGTTGGCTATTAGTTAGCACGCCACCCGAGGTTGAGGTTTTTTTTTGCCTCAAGATCGGCTTATACAACAGGCTGGCACCCCGGCAACGCGACAGAGAGTGATGAGGTATGAACGACCAGCAAAAGAAATTATTGATGGAGTGAGTGACCAATAAAACGTGGCTAGCCTGATGTACGGCATAATCCGCTTGCGTTTAAAACTATTCGTCTGATGTGTGGGATATATTATCCATCTACGGAAGACCAACAATAATACAAGCTATAACCATTGAGGAAATAACCATGAAACGGTTTTCACTATTACTTGCTCTATTATCTTCACTTATTTTTAGCCCGCTCTTGGCTTACGCTGAAACAGTAGATGATAATACAGTCACCATTTATGTAACCCGCCATGGGAAAACCATGTTTAATACCGTACATCGGGTTCAGGGTTGGGCAGATACCCCGTTGACGGCCGCAGGCGTTACGGTTGCTGAACAACTTGGCAAGGGGCTGAAGGATGTTGAATTCAAAAAGGTGTATGCCAGCGATCTGGGGCGGGCGCGTCAAACTGCACGTATTATATTAGCCGCAAAAGGGCAGCAGTTGGACATCGTTGAAAGCGAGAAATTGCGTGAGTTCTGCTTCGGTATTTACGAAGGCGATCTCGATGCCAATATGTGGGGAGCAATCGCCACCAAGCTTGGCTATGAGTCGGAAAAAGCGCTATTCGGTGATTTTGCCAAAGGGAAATTGCCATTTGCCAAGATGTTCGGCGGTGTTACTCTGGTCGATACCAGCGGTGAAGCCGAAACGTTTGCCACCGTCAAAGCACGTATGCAATCAGAGCTAAAAACTATTGCTGAGGAAACGGCAGCTCAAGGGGGCGGTAACGTACTCCTGGTTTCACATGGAGCAGCTATTCTGGCCATGGTAGCGGATATGAGCTCTACACCCATTGTTGGGCCACTGTCTAATGCTAGCGTTACGCAGATTACTTATAAAAACCGTGAATTTACCGTAGGTAAACTGGGCGATATGAGCTATGTAGAAAAAGGTGCAAAGCTCTGATTGGGCGGTGAACTAAAGGTAATTAAATAGAATACTATGTATCCATAACCCTCAATATCTAACCAGCATCAGCGGCAATCTTGTCACATCATCATATAGATAAGATCATTTAGTCCCTGATGCTGGTTTTCGGCTTTTTTTCTGCGCAGGAACTTAACCCGACGCACATCAATGCATAAGCCAAGGCGAAAATGCAAGCTCTAATTATGAGTCTGCTAATTTAATTAAACATTAAAAATTAATAAAAAAATCACAACACTGTTGGTCAAGTAATGCACCCGTTGGCAATGCTATGAGCAGACTAAATCAAACCATGTTGTGAACATATTCAGTAATAACTACACATATTTTGTCATGATTTCATTAATAAATCGTTATTTTGGACAGGATAAAATGCCAACAACGTCATGTTTTATAAGTTAAATTTTCCTTTGTGCAGGATTTATTGATCGCCATCAGGATGCGCATGAACAAAAAATACACACAGTAGACTATTCATAAGCCGATGCTGTTATGACTGGCACTGGGTTATTTTGTGACACTCTGATAAGGAAATAACATGAGCGGACAGCAACAAAATATTACCTCCTCTGCAACAGAAATGGCTCCCGTTCGCTGGGGAGCCTACGTGGCGCTACTTTTTGCCATGGTATTCTTTTCCGGGCTTCTCGGCGGTAAAGAATGGTATGGCGTGTTTGATTTCACGACATTGAACGGGTCTTTCGGACGAGTCGTCAGTGGTGTGACTAAAAGCAACGAGGCATTAAACGTTTCCAACAGTACCTTTCGTGGTACCGGCGGTAATGGTGCCATGGATGGTTTTCTCTTCGCCTTCGGCCTGATACCTGCTGTCATGTTTGCCCTTGGCATGATCAATGTACTGGAGCACTACGGTGCGCTGAATGCAGCACGTAAACTGTTAACCCCACTGTTGCGCCCGTTGTTGGGACTGCGTGGTAATACCGGTTTGGCACTGATCGGCAGCTTGCAGAGCACGGATGTTGGTGCCTCACTGACACGCAAGCTGGCTGATGAGGCGCAGATTACTGAGAATGAAAAAGACGTTTTCACCATGTTTCAGTTTTCTGCAGGCGCAATGATCACCAACTTTTTCTCCTCCGGCGCCATTTTGTTCACTTTGGTCGCCGCTGACGGCACCCTGGCTGTTCCCGCCTCGATCGGCCTGTGCATCCTCGTCATGTTTTTTATGAAAATCGTTGGCGCGAATATTTTTCGTTTGTTGCTGAAAATGCGTCGTCAAGATAACGCATCTTCTGAAATCCATAAGGCATAGGGAGAGCACCATGAGCATGACGACTGAATCCAAACCCATGATCACCGATGTTTTTGTTGCTGGCGCGCGCAAAGGCTGGACTATTGCCACAACCAGTACCTTGCCCAATGTTCTGATGGCCTTTGTGGTGATCAAGGCGCTGACCATTACTGGTGCACTGGACGGGCTGGCTTTCATTTTTGCTCCCTTGATGCAGCTGTTCGGCTTGCCGGGCGAGGCGGCAGCGGTCCTGATCGGAGGCTGGATGTCAATGGGCGGTGGGATCGGCGTAGCCGTTAGCCTGTTCGATAGCGGGATCCTGACTGGAGAACATCTGGCTATCCTGGCACCGGCCATCTATCTGATGGGGTCCCAGATCCAGTATGCCGGACGCATCCTTGGGGTCATTGGCACCAACGCCAAACTGATCCCGTTGATGATAGCCATCTCGGTACTGAATGCCTTCGGTGCCATGTTGCTGATGCACATTTTTATCTAGAGGCACGGCGACCTGCGGGGCGAGTGCGAGATCGTACTCTCCCTCGATTTAATTTCAGTGCACGCGCAGCTTGCACAAAAGAACAGGGGAAACACCATGCAATTAGACGACTATCTGGCAGAGTTGGCCTCCTTGGTTAATGTGGACTGTGGTACCAATACGCTGGACGGAGTTGCCACCGTTGCTGGCAATATGCATGAGAAATATCAGCAGCTCGGCTGGCACAGCGAAATTGTCGATCTTGGCGATAAAGTGGGGCCAGGCGTTTTTGCTGCCAACAAACCCAATAGTCCACACTTTGATGTGCTACTGGTAGGTCACCTGGATACGGTTTTCCCGGTAGGTACCGTAGCGACGCGCCCCATGAGCATCAAGGAGGATCGCGCCTATGGCCCCGGCGTGGCGGATATGAAGAGCGGGCTCCTTAATATTCTTTGGGCAATGCGGGAACTGTCTGCAGAGGCGAAAGAGCGTCTCTCTATCGCGATTGCCATGAACCCTGATGAGGAGACGGGGTCGGTTTACTCACATGAATGGATTGGCGCACTGGCGAAACGCAGCCGCTGCGTGCTGGTGTGCGAGGCCGCCCGTGCGGATGGCTCACTGGTCAAGGCTCGCAAGGGAATGGCCCGCTACGAGCTGGAATTTCACGGCGTCGCCGCCCACGCCGGTAACGATCCTGATAATGGGCGTTCCGCAATCAATGAAATGGCCCACTGGATACTTCATCTTAATCAGTTTGCCAATGCGCAACTGGGGACGACCCTGAACGTTGGAGTGGTGAGTGGAGGTTCTGCGGCCAATGTAGTTGCGGACCACGCGCAAGCGATAGTGGATGTCCGCTTCTGGCAGAACGACGAATTTGAGCGTGTCGATCGGCTAATGCGAACCCCTACGCCTCACTGCTTTACTGCCGATGTTCGCCTCAATGTGACATTGCAGGCTCATGTGCCCGCCATGTCACCCTCAGAAAAAACCGAACAACTGATGGCGAAGGTGGAGTCTGCGGGTAGGTTGGAGAATATTGACGTTCGCTGGCAGGCCGTCGGTGGTGGTTCTGATGCCAACCATACCGCCGCGCTTGATATTCCCTCACTGGATGGTTTTGGCCCAATTGGGGCTGGCTTCCATAGCCCGGCAGAATATCTGGAGTTGTCCAGCATCGAACCCCGAGTGCGTCTTTTACGCCGGGTGATAGAAACGCTTTGATCTCTTCTGCGAAACGATGAACAAATTCAGAAGCAGAATAGTGTCTTCATCTTTACTGCAAAGACACAGATAAGTGTTATTTTTGTATAGATGATCGTGCTGAACTCTCTTGTGTGTACAAAAAAGACTCATGTAAAGGTCTTTCATGTAAATGTATGGTAATGAACAAACTGACAGCCATCAACAAACTGGATGAGTTCAGCCGTAACGGGCGTTACGTTTTTCATTTGCGCGACTTTGGCAAAATCTTCCCCGATGAGTCGGAGCGGGCACTGAAAGCGTCAATTAAGCGTTTGGTGGAAAGCGACATTCTCACGCGTGCGGTCTATGGTGTGTATGTTTACAATCGTGCCACACAGGATAGTTATATTCTTGAGCACATTGTTAAAACCCTGCGTCGGGGTGAGTATAGCTATGTCAGTCTGGAATCCGCGCTGTCGCAATATGGGGTAATCTCGCAAATCCCAATTGATCGCTTAACGGTCATGACTACCGGGCGAAGTGGTGAATATCAAACGCCATGGGGCGTTATTGAATTGACCCATACGGCACGTTCCGTCAATGATATTTTGGCCGGGACGATTGAAACGAAATCCCCCATCCGCTTTGCCAAAAAAGAAACGGCAGTCAGAGATTTGCTCCGGGTTGGGCGCAATACGGTTCTGTCGCATTAAGACGGCGTCAGGTAACGTACTATTTTTTCTGATGTTACCTGCTCATGCCTCTGATCCGAAAAGCCTTTAAACGTTTACATTACCCTGTCGATATTATCGCGCAATGTGTTCGCTGGTATCTAGCTTACTCCCTGAGCCTGCGTAATCTGGAGGAAATGATGGTTGAGCGCGGTATTGTCGTTGACCATTCCACGCTCCATCGCTGGGTTATCCGTCTGGTACAGTTACTGGCTAAGGCATTTCGACGGCATAAACGCGCCGTGAGGTGCCGCTGGCGAATGGATAAAACCTACATTAAAGTCAGAGGGCAATGGAAATATCGCTACCGCGCGGTGGATACTTCAGGCCAAACTATCGACTTCCAGCAGGCTGCTAAACGGGATACTGCAGCGGCGCTGCGCTTCTTTCGCAAAGCCATTCGTCATCACGGCGAACCCGAGGTGGTTACCATTGATAAAAGTGGTGCCAACACGGCAGCGTTGGCAACGCTTAACGCCGATAAACCATACGAAGAAGCGATTATCGTCAGGCAAAATAAGTATCTGAATAATCTGGTTGAACAAGATCACCGTAATATCAAACGCCGGACACGATCCATGCTGGGATTCAAATCCTTTCGACGGGCACAGACGATCCTGGCCGGTATCGAACTGCTCAACATGATACGAAAAGGGCAATATCAACACCCGAAAAGTGGAGGATTGTCACCCGCGGAACAATTCTATTTGCTGGCTGCCTAAATAACCAACAACGCAACTTTGGCCAACTTCATGTCACTAATGCGACAGAGCCACTGATTGTGGAGGGCTTCGAGGTTATCGTCATAGTGATGGAAGTCACTCAATGCTTGATGAAAATAAGTTAAGGCGGAGACTATACTCCGCTATATTGAAAGAAAGTGGTTCAGCGCCTATCTGATATGGCTGAGGTAGAAAGCAATCGTCTGCATCGTTACGACTGCGGCCAATTCATAGAAATGCATTTGCAATGGTGGTGGCGCTGTCCGGCTAGGATATCGTATAAACATCTCACCATAGTATTTCCAATTCATGCTTAACTCCTATGTTTGTGAGCCTTATGAAGTTGTGCGAATCCTTGCCAAACATAAGTCTTAAGCCTAAGCTGCCTTTGGTTATATGGGTTCTATACGCCGTGAATGTATTATGCGTCCGAGGTTGGTTATCACTTGTGTTTTTAGTGAATATTTTAACCTCTTCCTTTGGCTTTCCAATTAGTACTCTTGCTATGTTCTCAATGACAGTTGATGAGTATTTCTCACCATGCATTGCTTGGTTTTTTTTTAAAGAATTCAGCATGTGCTGGCCGATTTCAAATGAATCCCAATCTATATTTCCATCAGTATCTTTTGCTAGCTCTAATGCTTTTACATAAAGAGCTAATTTCAAGGAGAAGTCACATTTAACAAATGGTAGTAAATTTTCAGAACCAAAATTTAATAAGAGTAAGTCATACGAACCATAAATATCTTTATTATACGCTAATTTTATGTTTTCGAAGATATCGTTACCGACTTGAACTAAGGAAACCTCTAGCTCTAAGTTTGATGGTAGTTTCCCCCTATGCGGTAAGAGGTGTAACAGAGCACCCTTGTTGTTTGTCGTGTGGACACTGTGAAAAACAGTGCAAGTTAGTAGATTTGTTAACTCTTTTTTGCGTTTATCAGTTGCACACGAAGATAGAACCTCATGAGAAATTTCAGATGATAGTATAATTTCGTTTATCCCAGAAAATTCTGAAAGTTCTGTGGCGTTTTCTAGAATTGAGTGAACTAATGTTACTATATCTTGACTCGAATATATCAATGTATCACTTGATTTAACTATGTTCTCCTTAAATACTTTGGAGCATGGGTATAACCCTCTTTCTTGAGCATTAAATAAAATGTTATCCTCAAGTACAATCCTTGGGCGAATGTTGTTATTCATTGTCCATTTTATTTTTAATAAATCCTCTACGAAGTCCTCTATACTTTCCGGGCTGCAAAGGGCAGGTGACATAATATAGTCACCGCTAATTATGGAGAATATCATTTTGAATTCCTCTCCATTCTTCTTTTTTTAGCACCTTCAAGTAATATTGTTTCTACTTCAGCCTGGGTTTGGTCGAAGAAATCCTGTGGCCAGTCATTAATAGAACCATATTTCGTTATATCAACACTTCTAAAATTAGTTTCCCCTTTATCTTTTTGAATGAAAATAACTGAGCTAGCATCCATTACTCTTTTGTCCTCACTTTGAGCAATTCGTAACCTTAGCCTGTTAATCATATACTCACTATGTGTTTCTACAATGCATTGTCTATTGGATAGTGCCATTGCGATAAAAAAGTCACTTAAGCGAGTTTGAACCTTGGGATGTAAGTGTAACTCTGGCTGTTCAAATATCAAAACGTCGTCTTCCTCTGATAAAAGACTCATTAAGACAATAGGAAGTACTTGGCTTACACCAACGCCCACGTGTGTTAAATCCTGCCACTTGTCATCGCCACTTGTTTTAACATTTAATTCATAACCAAATTTACCTTTATCATCTGTATTGATCTCATCTACAACGCCAAGATAGGATAACCATTTGAGACTTGCGATTAATAAATTATCTTTATTTTTTTTAAAGCCACTATCTTTAAGAAATAATGCATCAGAAAATTGAATGGGGTCTGGGTAGATTATTTCTCGTTCTTTATTTATATGTAAAACCGCAGCGGAATACTGCCCCTTCAAACCCACATCTGTTGGATCAATCAAACCCAGTGATGGATATATTGCCTGTGGCTCATTTCTCAATGGACCCAAATATTTAAATTTTGAAGTGAAAAAATTTTCTAAATACCTAGCTGCTAATAAAAAAGGCTTTAATTCATATTCATATACTTTTTTTTCCTTTTTGAAATTATTATGCCATGTATTTCTCAGAGCTGAAGAATTTTTATCTATCACATCCAATACGTTCTTTTTTAGCGTTTCATCTAGACTGTTGAGATGGCTATACCAAGTGGAAAACTCAAGTTCACTCTCTGATAAAAAATGTTTTGGGAGAGCTTTTTCAATTTTTTTCTTTTGTTCCATTATAATAATATTAATTAAATTCCCTTCATCAATTTCTTGTTTGGAGAATATTTTCCTCAGGCTTTCCGGTATGAATAAACTTGATGCGGTGTACTCAAAACTTTCTGATATAAGTTCTTTTATTTGTATTAAAACATTCTTTGGTATTGTAGGGCTTTTTTCTTTTAGTGATTTATTTTTCCTGTCTACTATTCTAAATAAAACCTCATTATGCAATAGTTCGATTGAACGCGTATTTGCATTTGTCGAGTGCTCATATTCAATAATAAGCGTGGTAGGGATTGTGTTTCTCTTTTTACATCCAATTATATTGAATCCGGGGTATTCCTTTTCAATTTCTGCTCTTAAGTTTTTTGGTAGGCTGACTACATCATATTCAGCCTCTTTACTTGTTTTTTTATTATTCAGATTACGCCTTGTTATACGAAACTCTTGCGTATCAGATTCATCTTTCTTCCCTGCTCTATTTATTTTTATTGAAGACCTAATTAATCCTGGGTGAATAAGGTTTTTTTCGTCCTCATCAAACGAAAAGTCTAATTCTATTTCATCAAAATCATCAAAAATGGGGTTGAAGTCATTTCTAACTAATTTTAAGTTTATTCTTATTTCTTTTGATTCTGAACTGTGGCTAATAATGTCTGGGAAAGAACCGAGTTTAACTAATGGACCATTTAAACATACTGAGTCTTGAAAAAATCTGGCAGAAAATGTCTGGCTTAACATTAAAAGAGACTGAATAACTGAACTTTTACCACAGCTATTTGCTCCACATAATAAGGAGTATTCACTTAAGTTAATAGAGTTTGAGTTTAATATCGATTTAAAACTATTAAGATGTAATTTTTTTAACATTTTACCATCCTTATATGTCTTTCATGGACTACCTTGCTCAGTAGTTGTTGTCCTAACAGTCTTACATTCGTGAGCGTTTCGCATGATGGTATGATACTACACAAAATGGTTTTTCAAAATAGCATGTTGAGTGATGCATGCTTTAAATTATTTTAAATGCAATTATATCAATTTCAGTCTTTTCTATTCAGTTATGTGCGGTGGAAAAACGGTTATCTCTTTTCTCAACGCTTCTGTGGGGCATGGATGTGTTATAAAAAACTAATTGAAACTCAATGGAATGAAAATGGAACTTGAGTTTAATGGATGATAGAAGGATATAATATGGTTCACCTGTTGGATTGCCATATTTTCTGTTGTGGGATTAAATGGGCTTTGTTGAATAAATCGAACTTTTGGCCGCAATCAGGATCAGATCACCACATTCCTGCCCCCTCTGGCGGTATCCTTTGGCAAAGCAAAAGTTCAAAATCACCAACTGGAACGCCTACAACAAGGCTCTCGTCAATCGGGGTTCACTGACATTCTGGCTTGATGGGTCGGTCATCCATGCCTAGTACGACGAGCCAAAAACGACTTCACGAGGGCGTCCACAACGTTAATCTGCGTTAGCTATTTCCACCGTACTGATGCTCAAACGCGTCTTTCGCCTCACGCTACGTGCCGCTCAGGGCTTCATTGATTCCATTTTTACGTTAATGAAGCTCCCGCTTCGTTGCCCGGATTATTCCTGCGTCAGCAGACGGGCCAGGTCGGTCTGCTTTCCTTTTAAAAACTCCACGCACGGCGAGATTGCCCATTTCGTTATCGACTCCACCGGCTTAAAAGTTTTCGGCGAAGGCGAGTGGAAGGTTAAAAAGCACGGTAAGGAAAAGCGCTGCGTCTGGCGAAAACTGCACCTCGCCGTGGACGCCGATACCCACGAGGTTATCTGTGCTGACCTGTCACTGAACAACGTGACTGATGCGGAGGCATTCCCGGGTCTTATCCGGCAGACCCACCGGAAAATCAAGGTGGCTTCAGCAGACGGTGCTTATGACACAAAGCGGTGCCATGACGAGCTAAGACGTAAGAAAATAAAGGCACTGATCCCACCGCGAGCCCGCGCAGGTTACTGGCCAACGGAGTACGCGGACAGAAATCAGGCGGTAGCGAGGCAGCGGCTTACGGGGAGTAACGCCTACTGGAAATGGAATACAGCTTACAACCGGCGGTCGGTGGCGGAAACGGCGATGTATCGTGTAAAACAACTGTTCGGCGGGCATCTTACGCTGCGTGACTATGATGCACAGGTCGGAGAGGCTATGGCCATGATCCGTGCCTTAAACAAAATGACGCGTGCAGGCATGCCAAAAAGTGTACGGATTGCCTGAGAAAACGATTGATAGGGGGTAGTTTTATCTAAACCCGATTTATTCAACAAAGCCACGTGGGACTCGAAACTCTTCAGAATTTTAGCGCTGTGCGACTCAGACCATTTTTTGTTGCTCTTGTGCCATTGTAGCGTCACCGCTTCGAAGGTTGATGCAGTATCAGGTACTGATTTCTTAACCCGCTTTTGTTCGCAGGGGTCAATGCCATCTGCTATCAATTTTCTGGCGAGATCGCGTTTATCCCGTGCTGCAGATAATGACACGTCAGGGTATACGCCAAGTGCCAGCATTTTTTCTTTACCCAGAAATCGATAACGGAGCCGCCAGTATCTGGAGCCGTTGGGGTGAAAGAGCAAAAACATATTACCGCTGTCTGCAAGCTTATAGGGCTTATCTTGCGGTTTAGCTGCACGGATTTTTGCGTCAGTGAGTGCCATAGACAGGTCTCCTGATTGAGGGGAAGGGTATAAACATTATCGAATCAGACTATACCCTCGATTGTACCCGCACAAGGGACTTGATACCGGGTAAGTTAGGTGGAGTCTGGTTGAATGAAAGTATGAAGGAAGTGCTGATTCTGACGGAGTATACAAACAAAAACGGACCTCCGTGGAGGTCCGTTGATATGAATTTGGTGCCCGGACTCGGAATCGAACCAAGGACACGGGGATTTTCAATCCCCTGCTCTACCGACTGAGCTATCCGGGCAACGGGGCGCATTAAACCGTATTTGGCCCTGTGTCGTCAATGGGTTTCTGTCACAAAGCCGAGCGATTGCTCTAATTTCAAGCAAGGGCAGGGCTACCTTCCTGCGCCAGCATTCTCCCTTCTCCCCCAAAACGCCCGATACCAGAGATCGAAAAACTCACCCCAACAATGTTTACCCTTGCCTATTCCCTAATCAAGTTAATGTTAGTGATAAGTACAACATGTTACATATATGTATTTTAAGGCTATTGTCATTTTCAAATGTGATCGATGTAACTTTAATAACATATTGTCTGTGTTATGTTTCGATAATAACATCATTAGTTACCGGCAAACGCCAGGGTACAAGGCTCGGCAACGGAACGTAAAAGTTCACAGATAATTTTGGGGAAAAGATGAAATATATCATAGGGATAGTGTGTATCGTTACTATCTGTATTTTGGCACTTTTAGTGAGCAACGATCGCAAAAACATTCGCTATCGTCCGATTTTCGTCATGCTGGCCTGCCAGTTTTTGATGACCGCACTGCTGCTTAAGACCGACGTAGGCAATAAAGTGATTGGCGTGATCGCCGAGGTATTTGGCAATTTGCTCTCCTATGCCAACGAAGGGGTTAACTTCGTCTTTGGTGGTTTGGTGAATCACGGCGAGATCTCTTTCTTCCTGTCCGTATTGCTGCCCATCGTGTTTATCTCCGCGCTGATCGGCATCCTGCAGCACTGGCGCATCCTGGGCTTTATCATCAAGTACATCGGCCTGGCGCTGAGCAAGGTCAACGGCATGGGGCGCTTAGAGTCCTATAACGCGGTGGCTTCGGCGATCCTCGGTCAGTCTGAAGTGTTCATCTCGGTGAAAAAACAGCTCGGCCTGCTGCCGGAGCATCGCCTGTATACGTTGTGTACCTCTGCCATGTCGACAGTCTCAATGGCGATTGTGGGCGCTTACATGGTGATGCTTGATCCGCGCTACGTGGTGACTGCCTTGGTGCTGAACCTGTTTGGTGGCTTTATCATGGCGTCGCTGATCAATCCTTATCAGGTCAAGCCTGAGGAAGATATTCTGGATGTCGTTGAAGGGGAGAAGCAGAGCTTCTTCGAAGTCCTGAGCGAATACATCCTCGATGGCTTCAAGGTAGCGATTATCGTTGGTGCGATGCTGATCGGCTTTATTGCGCTGATCACCATGGCTAACGCGCTATTCACCGCTGCATTTGGCATTTCCTTCCAAGGGGTATTGGGTTATGTGTTCTCACCACTGGCTTTCCTGGTGGGGGTGCCGTGGCACGAAGCGGTGCAGGCCGGTGGCCTGATGGCAACCAAGATCGTCAGCAACGAATTTGTTGCCATGCTCAACCTGTCACAGGGTGATTACAATTTCTCTGAACGTACTATGGCGATTATCTCGGTGTTCCTGGTGTCGTTCGCCAACTTCTCTTCTATCGGCATTATCGTCGGTGCCATCAAGGCGTTGGACTCCAAGCAAGGTAATGCCGCAGCCCGCTTTGGCCTGAAGCTGCTTTACGGCTCCACGCTGGTCAGCTTCCTGAACGCCGCCGTCGTAGGTTTCTTCTTTTAATTAGCTCAAGGCCACATCAAGAGGTTGTGGCCTGCTATCGCTATAACAATAAGGAATATGTGATGAAAATGACTTCTCCCCTCAAGCTATCGTTATTGGCCCTGTTGGTTGCAGGCGCTGCGCATGCCGCAACGGTGGATCTCCGCATCATGGAAACCACCGACGTTCACGGCAACATGATGGATTATGACTATTACAAAGATCAAGCCACCGCTCAGTACGGTTTGGTGAGAGCGGCCACCTTGATTGATGCTGCCCGCGCAGAAGCGACCAACAGCGTGCTGGTCGATAACGGCGATATCATCCAGGGTAGCCCGATGGCGGACTATGCCGCTGCCAACCTGAAGAAAGGCGATGTGCATCCGGTTTATCAGGCGATGAACACCCTCGATTATGCAGTCGGCAGCCTGGGCAACCACGAATTCAACTACGGGCTGGATTACCTGAAAATGGCGATTAGCGGGGCCAAATTCCCGTACATCAACGCCAACGTCTATGACGCCAAGACCAACAAGCCTTATTTCAAACAGTACCTGATCGTGGACACGCCGGTAAAAGATACCGAGGGTAAAGAGCATAAGCTGCGCATCGGTTATATCGGCTTCGTACCGCCACAGATTGTGCTGTGGGACAAGGACAAGCTGTCGGGCAAGGTGATCGCCAAAGATATTACCGAAACTGCCAGGGAACTGGTGCCACAGATGCGTAAAGAAGGGGCGGATATCGTGATTGCTATCGCCCACTCCGGCATCTCTGCCGATCCTTACAAGGCGCTGGCAGAAAACTCGGTCTACTACCTCACGCAGGTTCCAGGCATCGATGCCATTACCTTTGGCCACTCTCACGGTATTTTCCCAAGCAAGGATTTCGCCGCTATTCCTGGGGTAGATCTTGAAAAGGGTACGGTTAATGGCGTACCCGCAGTCATGCCGGGCCACTGGGCGGATAACCTGGGGGTGATCGACCTGGTGCTGGAAGGGGAAACCAATAAGTGGAAGGTGGTCTCCAGCCGTGCAGAAGCCCGCCCAATTTTTGATAAGAAGAATGACAAATCGCTGGTCGAGGCCAAGGCTACGCTGGTGAAAACGCTGGAGCAGGCGCATAACGACACCCGTGAATTCGTTAACAAGCCGATTGGCACCATTGCCGAAGACACCAATACCTATCTGTCATTAGTGCAGGACTCCTCGGCCATCCAGATCATCCGTGCGGCGCAGAAAGCCTACGTTGAACACTTTATTCAGGGCGATCCGGATCTGGCTGATATCCCAGTTCTTTCTGCTGCGGCACCGTTCAAGGCGGGTGGCAGGAAGAACGACCCGGCGGCCTTCGTTGATATGCGTAAAGGGCCTCTGAGCTTCCGTAACGCGGCCGATCTTTACCAGTATTCCAACACGCTGGCGGCAGTGAAAGTGAAAGGCAGCGATCTGAAAGAGTGGTTGGAGTGCTCTGCGGGCATGTACAACCAGATCGACGAGAAAAGCGATAAGCCACAGTCACTGCTCAACTGGAACGGTTTCCGGGCCTACAACTTCGATATGTTTGACGATCTGAGCTATCAGATCGACGTGACCCAGCCTGCGCGTTATGACGTGGATTGCAACGTGATCAATCCACAGGCCCAGCGTATCAAGTCGCTGACCTATAAAGGTAAACCGGTGGTAGCAGACGCGCCATTCCTGGTTGCCGTGAACAATTACCGGGCATTTACCGGCAAGTTCGCCGGCACGGGTGAAAAAAATATCGTTATCTCCTCGCCGGATGAAGTGCGCACTATCGTGGCCAACTACATCTCCGAGCAGACCAAACAGCATGGCGCATATAAGCCAGAGGTAAAAAACAACTGGCGGATCGCGCAAATTACTGCGGATAAGCCGTTGGATATCCGCATCGAGACCTCACCAAGCCAGAATGCGGCTGATTACATCAAACAGTCCGCACAGCATCCAATGACGCTGGTAGGAAAAGACGATATCGGCTTTGCCGTTTACAAGATCGATTTACAGAAATAAAGAGCCGGGGAATGACAATGAGAATGGTTGATATCATCGCCAAAAAGCGCGATGGAAAAGAGCTGACTACGCAAGAGATCGAGTTTTTTGTTAACGGCTACACCCGGGGAGATATTCCGGATTACCAGGCCAGTGCGCTGGCGATGGCGATCTTCTTCCAGGATATGAATGACCGTGAGCGTGCCGATCTGACGATGTCGATGGTGAACTCCGGTGACGTAATCGATCTCTCGGCGATCGAAGGCGTCAAGGTAGACAAGCACTCCACCGGCGGCGTGGGTGATACCACCACGCTGGTGCTGGCACCGCTGGTAGCGGCGCTGGATATCCCGGTGGCGAAGATGTCTGGCCGTGGCCTGGGGCATACCGGCGGCACTATCGATAAGCTGGAAGCGGTGGCCGGTTTCCATGTGGAAATCTCCAGCAAACAGTTTATCGAGCTGGTGAACCGCGACAAGGTGGCGGTGATTGGTCAGACCGGTAACCTGACCCCGGCGGATAAGAAGCTGTATGCGCTGCGTGATGTGACCGGTACGGTGAACTCCATTCCGCTGATCGCCGGTTCGATCATGAGCAAGAAGATTGCGGCGGGTGCCGATGCCATCGTGTTGGACGTGAAAACCGGTGCCGGTGCGTTTATGAAAACCACTGAAGATGCCGTCGAGTTGGCCACGGCGATGGTGCGCATTGGTAACCACGTGGGCCGTAATACCATGGCGGTGATCTCCGATATGTCGCAGCCCTTGGGCTACGCCATCGGTAATGCGCTGGAAGTGAAGGAAGCCATCGATACGCTGCGTGGTGAAGGCCCGGAAGATCTGACCGAACTGGTCATGCAGTTGGGTAGCCAAATGGTCGTGCTGGCGAAGAAGGCCGATTCGTTACCGGCTGCGCGCGCCATGCTGCAAGAGGTGATCGATAACGGCAAGGCGTTGGCCAAGTTCCGTGACTTCCTGGCCAACCAGGGCGGCGATGCTTCAATGGTGGATCATCCAGAGAAGCTGCCGCAGGCTAAATACCTGATTGAGGTTCCGGCCAAGCAGGCGGGTGTGGTAGCCAATATTGTGGCCGATGAAATCGGCGTGGCAGCCATGTTGCTCGGTGCCGGTCGTGCCACCAAGGAAGATGACATCGATCTGGCCGTGGGCCTGATGATGCATAAAAAAGTCGGCGATCGGGTCGCCATCGGTGACTCACTGGTGACGATCCATGCCAACCGCCCGGATGTGGCGAACGTCATGGCGAAAATCTATGACAGCATCACCCTTGCCGATAAGGCGCAAGCACCAAAACTGATCCATACCATTATTACAGAATAATAATATTAGCCGTGTTTCACCCTGGTTGCGGGGTGAAACATTTCCAACATTATCTAGAAATCATTTAATTAAAATAGTTCTGGGTGAGTAGATAGAAAACGGGATTTTTCTATGTATCAAATCAATAAATTTAAAATAAAAAAGCCTCTTGCATTGTTTGCACTGATGCTCTCTTTACCCCTCAGCGCAGAGGAAATAAAGGTAAGCGATCATCTCTTCTCAAGTTTTATTAATGATAGCCACGCAGATCTTTCTTTCCGTAACGTGTTTAAAAATTTAAGCACCGAGGATTATGGGGAACGCTCCATCCAAACGGCTTGGGGGCAGGGGATCACGCTTGATTATCAGTCCGGCTATTTTGCAGATATGTTGGGAGTAGACGCTTCTTATTATGGCGTGATTAAACTGGCCGCCAGCGATGATTTCTGGGGCCGTAGCGTGTTGTATAACGACAACGGCCAGGCGAAAGGTTTCAACAAGATTGGTCAGCTCTACCTGAAAGGGCGTTTGGGTGATGATGACACCTATCTACACCTTTATTCCGGTTGGCAGCAGATTAAAAAATGGGGCGCACTTAACAACTCCACGCGCGCTATTCCAAGTACCTATCTGGGATTGCGTGGTGAAGCGGCTACCGGGCCAGTACGGGTACGCGGTGCTTATGTGACCCGTTATAGCGACAGGGATTCTCCGGATAAGATCCATTTCCTCACTGCGGATAAAAAGGAGATCAGCAGCATTGCGACCGGTGAATTGAGCTATAGCGATCACGGCTATAGCGCACTCTATTTCCTGGGTGAAAGCCATAACTATATGCAACGCCACGGGGTGGAACTGGGGTGGCAACCGGCGTCCTGGGCGGAAAATCGCCTCAAGCTTGCCAGCCAGCTGTATTACAACCATGGTCTGCAAGATTGGACCCGCATGTCCACCCGTCACAAGACGTTCGATGACGATGCCTACCATTATGCGATGTACGCCGAATGGCGCGCCGAGCGTTGGAAGCACAAGGTTGGGGCTTCATACACCCGTGCCTCACTCGATAATGGCAACGGGTTAGGGCGCTTTGAGTGGCACCTGGCCAAGCACAGCCGCGGCACCTTTAACTCCATGGCCGACAGTTGGGGTAACGACTATGTGGGCGATAAGGAAAAGATGTTGGCCTGGACCTTCGGCTATGCCGTTACGCCAGAGGTTGAGCTGGGGATGGTCACCAACTATGGCTGGGGGATGAAGTACCGAGGCCATAGCATTGAGCGTGGTGAAACCCTGGTTTACTCCCGCTGGACGCCGTCACAGCCTGCACTGAAAAACCTGGCAGTGCAGCTGTCCGGTGGCCCATCCTGGAACTACCAGAGCCAGAGCAACCAGCCGAAGCTGACCTCGGATGGCAAGCCGATGCGCGCTCAGAACCACTCGATCGAACTGCAGGTGGATTACAAGTTCAACCTGTTCTAATCAACGCCTGCCTGGCCGTGTGGGGAAACCCACACGGTATCAATAAATAATTATGCATTAATAGTAACTATTAACCGGCTTGAACCCTCGAAAAAAACGTGTAATCATTGCGCGAATTCCCCATTTCATCACAGAGGAGTACAGGCATGACGGGTTTAACCACCTCAGCGCAGCTGCGCTCCAGACGTCTGATGATGCCATCACTCCATGTATCCTTAACGCCATTTATGCGAACACCGCTGCCCGTTATGCGGTAAAGCTAGCCAATGCTCGCTGTTAGGCATGATTAAAAATAGAGCTGCGGCTCTGATTTTACTGATGTCTATCGGACGCTGCCGATCCCAGTCCCCGATAGTTGTCTGATGCCTACCCGCATCGGCCGGTCATGGTTGCGCCTTGGCTCATCACTTTGCCGGGATAACCAGGGTTATCTCATTATGTGCCCAGTGGCACACCCTCATCCTTAACCGTTTGAGACTCAGCATGATGAAAGAATTGAAGATAGCAACCAGCGCCAGCCTGGTAGCCAGCATTGAAACCCTGCGCGAAATTGTGCGCGTGGGGCAGACTGACTATACCGATGTGGCGGCGGCCGTGGTCTCCGTTAGCGATGTGGATGCCGGTATTCTGGCAACGCTTAAAGCGACCGGCTTTGAGATCCCGACGTTTGTTGCCGTTGAGGGGGATGAGCAGCTTTCCCCGGATCACCTACCGTTGATTACTGGCGTATTTGCCTTGGCTGCAGCGACCAAAGTGTTTTACATGGCGCAGTTGGAGGCCGCCGCCGATGCCTACGAGCAGGCGCTGTTACCGCCGTTCTTCAACACGCTGAAAACCTACGTGGAAATGGAGAACTCAACCTTTGCCTGCCCGGGCCATCAGGGCGGCGAGTTTTTCCGTAAACACCCGGCAGGGCGCAAGTTTTTCGAGTTTTACGGCGAAACGATTTTCCGTTCGGACATGTGCAACGCCGATGTGAAGCTGGGCGATCTGCTGATCCACGAAGGCTCGGCCAAGGATGCGCAAAAACACGCGGCGAAAGTGTTCAACGCCGATAAAACCTACTTCGTGCTGAACGGCACTTCGGCATCCAATAAAGTGGTGACCAACGCGCTGCTGACGCGTGGCGATCTGGTGCTGTTCGATCGCAATAACCATAAATCCAATCACCACGGCGCGTTGATCCAGGCCGGAGCGACGCCGGTGTATCTCGAAACCGCGCGTAACCCGTTTGGTTTTATCGGCGGCATCGATTCCCAATGCTTTGATGAAGCTTACCTGCGCGAGCAAATCCGCCATGTAGCCCCGGAAAAAGCCGCTGCGGCACGGCCTTTCCGCCTGGCGATCATCCAGCTCGGCACCTATGACGGTACCATTTACAACGCCCGTCAGTTGATCGACACCATCGGCCATCTGTGCGATTACATCCTGTTTGATTCGGCCTGGGTGGGGTATGAAGGCTTTATTCCGATGCTGAAAGAGTGCTCGCCGCTGCTGTTGGAACTGGATGAGCACGATCCGGGTATTTTCGTCACGCAATCGGTACATAAGCAGCAGGCCGGATTCTCGCAGACTTCGCAGATCCATAAAAAAGACGATCACATCAAAGGCCAGAAGCGCCACTGCAACCATAAGCATCTCAACAATGCGTTTATGCTGCATGCCTCAACCAGCCCGTTTTATCCGCTGTTTGCCGCGCTGGACGTCAACGCCAAGATGCATGCCGGTGCCGCTGGCCGCCGCATGTGGATGGAGTGCGTCAAGCTGGGGATCGACACGCGTAAACAGCTACTGGCACGCTGCTCGCAGCTGCGGCCCTTTATTCCGCCGCAGGTGGCAGGCAAAGACTGGCAGGATTACGATACTGACCTGATCGCCAACGACGCACGCTTCTTCAACTTTGTACCGGGTGAGCAATGGCACGGCTTTGCCGGTTATGCGCAGGGGCAGTATCTGGTCGATCCTTGCAAGTTGCTGCTGACCACGCCGGGGATTGATGCGGCCACCGGCCAGTACACCGAGTTCGGTATCCCAGCCACCATTCTGGCCAACTTCCTGCGTGAGAACGGCATCGTGCCGGAGAAGTGCGATCTCAACTCGATCCTGTTCCTGCTCACCCCGGCGGAGAACCCGGCGAAAATGGATCATCTGGTGGATATGCTGGTGCAGTTCGAGCGTTACGTTGAGGCAGATGCGCCACTGAGTGAGGTCTTGCCGACGGTTTATCGCAAGAATCAGCAGCGTTATGCAGGCTACACCATTCGTCAACTTTGCCAGGAGATGCACGATTTGTACGTCAGCTTTGACGTGAAGCAGTTGCAAAAAGAGATGTTCCGTCAGGATCATTTCCCGCCGGTGATGATGAATCCGCAGGATGCCAACGTCGAGTTTATCCGTGACAACGTTGAGCTGGTGCCGATCGCTCAGGCTACAGGGCGCATCGCGGCAGAAGGTGCCTTACCTTATCCACCGGGCGTGCTGTGCGTGGTGCCAGGCGAAGTGTGGGGCGGTGCGGTACAGCGTTACTTCCTGGCGCTGGAGGAGGGCATCAACCGCTTGCCTGGCTTCTCACCGGAGTTGCAGGGCGTGTATATCGAGAAGAAAGATCACGGCTGGAAACGGATATTTGGCTATATGATCAAGCAATGAAGCTCGTTATTTGGCCCCAGCTCGGCGTTCGCCATTGCACCGTACCCAGGTGTGGAAGTTAATCTGTAGCAAGGTGATGTTGAGGATGAATGCCGTAGCTAAGATCTAGCACGGTAGGTCCCCTCTCCCTGTGGGAGAGGGTTAGGGTGAGGGAACGAATCATCGCTCCCCAGCCCCGTATTTTCCCACCAACGATTACTTCCGCCGATAGTTTTTCTGCGCGTTATTCACCTTCACCAGATAACGGCGTGATTCACCCGCCGGATGCTTGGTGGTCAGAGTCTGATAAATATCACCAGGCTGCATGCTGTTGATGATGGTTACCGCCTTCGCCTTGTCACTATTGAACACCCGCAACACGCTACCAGCCCCTCCGTTGTAAGCGGTGATCACCGCATAACGGCGTGAGGTCGGGTTCTGAATGCCGCCCAGGTAGTTGTTCTGCAAGATTGCCAGATAGGCAGTACCGGTATCGATGTTGTTCTCCGGATCAAACAGGTAGCTGCGGCTTGGTGTGCCCCATTTACCTTTGCTCTGGAACACGTCTTTACCGGCGGTATGCTGCACCACCTGCATCAGGCCCAGCGCGTCGGAACCGCTTACCGCATACGGGTTGAAGCTGGATTCGGTCTGCATAATCGCCAGGATCAGCGATTCTTCGACGCCGTATTTCTCAGACGCCTGGCGAACCATCGGCAGATATTTGTGTGCACGTTTATCCAGGTGGTTAGGCACCAGTTGCATCGTCACCGAGTAGATCACGTGCAAGCCCGATGTGCGTCTTTTTAGCTTGTTTTGCAGCAGATAGTCGGCGAAGTGCGCCGCCCGCCATTCCCAGCGGATGGGTTGGCCCTTGTTATCCAGCACCTGGCCGTACAGGAACGGCTCTTTGCTGATCTGGATATCATTGGCGTCGGAATAGAGGTCGATCGAGCCTGGATCGTCACCCATCAACAGGGTGCTGATCACCGCCTGGCGCAGATGAGCAGCAGGATCGGTGGTGGCGATGGTTTCGATAGTGATGGTGCCCGAATCAAAGTTGATGTGGCTACGGGTCTGATATTGATCGGTATATTTGACGTAGTCTTTTGGCCCGGCAATCAGAACTTCGCTCAGCCCCCAGATGTTCTCGATATTGTGGGCAAATTGGCCCATCAAAATATCAAAGGCGTTGGTGTCTTTGACATAGGCTTCACTGACCACGTCGTTTTTTTTGCCAGAACAGGAGATCAGCAAAGGCGCTATCACTAGCAAAGCTAACATTTTCTTCATCTTGTTAAAGCCGTATACGCGAAGAATTAAACAGGGGGAAAGGGCCAGCGCCTGGCCCGGAAAATCTTATTCGCTCGGTGGCGTATAGCCTTCGATGTGGACCTCATGCCCTTCGAACAGGAAGCGGATCATCTCTTGTTCCAGCAGTTTGCGGTCATCCACGTTCATCATGTTGAGCTTTTTCTCGTTGATCAGCATGGTCTGCTTCTTCATCCATTCTCCCCAGGCTTCCTTGGAGATTTCGTTGTAGATGCGCTTGCCGACTTCCCCTGGATAGAGCTGAAAGTCTTGCCCATCGGCGTCACGCTGCAGGAAGGTACAAAAAATGGTTCTGCTCATGCTAATTCCTCGTCAATGGCGCTGTTGCCAAATAAACCGGGTTGGGTCGGGGACTGTTTGGCCAACTGCTGTAGCAGGCGCTCAACCGGCGCGGCCAGCCCGACCGAAGGGGGCTGCGTTAAGTTATACCAGAGACCGGAACCCGCATCCATGGCGCTACCCGCTTTGTCGATGTTCAGCCACATAGGCACAATATCCAGATGGAAATGGCTGAAGGTGTGGCGGAAGGCGGTCATTTGCTCTAAACGGCTACCTTGCAGGCCGCGTTGTTGCAGCCAGAGTTCAAGATCGATCCGCGCGCTAAACTGTGGAAAGCAGAACAGTCCTCCCCACAGGCCAGTTCCTGGGCGCTGTTCCAGCCAGACGCCATCACCCTGTTGTAGCATCAGGAAGTAGGCGGTTTTTTCCGGCAGGGTTTGCTTGGGTTTTTTACCTGGGTAGTTGGCCCAGCTGCTGTTGCCGTTGGCGATGCAGCCGATATTGAGCGGGCATAGCTCACATTTGGGTTTGCTACGGGTGCAGACCATCGCTCCCAGATCCATCATCGCCTGATTGAACTGGCCAACCCCTTTTGCCGGTGTGACCTCTTCGCTGATCTCCCACAGGCGATTTTCCACCTCTTTCTTGCCCGGCCAGCCAGCTATGGCATAGCAACGGGCCAGTACGCGCTTGACGTTGCCGTCTAGGATCGGGTAGTGCTGCCCCTGGGACAGAGAGAGAATGGCGCCAGCAGTTGAACGGCCTACGCCAGGCAGCGCAACAATTTCTTCAAAGGTTGTCGGGAACTCACCGCCGTGCTGTGCGACAATGGTCTGCGCCGCTTTATGCAGGTTTCTGGCGCGGGCATAATAGCCAAGCCCGGTCCACAGATGCAGGACTTCATCCTGCGGCGCTTCGGCCAAGGCTCGCACGTTCGGAAAGCGTGCCATAAAGCGCTGAAAATAAGGAATAACGGTGGCAACCTGAGTTTGTTGCAGCATCACCTCAGAGAGCCATACTTGATAAGGCGTTTTATCGAGTTGCCACGGCAGCGTTTTGCGGCCATAGCGTTGGTACCAGTCAAGCACTACGTGCGAGAACTGTTGTGCTTGCATCATGAGCGAGTTCGCTATCCGGCAGATAAATAATGATGCGCGATTGCAGCATAGAGTGATGGTGCTGTAAACCGGAACTTTCCGCAGTAGCACATCCGGTATGATGATGAACGCTTGCTAAAGCAAGGTATCTTTGCATAATGCGCGTTCCCCTAATTGGCAGCCAAATAGACAGAAAGCACTATGATTAATGACGTCATCTCCCCAGAATTTGATGAGAACGGCCGCGCGATGCGCCGTATCCGCAGTTTTGTTCGCCGCCAGGGGCGGTTGACCAAAGGCCAGCAGCAGGCGCTGGACAACTATTGGCCGGTGATGGGCGTGGAATATCAGGCTGAACCTGTCGATATCGCCGCGCTGTTTGGCCGTGAAGCGCCAACCGTGCTGGAGATTGGTTTTGGCATGGGGGCTTCGCTGGTCACCATGGCGGGCAATAACCCGCAGCAGAATTTCCTGGGGATCGAGGTCCATTCGCCGGGCGTGGGTGCCTGTCTGGCCGATGCCCATGAGGCGGAGTTGGCCAACCTGCGGGTGATGTGCCACGATGCGGTAGAAGTCTTGCAGAATATGATCCCGGACGCTTCACTGGATATGGTGCAGTTGTTCTTCCCGGATCCGTGGCACAAGGCGCGCCACAACAAACGCCGCATCGTACAGACGCCGTTTGTTGAGCTGGTGCAGCGCAAATTAAAAGTCGGTGGCGTATTCCATATGGCCACCGACTGGCAACCCTATGCGGAACACATGCTGGAAGTCATGAGCAGCAGCGCAGGCTACCGTAATCTCTCCGAGAGCAATGATTACGTACCGCGTCCGGACTCGCGTCCGCTGACAAAATTTGAATTACGTGGCCAGCGTCTGGGACATGGCGTTTGGGATTTGATGTTTGAGAGGATGGAATAATGGCTAAGAACCGTAGTCGTCGTTTACGTAAAAAGTTGCATATCGAAGAGTTTCAGGAACTGGGCTTCTCCGTCGCCTGGCGTTTTGCCGAAGGGACCGCCGTTGAAGATATCGACAGCACCCTGGACGCGTTTATCGAGGAAGTGATCGAGCCGAACGGCCTGGCGTTTGACGGCAGTGGCTATCTGCAGTGGGAAGGTTTGATCTGCCTGCAGACGATTGGTCATTGCACCGAAGAACACCGTGAGCTGATCAAAAACTGGCTGGAAGCACGCAAGCTGAGCGATGTGAAAACCAGCGATCTGTTCGACATCTGGTGGGATTGATCCCGTCCGATTAGCATTGCCGAAGGTGCCTTAATGGCACCTTTGTTTTATCTGGTGTCCTTTCTGGAGTAGTGAGCGCGGTGGTAACAACATTAGATAACGCGTTGCTGGAGGAGATCCTGCAACAGGTACGCCCGTTGATTGGGCAAGGCAAGGTTGCAGACTATATTCCCGCGCTGGCGGAAGTTGCTGCCGATCGGCTGGCGATCGCCGTCTGTACCGTTGACGGCGAGCTGTTTCAGGCCGGGGACGCGACGGAGCGCTTTTCCATCCAGTCGATCTCCAAGGTATTGAGCCTGACGCTGGCGCTAACGCGTTATCAGGAAGGGGAAATCTGGCAGCGGGTGGGGAAAGAGCCCTCTGGCCTGCCGTTTAATTCGCTGCTGCAGTTGGAGATGGAACAGGGAAAACCGCGCAACCCGTTCATCAACCCCGGAGCGCTGGTGGTATGCGATATGCTGCAAACCCGGCTGAGTGCTCCCAAGCAGCGGATGTTGGAAGTGGTGCGCCAACTGGCAGGCGTTGATGATCTGTCGTATGACATTCGCGTGGCGCGTTCCGAATTTGAGCATTCCGATCGCAATGCCGCCATCGCCTATCTGATGAAGTCGTTCGGTAACTTCGACAATGATGTGCTGACCGTGCTGCAAACCTATTTTCACTACTGCGCGTTACGGATGAGCTGCGTTGAACTGGCACGCAGCTTTGTCTACCTGGCTAACCAGGGCCGGACGCTTGATGGTGAAGAGGTGATCAGCCCGTTACAGGCCCGGCAGATTAATGCCTTGATGATGACCAGCGGTATGTATGATGGCGCTGGTGAATTTGCTTACCGGGTTGGCATGCCGGGCAAGTCTGGAGTGGGCGGCGGTATTATCGCCATCGTCCCTGATGAACTGTCGATTGTCGTCTGGTCGCCGGAGTTGGATGCATCCGGTAACTCATTGGCGGGAACTGCGGCACTAGAACTGTTGTCTCAACGCATTAGCCGTTCGATTTTTTAACTCCATCGCACATGCGGTTGGAAGGGAGTCAGGAGAAACTATGTTAAAGAGAACCGGATTGGCCTTGCTGTTGTTAACGGCTTCACAGGCGCATGCCGAGTATCAGTGCAGCGTCAGGCCACAGGACGACGTGATTATCAGCCCACAGACCGTGCAGGTGGTGGGGGCTGGCGGTAACCTGCAAATCACCGCCGACGGCGACGTCACTCGTGATGGCAAAGCATTGAGCCTGAACGATAACCAGCGCCAGAAGGCGTTCAGCTACCAGAACGCATTGCGCAAAGATTTACCTTGGATCGATCAGGGCGCGCAGCAGCATCTGGAAAAGGCGCGGGTAGCGCTGGATAAAGTCATCGTTCAGGAGTTGGGTACTGACAGCAACGTGCGTAACCGCCTGACCACGCTCAACGATCAGTTGAAGCAGCAGATGAACCGTATCATCGAACATCGCAGCGACGGTCTCACGTTCCACCACAAGGCGATCGCTCAGGTGGAGCAGGATGGCCGCAATATCGTGCAGCAGAGCATGGGCGGCGTATTGCAGGACAGCCTGAACGAAATGGGCGTCAAGCAGGTCGCCAACAGCAATGGCAACCCGTTGCAGGCGATCATGGGCAATCTGGGTGGGCTACAGCAGGCCATCAAGAACGAATGGAATAATCAGGAGCAGGACTTCCAGAACTTTGGTCGCGACGTGTGCAAGCGCGTAACGGCTCTGGAAACCCAGCGTAAGGATCTGGTTAAGGCGCTGAACTAAGGTTTGACGTCAACAGGTTCCGTTGTTTTAAGCGCTGCACTCTTAACTCGACGGAACCTATTACCCCTGCCAGATAAGCGTGTGACAGTTGAGCCTGCAATTCTACCTAAGCTATTCTTCCGGCAAGAAAAGTTCCAACAGCGAATTAAGGAACAGTTTGCCATGCTCGGTGATCTGCCAATACTCTGGCGTCTCTTGCAGATAGCCTTTGGCTAGCGCTTCGTCCAATGGTGCGCGGATCACGCTCTCATCCAGCCCGGTATATTGGGCGAACTCAGCGCGTGGCGCCGCTTCCAGCAGGCGGAAGCGGTTCATAAAGAACTCGAATGGCCGATCGTGCGCCTCGACTTCATGCAGCTTGTCCCGATAGTCACCCCGCATAAACCCGCGCGGATGCTTGGTTTTGGCGGTGCGCAGAATGCGGCCATCGGCAAAGGTCAGCTTGCCGTGTGCGCCACAACCAATCCCCAGATAGTCGCCAAAGCGCCAGTAGTTGAGGTTGTGCTGACACTGATAACCCGGTTTTGCGTAGGCAGAGGTTTCGTACTGCTGATAACCGGCGGCACTCAACAGCTCATGCCCTTGTTCAAAGATATTCCACAGTGCGTCATCATCCGGCAATACCGGCGGGCGTGAGCTGAACAGGGTATTTGGCTCGATAGTGAGTTGATACCAGGACAGATGCGGCGGATTAAGAGCGATAGCTTGACGCAGGTCGTCCAGCGCTTCTTCCAGTGACTGATCCGGCAGGCCATGCATCAGGTCCAGATTGAAACTGCGTAAACCTAGGCCGGTTGCCAGATGTGCCGCGCGTTTGGCCTCATCCGGGCCATGAATGCGCCCCAGACGGGTTAACTTCTCGGCGCTAAAGCTTTGTACGCCAATCGAGATGCGGTTCACCCCGGCGCGCTGGTAGCCACTGAAGCGATCGGCCTCCACGGTACCTGGGTTGGCTTCCATGGTGATCTCGGCGTTATCCTCGACGTGAATGCGCGCCCGCACGCCATCCAGCAGCGCTTGCATGGCTTCAGCACTCAACAGGCTCGGCGTACCACCACCGATAAAGATGGTGCTGATTGCACGACCGCTGGCGAGCGGCAAATCGGCATCCAGATCCGCCAGCAGATGATCGACATATTCCTGGTGCGGGACTTCGCCCTTCAAGGCATGCGAGTTGAAATCACAGTATGGGCACTTTTGTACGCACCAGGGAATATGGATGTACAGGCTGAGCGGGGGCAGTTGTACGCTGTTAGCTGGCATTACGCATCGCTTCCAACATCAACTTCAACGCCTTGCCACGGTGGGAAATGGCAATTTTCTCTTCCCGCGTCAGCTCTGCTGCTGTGCAGCCCAAATCTGGTACGTAGAAGATCGGATCGTAACCGAAGCCGCCAACGCCGGCCGCTTCAAAAGTGATCTCACCGTTCCAGCAACCGTGGAATACCAGCGGGGTGGGATCTTCTGCATGGCGCATATACACCAGCACGCAATGGAATTGAGCACCGCGCTTGCCCGCAGGCACGTCTTTCAGCGTCACCAGCAGCTTGTCCAGATTCTGCTGGTCGCTGGCCTCTAAACCGGCGTAGCGGGCAGAGTAGATACCCGGAGCGCCGCCCAAGGCATCGACTGCCAGGCCAGAGTCGTCGGCAATCGCTGGAAGGCCGGTGATTTGCGCAGCATGGCGGGCTTTGAGAATAGCGTTTTCAATAAACGTCAGGCCGGTTTCTTCGGCGGAGTCTACGCCAAGATCGGTTTGTGCTACCACGTCAAAGCCGAAATCGGCCAGCAGTTCGGCGAGTTCACGCACTTTGCCGGGGTTGCCGGTGGCAAGAACGATTTTTTGCATATATAGATACCTTGAAATTATTCGATCAGCGCCGAGATGACGTCCGGGATCTGTTGCGGGTTGAGGATGCGCAGTTGCTTGTGCCGCCCCAGTTCGCCTTTCTCTATGAGCACGTTGCTTTTCGCCACTTTGAACTGCTTGGCGATAAACTTGATGAGATGAGCATTGGCCTGGCCATCAACCGGCGGTGCGGTGATGGCGACTTTTATCTCGTCGCCATGCAGGCCAATAATCTGATCGCGGCTGGCTTTGGGCTGAATATATAGCCTGACCACCAGCCCGTCCAGGTGCGTGGTGACTGCGCTCACAGCAGGAACCAGAGCTCGCCAAACAGATCCATTCCCAGGTAGTTGATAAGATACAGGATCAGGATCACTACCATCGCGGAGAAATCAATGCCGCCCATCGCCGGGATCACGCGGCGGATAGGGGCCATCAACGGCTCGGTAAGCTGGAACATCACATAGTCAATCGGGCTGCGGCCCTGGCTGATCCAACTCATCAAGGCGCGAATGATCATCACCCAGAAGATCAGGTAGCCGACGGATTTGATCAGAGAAATCAGGCCAAACAGCAAGTTGTACAGGCTGAGTGACAGGGTACCGCTCTGGATCAGCAGCAGTAGCGGATATTTGATGGTCATCAGCAGGAATGCCAACAGCAATGAGGCGCTATCTACCGGCCCCATCGAAGGAACGATGCGGCGCAGTGGGCCGACGATCGGCTGGGTGATTTTTACCACAAACTGCGAAAACGGGTTATAAAAGTCAGTGCGCGTCAGTTGCATCCAGATGCGCAACAGCAGCACCATCACGTAAATATCAACGACGGTTTTGACCAGGAAAGTCAGCGTTAGCATGTAAGTTACCCTTCTCCTTAACTTCTGGGTTATCCCCTGGGTTTTCAGACCACCTTGGCGGCCTGAAACTCATCGGGCATAGTTAAAATGATTTTTCCATTTCCTGCGCACGGGAAACAGCGGCCTGCATGGCTTTGGCAACGGTCTCTGGCAACCGTTGTTCGTTGAATACCCGCAACGCCTCGGCGGTAGTGCCCCCTTTGGAGGTCACTTGCTCACGCAGAGTGGCTAGCGAAATCTCCGGATTAGCGGCGGCCAATGCCGCAGCCCCGATAGCGGCTTGCTGCACCAGATCACGCGCGGCCTGGCTGCTGAACCCCATACGCTCGGCCTCCTGTTGCATGGCATCCATAAACAGGAAGAAATAGGCCGGTGCGCTGCCTGCCGCGGCGATCACGCCATTAATGCCGTTTTCGTCATCGACCCAGCAGACTTTACCCACCGAACTCATCAGATCGCGGGTGTAATCACGATCCTGTTGGCTAACCTGTTCGGGAGCATACAGCCCGCTCATCCCTTTACCCACTAATGAAGGGGTATTGGGCATGATGCGCACGATATTCAAGCCTTCACCAAGCATTTGATAGAAACGGCTCACCAGAATACCCGCAGCGATCGACAGCACCAGTTTACCGGAGAAATCGACCTGTTCCTGTAAAGGTAAGCAAACCTGCGCCATCATTTGCGGTTTCACCGCCAGGACCACGACGTCGGCCTGTTTTGCACAGGTGATGTTGTCTGCGCTGCTGTTGATGCCATATTCGGCGGCCAGGGCGTCACGGTTTTTTGCTGACGGCGCACAAACGCTGATGGCGGCTGCCGGATAGCCACCGGCGACCAGGCCCGCAATGATAGCGCGAGCCATATTACCGGCACCAATAAAGGTAATTTTGCGATGTTGCATCAAATCCTCGTTATACGGTGGTGTGCGAGTAGTCACGGGCACCAAAAATTGCGGTGCCGATACGAACCATCGTGCTGCCAGCGGCGATCGCTGCCTGCATATCATCTGTCATGCCCATCGACAGCGTATCCACCTGCGGATAGCGCTGCTTGAGCTCCTGGAAAGCGTCGTTCATCTGGCCGAATGTCGCCAGTTGGCGCTGATAGTCGTGTTCCGGTGCTGGGATGGCCATTAACCCACGCAAGCACAGGTTAGGCAATGCGGCTACCGCCTCTGCCAGCGCTGGCAGCTCACTCAATACAATGCCAGATTTACTCTGCTCGTCACTGATATTTATCTGGATCAGCACGTTTAACGGCGGCATTTCTGCGGGGCGCTGATCGCTCAGGCGCAGGGCAATACGCAAGCGGTCAACGGTGTGGCACCAGGCAAAGTGCTCTGCCACCAGCCTGCTTTTATTGGATTGCAGCGGGCCGATAAAGTGCCATTCCAATCCAGCCCCTTCAGGCCGCTGGGCAAAATACTGGATCTTGTCTACCCCTTCCTGCACGTAATTCTCGCCGAACGCGTGCTGGCCTGCGGCGATGGCTTGTGCGATCGCCTCCGCAGGTTTGGTTTTGCTGACTGCAAGCAATGTCACTTCTTCTGGAATGCGTGCGCAGTCTTGAGCGGCCGCGGCAATACGGCTCCTGACATCCTGCAGATTCTGTTGGATAGTGCTCATGATTAACCCGGGAGATTGATATGGATATCGATGAATTTGTGGCTCTTAGTGTAAAGCATAATGCCTCCGATCTGCACCTTTGTACCGGCCATCTGCCAATGTTACGTATCGATGGTGAACTCCAGGCCGTGGAAAGTGGGGAAATCCTTACCCAACAGCAGATGGAGGCATGGTGCCAAGCGCAGTTGTCGAAGACGATGTGGCAGCAACTCCAGCAGGTGGGGCAGCTCGATCTGGCGTTAGCCCTTGCTGGTGGCACCCGGCTGCGTGCCAATTTCTTTTTGCAGAATACCGGGGTCTCCGTGGCGTTACGCAGGATCGCCAGCCAGTGCCCCACGTTGGCCGAACTGACCACCCCGGAAATTATTCCGGCGCTGCTGCAGCGCGAAGATGGCTTGATACTCGTCACCGGCGCTACCGGCAGCGGCAAGTCGACCACGTTGGCGGCGATGATCGACTTTATTAATCGGCATCAGCGCCGCCATATCCTCACGCTGGAAGATCCGATCGAGTTTATCCATCGTAGCCAGCGTTCCCTGATTCAGCAGCGCGAGTTAGGGCGGGATACCCACAGTTTTGACGATGCGTTGCGGGCCGCACTGCGTGAGGATCCAGACGTGATCCTGCTGGGGGAACTGCGTGATACCACCACCGTTCGGCTGGCGTTGACCGCGGCAGAAACCGGCCATTTAGTCTTGGCTACCTTGCATACCCGCAGCGCGCCACAGGCGGTGGAACGGCTGGTGGATGTTTTCCCGGCGGAAGAGAAAGCCTATGTTCGGGCTCAGTTGGCCAGTAGCCTGCAGGCGGTGATCGCGCAAAAGCTGCTGAGCAAGCCCGGGGGAGGGCGTGTTGCCATTTACGAGATCCTCACGGCCACGGCGGCGGTGAGCAGCATGATCCGCGAAGGGAAAACTCATCAGTTGGTCAGCGTATTGCAAACTGGTGCGCAGTCAGGCATGCAAACTTTTGAACAGGGTCTGCAACAGCGTGTTGCGCAGGGAATATTATAATGCCACAATCAATTAACTATTCTCCCCCTTATTTTTAATTGCAATCAATAGCACAGAGGTTGTGTGCGAGAGCGAAGTATATTGGTAACTTAAGTGCGAACCCCGTTGCACTATTAAGCAGCTATCTTTGCGCTGTTATTTTTAGGATTAGTATTAGGATAAGGATATTCTTATGAGTTCCTGGCTGATTGTTGACGATCACCCTGCAATTTGTTTCGCTGTGAAAGCAATTTTATCTTCATTAGGTAATGACTCGATCTTTACCGCAACTAACGGTCTGGATGCCATGGCGCAAATAAGGGAAAATACGCCTAAGCTGGTAATCCTTGATATCATGCTGAACAAAATGGATGGGCTGCAGATCCTACAGCATATTCGCCAGGTAGACAGCGCTATTAAAGTAGTGGTCTATACCAGCCTGCCCACGGGGAGCTACGCAGAAAGAGCGTTGCGTGCCGGAGCTAGCGGCTTTTTCAACAAGGATCAGGATATCAGCCAATTGGCTCCATTGTGCCAGTTGGTGCTGCAAGGCTATGCCTGTTTTCCACAGATTACTCTGATGCCTTTGCTAAACGCACCGCAAAAAAACAAGAATAATCTTACGAATCTTTCCGATCGTGAACTGACCGTGTTACGGTATTTGTCAGAGGGCCTTAGCAATAAGGAAATAGCCGAACGTCTGATTTTGAGTAATAAAACCATCAGCACTTATAAGACACGTCTGATGGAAAAACTAAAAGTTAGCAGTACAGAAGATTTAGTGGCTTTTTTTCATCATCAGAGCGAACGACCTGACGATGAATAAATTCCTTTTGATACTTTTGTTTTTTTGCTTTGGTGTTTCCGCTGGGGAAGCTCCAGCATTTCGTGAAACTAATTTGCTTAGCCGTAGCCAGGTTCAATTATCCGAACCCGAGCTAACCAGTGATGATTGGCAATGGTTGCGCCGTAAACGTGTGCTGGTTTTCGGCATTGCGGCCCCCAATTATTCTCCTTTTGATATCATCAGTGGCACCCGGGATTATGGGGGTATCAATGCTGATTACCTGGGGATCATTGGCTATAACCTTAACGTACAGATAAAGGTGCGTTACTACGAAGATGCCTCAGCCCTGCGGCGTAGTCTGGATAAGGGAGAAGTCGATCTGATCGGCAATGTCGCTGCAAAAAACGTAGCCGATCCCGACATGCTGCTTTCTACGCCTTATGTCTCTGCCTCACCGGCATTGGTGGTGCGCACCGACAGTCTGCTGCAACAGAATCCCCCCAAGCGCATTGCTATCGAACGCCTATACAGTGGTAATCAGAGTTTGGTAGCAAGCTTTCCGGCGGATTATCAGGTTTTTGACATACCGCGTCGGGCGCTGGAGGCGTTGTCGTTCAAGAAGCTGGACGCTTTTATTGGTGATGCCACGGTGGCTCGCTATTTAATCAATCAGGGCAACCTGAACAATCTGCGTTTGCAATTGCTGCCACAGCAGGACATCAAAGGTTTCTCCTTTGGCATGGCCAGCGGGAATGTGCGTTTACAGCGAATACTGAACGCTGTTTTAGCGAGCATTCCGGAAAGCACCCATGCAGAGATCCAGAGCCGCTGGAATGGCGGGATCCCCATGTCACAAAGCGATGAACACCTACTGCTGACCTCACTGGAAAGAAAGTGGGTGGAAGAACATCCCAGGGTGCGCTTGGCCGTTAATGGCGATTTTGCCCCTCTGGGCTTCTTCGACGTTCAGGGGGAGTTCCGCGGTCTGACAGCCGATGTGATGGAGGCTATCTCTAGCCGTATAGGGCTCAAGTTTGACATCATCCGCGCGCAATCACTGCAAGACTCCCTGGATGCGGTGAAAACCGGCAGGGCGGACATTGTCGCTGGCGTGACGTTAGATGCAATCTGGCCTAACGGGTTGCTGACGACTCGATCTTATTTATTCAACTCTTGGGTATTGCTGGGGATCCAGGAGCAGATTAGCCATGATCCGCCGCAGTTGATTGCTCTGGTGGCAGGGCACCCTCTGCAGGTTCTTTTGCGGGAACAGTACCCCGATAGCCGGATCATTACCGTGCCTTCACCCCAAGCCGGTATTGAGGCGCTAAAAGCGGGAAAGGCAGAAGCACTCGTGTTGCCGATGATTAGCGCCGATTACTTCCTGGCTCGGGAGCCCTCCTCGGGGTTAAGTATTCTGAGTGCTCTGGATATTGAACCGGCGCGTTTTGTGATTGGTGTCTCTGGCAATGAGTATCCCCTGGCAACTATCCTCGACAAGGCATTGCTGAATATCCCCCCAGAGGATATCCATGCGATGACCAGCAATTGGTATAACAATACCTATCTGCTTGAAGGGACCCCGGGCGATGGAAAATTGCTTGCCCACTGTTATTCCACAGCGTGGTTACTGATCGTTCTGTTGCTGGCAATGCTGGTGATAGTCTTGGTTATCAGCCGGTTGCGCAATAATCGCCGCCTGGTGCAGCGTTGCCAGGCGGTCATCGATAGCGTGCCCTTGCCGATTTACATCACCAATCTGAAAGACCAGATAGTGATGGCGAATACGCCGTTTTTTAATGCCATCAATGTTCCAGCAGAGACGGTGATCGGTAGCTCACTGGAGAACTACTCACTGCAGTTACCTGTTGCGTTGGATATTGGCCGGGGCGGTGAGCAGGAACCGGTTTTATCTGTTATGCAGTTTGGGGGCCAGTCGCGCATTTTGCAGCAGTGGGGCCAATTGCTGATTACTGAAGATCAGCGTGCTGAAGGAAAAATTGGCGGGTGGTTCGATGTGACCGAACGCGATCGCCTGATTGCTCAGTTACAGCAGGCGAAGGAGCGTGCTGACAGTGCCAACCGGGCTAAAACCACCTTCCTGGCCACCATGAGCCATGAGATCCGCACTCCGCTCAATGCCATTATCGGCATGTTGGAACTGTTGCTGAACCGCCCGCAGCGGGAGGAAGCTTTAGATCGAGAACTGCTGAGCGTTGCACATGAGTCCGCCCATTCTCTGCTGGCCTTGATTGGAGACATTCTTGATATCTCACGCATTGAGGCGGACCGTCTGATCCTGCATCCACAGCGTGCAGATATCCGTCGCCTGATTGAAGCCGTGGCGATGTTATTTGACGGTGTGGCACGCCAAAAAGGGTTAGCGTTCAGGTTGGATATTGACGCGGAGATCACCGGCGATGTGTTAGTTGATCCCATGCGTTTCAAGCAGGTGCTATCCAATCTGGTGAGTAATGCCATCAAGTTTACCGAGCAGGGACAGGTCACACTCAGTGTCGCGGTCGATCAGATTAGCGAAGAACGAGCGGATCTGCGGCTACGTGTTTCTGATACTGGCAAGGGGATTGATGCAGCCACTCAAGAGCGTCTTTTCCAACCCTTTACTCAGGGCAATGGAGAGGCTGGCGGGACAGGGCTTGGGCTGTATATTTGCCGCAAGCTGGTGGAGATGATGGGGGGAACCATCGCATTGAACAGTGAGGTTGGGATTGGCAGCGACGTCACCGTGCTGCTTTCGGTGCCGAGATTGCTGAAATTCCCCCCTCAAACACCTCTGGAGGAACCAGCCCCGATGGCACCATCCCAACTGCGGGTACTGATCGTTGAAGATCATCCAGCGGGCAGAATGTTATTGACCCAACAGTTGCAGTTTCTAGGCCATCAGCCTAGTGCGGTGGGGGATGGGGAGCAGGCGCTGCAGTTGTTGGAGCAGGAGAGCTTCAACCTGATTATCACCGACTGCCAGATGCCTGAACGCGATGGTTACAGCCTGAGCCGCCAAATCAGGCACCTCGAGCGTGAACAGCAGTCCGTTCCTACGGTGATCTGGGGGCTGACGGCCAATGCGCAAGAAAGTGCACGGGAGGCATGTCTGCAGGCGGGAATGGATGACTGCCTGTTCAAGCCGGTTAACCTGAGCATATTAAAAATGAAATTGTCTACGCTGCCACTGACTGATGCGGGACGCAGTGAAGAGGAACCTGCGTTTGTCGTGGAAGATTTGCCAGCGGAATTGCGCCAGCCAAAGGTATTGCAAGAGTTCATCCAAACGTTGCTGGATTGTTTACAGGAAGACTGCACGCAACTTGCCATGGACATGAAGCAACAACCGATGGACCTGATAAGCATACGGGCGTTGGCTCATAAATTGGCCGGTGCTGCCCGGTTGGTGAATGCTGAAAAATTGAATCAAGCTTGTCAGTCATTGCATGACAACCCCGTTCAGGCAACCGCAACGGCGGTGCAGGGGGAAGCGCAACGGCTGCTCAGCACCTTAAGTAGGCTACAACGGACTACAGGAGAATAGTCCCTTCCTACAGAGTGATTAAGGCTTCTGTGGATATTAAGGTAAGCACGATCATTTTATTCTTTGTTGCACAGGAAGGGGGGCTTTGGGGCTCCTCATGTGTAATAACGTTTAAGGATTAAATGATGAAAAACACCACTAAATTAGCGATTCTGCCACTGGTTCTGGTTCTGGGCGCGAGCTTCTCTACCATGGCTAATGCGGCTTACGACTGTAACGCCAAGCGTGCTGCGATCGAATATCAGATCCAGCAGGCTGAGAAGTACGGTAACTACAACCGCGTAGCGGGTCTGAAGCGTGCTCTGAGCGAAGTTAATGCCCATTGCACCAACGGCAGCGTGCTGCAGGACGCGCAGAAGAAAGTTACCAAGCTGGAACAGAAACTGGCCGACAAGCAGCAAGACGTCCAGGAAATTAAAGCCGACCTGCGCGAAGCTCAGGCTAAAGGTGACGCCAAGAAAGTGGCCAAGTACCAGAAAAAACTGCAAGAAAAGCAGGCTGACGTAAAAGAAATCAAACAGGAGCTGAAGCAGGCTCGTGCTGAACTGGCCGCTGCACAGAAATAAGCAGTCATGATTTGGTAATTAAGGGGCGCAGATGCGCCTCTTTTTGTGTTGGATAAATATTGTGGTTAGCACTCAGGGAACGAATGAAACCCACTTTTCATATTGCCATTATGTCGTTAGGCCTGTTGGTTAACGGTGCCAGGGCTGAAATAAATAACGTCTATCTCATTATTAACGATAACTTTAAGGGTGAGGTGGCCGTTAACCTGGGGCTGGATGAGCAGCCGTGTATTGATGCCTCATTGCTACGTGAGTGGGGGATACGTGATGCCGTGATAGTGATGGAAACGACCCCTGAAGGTTGTATTCTGCCCGGCGTATTGAGTGCTCGAAAAATTGGGGTTTTCTATGAGCCGATAGCGCAATTGCTGACGGTAGATATCCCGGCCAGCATGCTGGGTGACAGCAAGCTGGCAGGCCGCTGGGATGACGGCATCAATGCGGCATTTGTTAACTATCAGTTCAATTACGGCCATTATGCGGGCGAAAACTATCGCGATACGCAGCGGCACGACAGCCTGTATGCCGATATTACCACCGGGGTAAACGTGGGCCCTTGGCGGCTGCGTTATCAGCCCGTCTATCAGAAAGAGATCTGGGGCAACCCGACCTGGCACACCGAAAGGGCGCTAGCCTATCGGGATCTCAAAGCCTGGCGCGCTACGTTGACCTTGGGTGACAGCGTGACGCCATCAGTTTTATTCGACAACGTCCGATTCCGTGGCATCAGCCTGGTATCGGATAGCCGAATGCTACCGGATGGCCTGCGGCAGTTTTCCCCCTGGATACGCGGCTTCGCACGGAGTAATGCGGAGGTGAGGGTGCGCCAGAACGGTGAGGTCATCTATCAGACGTTTGTTTCCCCGGGAGCATTCGTGTTGAAAGATGTCTATCCGCCTGCGCTTGAGGGGGATCTTACCGTCACGATACGCGAAAGCGACAGTACCGAAACCGAACGAAAAATCCCCTACTCCTCCATGCCCAACCTGGTTTACGCCGGCCAGTGGCGCTATGACGCCTCGGTGGGTAAATACCAACCCTATTACGGCATGGAAGAGGAGCAGCCAGGCTTTGCCCAGGCCTCGCTCAGTTATGGGCTCCCAGGAAAGGTTACCCTGTATGGTGGTTTCCAGGGGGCAGATATTTATCGCAGCGTGGCGGTCGGGATTGGCAAGAGTCTTAACCACTGGGGAGCGATTTCGGCGGATTACACGTTTTCATCTGCCCGTCAGCCAAGGCGTTCAGCGCCGGACACCGGCGGCATGGCGCGTATGCGTTACGCCAAGGCTTTCCCGGCCTGGGAGTCTTCCCTCAGCCTGATGGCGCAATATTATCCACGGCAGCGCTATCGCACGTTTGGCACGGCGATAGATCAGCAGAGCACCTATTGGTGGGACTGGGAAGACGGCATTTTTGTCGGTGACTTTGACGAGGAAAAAAAGTATCGCCTGGAAGCGCGCTATAACCAGTATCTGTCCGATTCAGACAGCCTTTACCTGACGTTGGCTCGAGAGGCCACGCGGGGTAATCAAAGAGGCGAAACCAGCGTCGAGATGGGCTTCAGCGCCAGCCTGGGTAAGGTAGACGTTGCGCTGTATGCGGAATATAACCGCCCCTCGTATGGCAAAGAACAGGCACAGTTGGGGCTCTCTGTCTCGCTGCCGTTGAACGCGCTCGGCGCACCACGTATGAAGCTGAACTACGATCATACGTTGGCTAACGATCGGACCGACAGCCGGCGGATAGGCGTCAGCGGTACGCTGCTTGACGACTATAGCCTGAGCTATAATGCCAGCACTAGTCAAAGCCAACGCAATGGCAGCAGCCAGGATCTGAGCGCCAATTATCAATATAACGCAGGTGACCTGCGGGTAGGCCATTCGCAAGGGGCAGGCTATCGCCAGCAGAATCTGGAGCTTGCTGGCAGCCTGATGGCGCATCAGGAAGGCCTCACGCTTGGGCAGACGTTAGGCGAAACCGTGGCCATCGTCAGCGTGCCTGGGACGCCGGGGATCGGCATCGATAATCAGTATGGCGTCACCACCGACTGGCGGGGCTATGCGCTGATAGGCAATCTGACGCCGTACCGTATCAACAGTCTGACGCTGGACAGCCTCGAACTACCGGATACGCTTGAGTTGCCTGAATCTGATCAGGAAGTGGTGCCTACCGCCGGTGCGATCATGTTCAGCCGCTTTGCTCCGGCACGGAAAATCAGCCCGGATGCTGCTCAAACCAGCTCTCCAGAATAACCACGGCGGAGGCAGAATCAACGCTGCCTTTATCCAATGCGCGGAATCCCCCATGGTCAAACAGATTGGCCCGTGCCTCAACGGTGCTCAGGCGCTCATCATGCAGGGCAATCTGCACGCCAAAGCGGCCATGCAGCCGGTTGGCAAATTTACGCGCTCGTTCGGTCAGTGGTTGCTCGGTGCCATCCATATTCAAAGGTAAGCCAACCACCACCAGGTCTGGCTGCCATTCTTTCAGCAGGCGTTCGATCTTCTGCCAGTCAGGAACACCGTCCTGAGCTTTAAAGGCCGCCAGCGCCCGAGCGGTGCCGGTAATTTCCTGGCCGATAGCCGCGCCGATGCTTTTGGTGCCGAAGTCGAAGGCGATAATGGTGCGGTTAGTCATCAGGCGTGTCCTGCGTGGCTGGCAATGCTGCGAATATCGATGCCAAGGCGGTTGGCTGCTTCGCGCCAGCGGTTGGCGATCGGCGTGTGGAACAGAATGTCGGTGTCAGCCTCGGTCGTCAGCCAGGCATTCTCCAGTAGCTCTTGTTCCAACTGGCCCTTTTCCCAGCCCGCATAGCCAAGCGCCACCAGCACATCGGCGGGTTGATCTGGCGTGCCAAGCGTTTCCAGCACGTCTTTTGAGGTGGTGATCATGGTGGCCGGTGAGATTTGAATGCTGGAACCAAAGCCTTTGCGTGGGGTATGCAGAATAAAGCCGCGATCGTCAGCCAGTGGGCCGCCAGCAAACACCGGCTTATCCAGGCTGATCGCCGGATCGCGCGGTGAAGGCTTGATGTCGAGTTTATCCAGCACCGTCTCCACGGTGAAATGTTCCACGGGCTTGTTGATCACTAATCCCATGGCTCCGTCGTCATTATGTTCGCAAACGTATATCACCGAACGTTTGAAGCGCGGATCTTGCATTGCGGGCATGGCAATCAGGAAATGGTGCTGTAAATTCATGGCGTTAATTCAATTCGGAAGTAAAATGCATGCCCTCTCCCAATGAGAGAGGGCGCGTCGTCGGCCTACTTCGCGGCCAGACGTTTTTCAATGGCGTCCATCAGCATGCCGGTGACGGAAACCGGGAATGCGGCTTCGATCTCACGGGCGCAGGTTGGGCTGGTGACGTTGATCTCGGTAAGGCGATCGCCGATCACGTCCAGGCCAACAAAGATCAGCCCTTTCTCTTTTAGCGTTGGAGCAACCGCGCGGGCTATTTTCCAGTCGCTTTCGCTCAGCGGGCGCGCTTCACCACGGCCACCGGCGGCCAGGTTACCACGGGTTTCGCCCTGGGCAGGGATACGCGCCAGGCAGTAAGGCACCGGTTCGCCATCCACCACCAGAATGCGTTTGTCCCCATCCTTGATGGCTGGCAGGAAGTTTTGCGCCATGCAGAAGCGGCTACCGTGCTCGGTCAGGGTTTCGATAATCACCGACAGGTTGGGGTCGTCCTGCTTCACGCGGAAGATTGAGGCTCCGCCCATGCCATCCAACGGCTTGAGGATGATGTCGCCGTGCTGCTGGTGGAATTTGCGGATATGAGCAGCGCTGCGGCTGACCAAGGTGTCTGGCGTCAGTTCCGGGAACCAGGCGGTGAACAGCTTTTCATTACAGTCACGTAGGCTCTGTGGCTTGTTAACCACCAGCGTGCCTTTCACTTCGGCCCGTTCCAGGATGTAGGTCGCATAGATGTATTCAGTGTCGAACGGCGGATCTTTGCGCATCAGGATCACGTCCAGATCCTGTAACGCCAGGTCCTGCTCGCTGCCAAAGCTGAACCAGCTCGCTTTGTCTTCTTTCACGTTCAGCAGGCGCGTGCGGGCACGGCCATCACCGGCATGCAGATAGAGATCGTTCATCTCCATATAATGCAGTTCCCAGCCGCGGCGCTGCGCTTCGAGCAGCATGGCAAAGCTGGTGTCTTTTTTGATATTGATGGATGCGATAGGGTCCATCACGATGCCGAGCTTGATCATCTCTTCTCCTTACGAACCTGTGAAGACAGGTCCTTAGCCCAGGTCGCCGAAACGGACCTGCAAAGCGGTAATTGCGGTGAGCGCGGTGGTTTCTGTACGCAAAACGCGTGGCCCCAGCAGGATATCAGTAAATCCATAGTCTGTGGTCATGGCAATTTCTTCGGCGGATAATCCGCCCTCCGGCCCAATGAGCAGACGTACGCTCATTACCGGCAACGGCAAGGTATTGATGCTTTGGCTGGCGCGTGGATGCAGGTTCAGCTTGAGGCTATCGTCCTGCTCGGCGCACCAGTGTTCCAGAGTCATCGCTGGGCGGATTTCCGGAATGCGGTTGCGGCCGCATTGCTCGCAGGCCGCGATGGCGATTTTTTGCCACTGCTGGAGCTTTTTCTCCAGGCGCTCACCGTCGAGTTTAACGCCGCAGCGCTCGGAAAATAGCGGAGTGATCACGTTCACCCCCAACTCAATGGATTTCTGGATGGTGAATTCCATCTTTTCGCCACGGGAGATCACCTGGCCAAGATGTAAGTTGAGTGGTGATTCGCGATCTTCCAGTTGCCCGGCGTTGATCTGAACCAGCACGTTCTTTTTATCCACCCGGGTGATTTCTGCCTCAAACACCTGGTTGCTGCCATCGAACAGTTGCAGTGCCTGCCCGGCGCTCATCCGCAGCACGCGGCCGACATGATTGGCGGCATCCTCGCTCAATGCAATTTCTGCACTGGCGCTCAAGGGCTCTGGATGGTAAATGCGGGGTTTACGCATAATGATTGTCAGATCCTGGCTCAATGAAACGGCGCTGCCGATGGGCAGCGCGAAAGCACTATAGTAGGTCAGCCTTTTTGCTGCTGACAAGCCTGTTGAATATAAGGGTTGTGATTCCCTTGTACTATGGCGATGCGTGCTTCACGTTGACATTCCCAGGCGCTGACCGGATATAGGCGGTTCCAGGCTTCAAACAGTTGGGTTTGCTGGCGTGAAAGCGGCAACTGGTAGCGATCGCGCATGTAGAAGTAAGTGCGTGCGATGGCACCTCGCGCACGGGCCGGTGGCTCGGCTTGCTTGTTTTTGAAGTCCACCTTCATTTGGCACTGCCCGTATTGCCCTTCGCCACCCCGCCACTGGCTGTACATAAAGTTATTGCGGTCACCGTTTACTTCACCGATGGCGGGTTGCAGGTTGTGCAGATCGATCTCTATCTGGCGATAAACCGGATCCTTGTTGCAGTTTTTACGCCCACCCTGTTGCCAGCACTGCAACTGATGGCCGAACTGCCAGGCTGGAACCACATGTTCCCACTCGATACGCCCGGCGCGTTGGGCATTTTTACGGACCTGATAGCCGCAGCTAGCGAGATCGGGAATGCCTTTCTTACCTTGCCAATCGATCTTGCAGCCACAATAAAAGCTGCCTGGGGCGTCCTGGTTGATTTTGGCGGCAGCAGCCTTGGCCTGGGTAAAGTTATTAATCCCCTTGGCTAGCGTGCCGCTGGAGGCCGTCAATACGACTAAAAATAAAATTTTGCGATGCATATTCCAAAACAGCTCAAAATTGGAAAGGCAGGCAGGGTAACGGAAGTCACCGATAGGTGCAAATAGAGATAATAGATTGTTTTAACTTATAAATATTATTGTTAACGGCTTTGGTTAACCGGAAAATGTCAGCTTTTCACCGCACTGACGGCAGCGGTATTCGCTCTCGCCGCGCATCACCCGATTATGGCGGCGCAGGGTCAACTGATGCTGCTGGCAATCGCAGCGGTAGGGAAAGGTTTTGCTCTGTACCGAGCGGGTCTCAAACTGGTGGGTACGGCTGGCGGGAACCTGCAATACGTTTTCCATCATCCAGCGCCATTCCCGGCCATGCGGCGGCACGCGGCCAAACTGGCGGAACACCAACAGGTGAGCCAACTCATGGGGGACCACTTCGTCGATAAACGGCTGTTGGTTTTCCATCAGCAGCACTGGGTTGAGGCGGATTTCCCAGGCTTGCAGCCAGGCGGTGCCCGCGCTGGTGCCGCGTTGCTGATACAGGATCTTGGGCTCTGGGAACTCGACGGCAAAATGCTGCCGCGCCAGCTGCAATTTGTCTCGCAGGCAGCGCATTACCGCCTGTTGCAGCGCAATGGGGATTCTTACTCTGTTCATAATGGCGCTAGCTTAAGCAATGATGCGGCGGCTGGCAACGGGAGCAGTAAGGAAATCGTTTCTAGATGGACGCAGCTATTTTCCCACAATGATAAGCCGATCGACTCACTTCGATTGTAATCATTGTGTTAACTGCGGGATAATAATCCGTGCATGATGAGTCTGTACCCGCAGTTCTCACCGGATGAGGTCAGAAAAACATCGCCAGCGTTAAGTCCCTACGTTAATACAGGTTATTTTGCGATTTGGCGCAATAACTGACTACCTAAAAATACGTAAGGTGTGGGGAGTTTTTTTGACGCAGCGCGCCCCGAGCACGCTGGGTAAGTGTGAATTTAACGCAGCTGATGTTGCAAGTGAGAGATCAATGTCGAATAAACCGTTCCATTATCAAGATCCGTTCCCGCTGAAGAAAGACGATACCGAATACTATCTGCTAAGCCGTGACCACGTTTCCGTCGGCGAATTTGCCGGCCAGGAAGTCCTCAAGGTTGACCCGCAAGCCCTGACCCTGCTCGCCCAGCACGCTTTCCACGACGCCTCGTTCATGTTGCGCCCTGCGCACCAGCAGCAGGTGGCGGATATCCTCAATGACCCCGATGCCAGTGAAAACGACAAGTACGTTGCGCTGCAATTTTTGCGTAACTCAGAAATCGCCGCCAAGGGTATTTTGCCAACCTGCCAGGATACCGGCACGGCGATCATCATGGGTAAAAAGGGACAGCGCGTCTGGACCGGTGGTGGGGACGAAGAAGCCCTGTCGCGTGGGGTATACAACACCTTTATCGAAGACAACCTGCGCTATTCGCAAAACGCCGCGCTGGATATGTACCAGGAGGTCAATACCGGCAGCAACCTGCCTGCGCAGATCGATCTCTACAGCGTGGATGGTGACGAGTATAAATTCCTGTGTATCGCCAAGGGCGGTGGTTCGGCCAACAAAACCTATCTGTATCAGGAAACCAAGGCGCTGCTGTCCCCAGGTAAGCTGAAAGACTATCTGGTCGACAAGATGCGTACTCTGGGCACCGCGGCCTGCCCACCGTACCACGTGGCCTTTGTAATTGGTGGCACTTCGGCGGAAGCCACGCTGAAGACCGTGAAGCTGGCTTCAACCAAATACTATGATGCGTTGCCAACCGAAGGCAACGAACATGGCCAGGCGTTCCGCGATGTGGCACTGGAAGAGGAACTGCTAAAAGAAGCCCAGAATTTGGGCCTGGGTGCACAGTTTGGCGGCAAATACTTTGCCCACGACGTGCGCGTAGTGCGTTTGCCACGCCACGGCGCTTCTTGCCCGGTGGGGATGGGGGTTTCCTGCTCCGCCGACCGTAATATCAAAGGCAAGATCAACCGTGAGGGGATCTGGCTGGAGAAACTGGAGCATAACCCAGGTAAATTTATTCCACAGGAACTGCGCCGCGCGGGTGAAGGGGAAGCGATCAAGGTGGACCTGAACCGCCCGATGGCCGATATTCTCAAGCAGCTGTCACAGTATCCGGTGTCTACCCGTCTTTCCCTGAGCGGCACCATCATCGTTGGGCGTGATATTGCCCATGCCAAGCTGAAAGAGCGTCTGGATCGTGGCGAAGGTTTACCGCAGTACGTGAAAGATCACCCGATCTACTACGCGGGCCCGGCCAAAACGCCAGAAGGCTATGCTTCAGGTTCTCTGGGGCCAACCACGGCAGGGCGCATGGACTCCTATGTCGATCTGTTGCAGTCACACGGCGGCAGCATGATCATGCTGGCCAAAGGTAACCGCAGCCAGCAGGTGACGGATGCCTGCCACAAGCACGGCGGATTCTATCTTGGCAGCATTGGTGGCCCGGCGGCGGTGCTGGCACAGCAGAGCATCAAGAGCCTGGAGTGTGTGGAATATCCTGAACTGGGTATGGAAGCTATCTGGAAAATCGAAGTGGAAGATTTCCCGGCCTTTATTCTGGTGGACGACAAAGGGAATGATTTCTTCCAGAAGATCCAGGAATCTCAATGTACGCGCTGTGTGAAGTAATCTGATTGATAGCCGCCCCTGGTGGGCGGCTTGTATTTTGAGTAACAAGCTGTGATGTTTGTGATGAATTCGTCAACCTTTGTAAAATAGTGTCGTCGCTTTGGACGCTCTAAATAAATCTGTATACCATTGCCGTGGACAATTTTGGCTAGGAAGAGTAATGGTGACGCAGGAAACGCATATCAAAGAATTACTGGTCTGGATAGAAAATAACCTACGCAATCCACTATCACTGGATATTGTTTGCGAAAAATCCGGCTACTCGAAATGGTATCTGCAGCGCATGTTCCGCCGACAGACCAACCTGCCACTTGCTGCTTATATCCGCGCTCGTCGCCTCTATCTGGCGGCCTTTTCATTACGCTTTACGCAGAAAAGCATTCTGGATATTTCGTTGGAATATCAGTTCGATTCCCAACAGACATTCTCACGCTGTTTCAAAAAACATTTCTCTGTCACACCTAGCGCCTACCGTAAGGCCCAGAATTGTGACTTCAGCCATCTGGTGCAATCGCTGTCGCTGAATCAACCTAGCGATATCTCTATTGATTATGTTGAGGTTAAACCAGACAGCTACTCGCTGGCCGGTCAGTATTATTCTTATCACATCGAGATTGAACAGTTGGGCGAATCCCACGCGGCAATTCGTGATGGAATAAAGGATCGTTTTTGTGACGAGTTTAGTTTAAATCCAGACAAACTTTATGCGCTAACCAATTTTACGCCGGATGGTGAACGGGTGAAGGTCGACTATTTTGTTGCGGTTGATAAAGCGATCGCCAAAGGTAAATCGTTGCCGGAACTTCCGGAAATCAGCGGCGGTTATTGTCGCTTTCGCTATGCTGGCAAACCGGTGGCCCTTCACGAACATATTGCCAGCGTTTATACCAAACTTCTGCCGCAGTTTAATCTGGTACGCCGGGAAGGGTACGATATTGCGCAGCATAGCTACTCGCTCGATGGTGACGAAGAGCTGTATCTGGAATATGAGTATCTCATCCCAATAGTGCCAGACAAAGCCTTCGCAGAGAAAACCAACCCGCGCTCCTGATTGCCGTTGCGGATGTAAATACCGCCCGAAACGGGCGATAATCAAAGACCTCGATCAGTGTGAACCAATCTCCCGTAGCGGTTTCCCTGCCATCAGATTTCGCTCGATATGTTCCAGAGAAATATTTTTGGTTTCAGGTATCAGGGCAATGGTAATGAAGATAAAGACCAGGTTCAGCCCGGCATAGATCCAGAAGGTATGCGCGCTGCCCAGGCTGTTGAGCATCGTCAGGAAGGTGGCCCCCACGATCATGTTGGCGATCCAGTTTACCGTCGTTGAGCAGGTGATACCGAAATCACGGCCTTTAAGCGGTTGGATCTCTGAACATAATACCCAAATCAGCGGGCCGGCACTCATGGCAAAACCGACAATAAACATCAGCAACATCAGTATCGCGAAGTATTGAGCCGCAGGCGTATTCATGCCGATATTCATCATGGTACCCAATGTCCCCATGCCGATGGCCATCACCAGGAAGCCCAGCTTCAGCGTAGGTTTACGGCCCCAACGATCCACCAGGCCGATGGCAATAAAGGTTGCCAGCACGTTCACTAACCCGACGATCACCGTTCCCCACATTTGTTGCGCTGTACTGGCAAAACCGGCCAGATCGAAAATTTTCGGCGCGTAATACATAATGACATTCATGCCGGTGAACTGCTGCATAACCTGAAGCAATACGCCAAGATAGACCGCACGGCGGAAATTCTTGTTGTCTTTGAACAGTGCCCAACCGCTTTGCTTGATTTTCAGGCTTTCACGGATCTCATCCAGTTCGGCTTTCGCCTGTTCGGTCGTATCTCGCAGCATTTCCAGCACTTTCCTGGCTTCTGCATCACGGCCACGTGACGCTAACCAGCGAGGGCTGCGGGGCAGGAAGAACACGCCAACAAACAGCAACAAAGCCGGAAGGGTGATAATACCCAGCATCCAGCGCCATGAACCGCTGTAGCTGAAAGCCGTATCGGACAGATAAGCCCCCAGGATCCCTATCGTAATCATTAGCTGGTACATGGAAATCATGCTGCCGCGAATGCGTTCAGGCGCGATTTCAGAAAGGTACAGCGGGGCAGTGAAGGATGCGATGCCTACTGCCAGGCCGAGCAGAACGCGGGAAACCAGCAGAATGTCGTTGTTGGGGGCGAAAGCAGAGCAAAGCGAGCCAATGACAAACAGCACGGCGCCAATCATCAGGCTGTATTTGCGCCCCAGCCGGTAAGAGAGCCAGCCACTGCCGACAGCGCCAACTGCTGCACCGAACATCATTGAGCTCACCACCCATTCTTGTTGTTGGGAAGTGATTTGGAATTCATGAGCAATAAAAGGTAATGCTCCGGCGATCACGCCGATATCCAGCCCAAACAGTAAGCCTGCCAGTGCTGCCAGAAAACAGACAAAGAAGGTCATTTGGGCATTCGATCTGCCTTTACTTGTTGATGATGTACTCATAACGGCCTCGGTTAACCAGATAGATGATTCGTTAATAGGCAATGTTATTGGTCTAGGTGATGATTTAACGTGCTATCGATCACATTTAGTGTAATCGGTTACACTTAATGTGTTTATGTATTACGATTTAACATCATGAATATGAGATGTTAAACCATGGTTTAAAATAGGATTGGTGATTTTATATGCCAATTTGTGTAATCGCTTTCATTTTGACCGGCCAATGATTTGTCATAGCCGAAGGATCGCGTCAGGTATTCAAATGGGTTGGCGGAGTTGGTTCTTCTGCTGCACGATATCGGCCATCACGGCCAGCGCGATCTCCGCCGGAGTTTTACTGCCAAGCGGCAGGCCGATCGGCGCATGGATACGGCCGAGTTCCTGTGGGCTGAATTCGGCGATCTGTTGCAGCCGCTGGCGGCGGCGATCGCTGTTCCGTTGGGAACCCATCGCGCCGATGTAAAACGCCGGGGTGTAGATCGCCTCCATCAGGGTTAAATCATCCATACGCGGATCGTGGGTCAGCGCCACAATCGCGGTGTTGGCGTGGCAACCGCCTGCCTCAATGAATTTGGCTGGGAACTGGCGTAGCAAGGTGATATGTGGTTTGAGCTGTGTGGCGAAGTTTTCCAACGCTTCCGGGCGGTTTTCGCATACCAACACTTCAAAGCCGAGTGCGCTGGCAAAGTCGGCGCAATACAGCGCGACGCTAGAAAGCCCGGCAATCAGCAGCCGAGGAGCGGCGGCGATGTGCAACTGGATCTCCTGTTGGTTGCGTACGACCTGGGTGGCGCTGGCAAAGCTGGTGGTTTCCAGCGCGCTACAGGCATTGGGCAAGGTCAGGTGCTTGACCAGGGCATGATGGCCAGCCAAGGCCTCGGCAATATTACGCAAGTAGCTAATGCTGGCAGGGCCTGCGGGCAGATGCTCGATCAATACGTCCAGCACGCCACCACAGGGCAGCGCCACGCTGGGGGTTAGCCCGCCAGCACCATAGCGGATCACCTGACTGGCGGCTTGATATTCCCCCTCAGCCAGACGGCGCAAGAAGTCTTCTTCCACGCAGCCACCGGATAACGATCCACAATAGTGTCCGTCGCGGGTAGCCACCATCAACGCGCCTGGAGAACGTGGTGATGAGCCGTAAGTGTTCAATACGGTACACAGCCACACCGGCTGCTGTTCCAGCCAGTTGATTGCCTGGCCAACTACGGTGATATCAAGGTGTTGCATTAATTAATGGACTCATTCGCTACTAGCTGGGAAGGGAGATCGATATCTTGCACGATGCCCGGTTGGTCGAGATGGAGTAGGTAAACCTCCCCGTGACTGCGTAGCAGCTCTCGCGCACCATTATCGCCATGCAATGCACACAGTTGTTTGCGCAAAATGGCGGTGAACCCCACTGGATGGCCGGGTTGGTGCTGGAAACTGGGGCGAACGATGTTGTGTTGGCTCAGCGCTGCTGCTACCTGCACAAAGATCTGCGGCGAGACAAAAGGCATATCCGCTAAATGGATCAGCCAGCCATTCCAGTTTGCGGTTGCGGCAACGCCTGCGGCAATAGATTCACCCAGCCCACCGCTGGCCAGTAAGGTGCAGGGAACCTGATATGCGGCACAAACCTGTTGCACCGGCAGGTTTTCTGGCCGGGTGACGACCTGCACCGGTAAACCGGAGGCTAGCGCCTGTTGCAGCGTATGTTCGAACACCGTCTTGCCCTGTAATAGGGCGTTAAGCTTGTTGCCACTGCCACCGGCCTGAATAAAACGCTCACCCCGCCCGGCGGCGGTAATTACGATACCTGTCGTCATCTCTTTTGCCCGCGTTTGCGCAAATCAGCCACACTATAGATTAGATGCATTACATGTTTCCAAGTGTTTCATTTTATGAAAACAAAATGTTAATACTCACATAATTTTGGTTATAAGCTTATGATTATAACGTCTTCGGCAAGGTTACCAGCGGTTGCGCAACAAAACCGATAAAAAACGACTTACCTCCAGCCTTCGGGTTAAGGCGCTAATGCCTGCATCTAGATGTTAGGGGGTAGATAAGAACGTAAAGGATATTTTATGAGCAATTTCAACCCGTCACGACGCCGTTTTATCAAGGGTGCCGTGATAGCGGGGGTGTCAGTCTACCTCGCGCCTCTTTACAGCCGCGCTTATGCCGCGCTGTTTGAGCAGAAGATCCTGCAATCGCCCAACTGGGATGCGCAGACTAAACGCATTCGCTACCGTATCGATGGCCGCTCCAAGGTCATGGGCCAGAAAGTGTTTGCCCGCGATATTCGTGCCGTTGATATGCCACACTGGCCGCAGCAGCAGGCTCATGCCTTTATTCTGCGCGCCACGAAAGCCGATCGTCTGTTTACCGGTATCGATCTCTCCCTGCTGGGTGACGATCTGCAACCGGATCGGATAGTGACGGCGGAAGATCTTGAGCGTGATGGTTTGGCCTTCCCGGCGTTTTATGGCGATGACATGCTGCTGCCCACAGGGAAAACCCCAGCCTATCTCGGCCATGCGGTGGCAATCCTGATCTATCATGATTTTGCTCGTTTCCGCTTTGCCAAAGACAAGCTGAAATTCCACGACGAAGTGATCCAGTATGGTACTGAAACCGGCCCGTTACAGCGCGATCCATGGGGCAGCTTCCGCTACGTGCGCGTCGGGGGCGAAAAGCCATTCGATGACGATCGCTTCTCCAGCCTGAAAGATACTCCTATCTTCCCACTTTCGATGCGCAGACATCTGCCGGTGTGGCCGGAAGGGCGTGAGGGCGGCAAGCTGGATCAGGAAGGCATGTATTACGCCGGGATGATTGCCGACCAACTGCAAACCCCACCGCAGGACTGGTTGGTAATGTCACGCCGCTATACCACGCAATCTGTTGATACTTCGGCCCTGGAGCCGGACAACGCCAATGGCTGGTTTGATACCGCCAGCCAGACCCTGCATCTGGTGATCCCGACCCAGTCCCCGCAGGAGGTAGCGGACGAAATGCCACGCATGTTGGCCAAACGTCATCAGCCGGTTAAACAGCTAATCCTGCACCCGTGCTACACCGTGGGCTACGGCTCGAAAGATCACTATAACTTCCCGTATTACGGTGCGGTTGCCGCGCTGTACGGTGACGGGCTACCGGTGCGGCTGGCTAATGACCGCTATGAGCAATTCCAGACCTCGATCAAACGCCATGCCTTCGATATGGATTACCGCATTGCGGTAGACAAACAGACCGGCGTATTGCAGGCCTTCCAAGGGGCAATGACCGCCGACGGTGGTGGGCGCTGTAACTTTACGCCATCGGTAGTGATGGTGGGGGCTACGGCGGCACAGTCGATTTACTACTTCCCGAAAAGCGATCTTTCCTCGGTCGGGCTGGCCTCTCGTGCCATCGATGCGGGTTCCGCACGCGGTTACGGCACGTTGCAAAGCATGGCCGCCACCGAGATGATGATGGACGAATTGGCACAAGAGCTGAAGCTCGATCCGATCGAGTTTCGTTTGCGCAACGTGCTTAAGTCCGGCATGAAAAATACCCAGGGGGCGATCCCGGCAGGGGCTATTCGCGCCGATGAAGTGCTGGTAAAAGCCTCACAGCATGAGATGTGGCGCAAACGAGCCGAGCGTAAGGTGGAGTTTGAGAGTAAGAATCCCGGCAAACGCTATGGCGTAGGCTTTGGCTGCGTGCAGAAAGACTTTGGCACCGGGGCTGAAACCTCCTTTGCTCGTGTGGAGTTCAGCGAGGACGGGCGTATCTCGCTGTATCACAGCGGGGCCGAAATGGGCACCGGTATGTCAACGTCGCAGTCGGTGCTATGTGCACAATGGCTGGGGAAACCGGCAGATGAGGCTCATTTCTCGGTGACCGATTGGTCCCTGTTGCCGATGGTGACCAGCGGCGATCCCTACACGATGTCGCAGGATGAGCAGGACAAGCTGCAAACCAACCCGAACTGGACGCCAAGCTACTGTTCTCCTTCCAGCGCCAGCAATTCCGCTTACTATTTCTCGCACAGCACGCGTGAAGCGGCCCGGCTGGTGTTTGAACAGGGGCTGTGGCCTGCCGCGCTGTCTATCTGGCAGTCGGGTATAGGTGGTGGCCAGGCGGCACCGCTGGTGGTGCGTAAAGAAGATGCTCGCTGGGTGGAAGGTGGCCTGACGGCGGCCGGTATGCAGATATTGCCGTTTGAGCTGTTGGCGAAGAAAGCCTATCAGATGGGCAACCTGACCGGCGCGGTGGTGCATGTCTTCAACCGCTGGCAGTGGGCGGAAGCGGACTTCAAGCTGAATAATCACAGCGAGCGCCTGCCTGTCGACGGCTTGTCGATACGCACTGGCCACGGCGAGTTTAGCGCTCTGGAGCGTGAGCAGGTTTATTACCCGCCAACCCAGCGTAATAACGCCGCTGTGACCTATTACAGCGCCGTGGGTACGCTGACGGAAATAGCGGTGGATATCGCCACCGGCAAGGTCGAACTGCTGAATCATCATTCGATCATGGAGTGTGGCAACCTGATCGTGCCTGAGCTGGTTTCTGGCCAGTTGCAGGGCGGTTTGGCGATGGGGATCGGCCATGCGCTGCATGAGTATTTACCGCTGTACGAAGATGGGCCGGGTAACGGCACCTGGAATTTTAACCGTTACCATTTGCCGCGCGCCAGCGATGTGGCGGTTTGGAAACAGACCGGTGACATCCTGCCTGCGCTGTCGGAAACCGATCCGCCGAAAGGAATGGCGGAAGTCGTCATGATCCCGGTGGTCGCTGCACTGGTTAACGCCATTGCCCATGCCACCGGTCATCGTTTCCGTGATTTGCCCGTCCGTGCCGAAAATATTCTTGAGGTGTTACCATGAGCATTAAAACCCAACCCATTACCCTGACCATTAACGGCAAACAATATGGCCCTATCGAGGTACCGGAAGGGCTGATGATGATCGATTTTCTGCATGAATATCTCGATCTGACTGGCTCACGTCTCGGCTGCGGGCAGGGTATTTGCCACGCCTGCGTGGCGATCCTCGACCATCCAAGTGGCACCAGCGAAGAAATCCGTACCTGTATCACCGGTGCTCACTTTTTCAATGGCAAACAGGTACGCACCATCGAAGGCGTTGCGCAGGTGGATAATCAGGGCGAAGTGGTTGAACTCTCGCCTATCCAGCAGTCGTTCCTCGATCACTACAGCTTCCAGTGTGGCTATTGCACGCCGGGCTTTGTCAATGCGGCCACCATCTTTGTCGAGAAGCTCAAGCGTGAGCCAATCCTGCGTGACCAGTTGGAAGGCGCGATTGAGCAGGCGTTGGAAAACCATATTTGCCGCTGTACCGGCTATGTCCGTTATTACGAGGCGGTGCGTGACGTGGTGCTGAAAACCCCAGGCCTGCTGAAGGAGACGGCGTAATGAAAAAACGTCTCGCATTGTTGATTGTGCTGATTGCGGCGATTGTCATCGCCGTACTCTGGTGGCGGGAAAACCGCAGCTACGACGGCCCAGTCCAGCAGGTTACCGCCAGCAGCGAACAGATTGCCCGTGGGCGTTACCTGACGCAGGCTGCCGACTGTGCCGCCTGTCATACCGCCGCTGGTGGGGCACCGCTGGCGGGAGGCTATCCGCTGGATACCCCGTTCGGCACCATTTATGGCAGCAACTTGACGCCTTCTGCCGATCAGGGTATTGGCCGCTGGACCAAGGATGATTTCTTCCTGGCGTTGACGCAGGGGGTGGCTCCGGGTGGCCGCCATCTGTACCCGGCGATGCCTTATACCTCCTACAAAGGCATTTCGCGTGAGGATGCGGATGCTATTTATGCCTATCTGATGTCGCGCCCGGCTGTGGATGTGGCCATTCCAGCCAACGATATGCCATTCCCGTTCAACCAGCGGATGGCGTTGATCGGTTGGAATTTGCTATTCCGCAACAGCGATCCGTTACCGGCCAGCTCGCAGGGGAACTCCGCCGAATGGCAGCGTGGCCGTTACCTGTCTGACGTGCTTGGCCACTGTGGTGAATGCCATACGCCACGGGGTATGCTGGGGCAGATGGAACTGAGCAAGCCGATGCAGGGCGGCGATCTGGGGCGGTTTATCGCGCCGGATATCACGCCACAGGCTTTGGCTCAGCGCGGCTGGACGCCAGAGGATCTAAGCCGTTTCCTCAGCACCGGGTTAGCGCCGCAGGGCTCGGCGTTTAGCGAAATGCACATGGTCGTCGATCTCAGCACTCGTCATTTGACGCCGGAAGATCATCGGGCGTTGGTGACCTACCTGATGGGCGACAAGCCACCACAGCCGGTTGCCGCTAAAATCGGGCAGGGCAGCGATGCCGGGCGTATCACCTATCTCGATCAGTGTTCCGCCTGCCATGAGCGTGATGGTGCAGGTATACCGCATGTTGCGGTAGCGATGCGTGATAACGCCACGCTGCGCCAACCAGACGGCAAGAACCTGATCGTTTCGGTGCTGGACGGGCTACCAGCGCAGCAGTTCCCCGGCAACGAAAGTATGCAGAGCATGCCGGGCTTTGCCGATCGTCTGGATGATGCGCAAATTGCCGAGCTGGTGAATTACCTGCGTGTCACTTGGGGTGGGCTGCCAGCGGATATCACCGCAGAGCAGGTGAAGGCTCTGCGCAACGCCCATTAATAGTGAAGAAAAACAATAGGCCCGCATGCGGGCCTATTGATCGTCAACAACGATATCAGTGGGTATTGGTCGCGCTTACAGCACGTTGCCCGCGCTGCTTGATGAAGTAACCGATGCCAAGAATAGCGAGCCATACTGGGATCAGCAGCACGGAAATCTGGATCCCCGGTGTCAGATACATGATCACCAGAATGGCGGCCAAAAAGGCCAGGCACAGATAGTTACTGAACGGATACCAGAAGGCCTTGAACTTCGGCTCGACGCCTTCATGGTTTTTCGCCTTGCGGAATTTCAGGTGTGCCAGGCTGATCATCGCCCAGTTGATCACCAGGGCAGACACCACCAGCGCCATCAGCAGCTCAAAGGCACGGCCTGGGATCAGGTAGTTAATCAGCACGCACAGCGCGGTTGCCAACGCAGAGAAACCGATGGCAACTACCGGCACACCGCGGCTATCCACTTTCAGCAGGGCTTTCGGGCCATTACCTTGTTTGGCCAAACCGTACAGCATGCGGCTGTTGCAATAGACGCAGCTGTTGTAGACCGACAGCGCAGCCGTCAGCACCACGATATTGAGCACCGTTGCGACCATATTGCTGTTCAGCGCATGGAAGATCAGCACGAACGGGCTGCCGCCCTCGACCACTTTGCCCCACGGATAGAGTGACAGCAGAATAGTCAGCGAACCGATATAGAACAGCAGGATGCGGTAGATCACCTGGTTGGTGGCTTTCGGGATGCTTTTTTCCGGGTTATCGGCTTCGGCGGCGGTAATACCCACCAGCTCCAATCCACCGAAGGAGAACATGATCACCGCCATCGCCATGAGCAGCCCCATGGTACCGTTCGGGAAGAACCCACCCTGGGCCCACAGGTTGGTGACGCTGGCTTCCGGGCCGCCGAGGCCGCTGAACAGCAGGTAGGCGCCAAAGACGATCATGCCGATGATGGCGACTACTTTGATGATGGCGAACCAGAACTCCATTTCACCATAGACCTTCACACTCGACAGGTTGATGGCGTTGATGGCCAGGAAGAACACGGCAGCGGAGATCCAGGTTGGGATCTCCGGCCACCAGTACTGCACGTAAATGCCCACCGCGGTCAGTTCCGCCATGGCAACCAGCACGTACAGCACCCAGTAGTTCCAGCCGGACGCGAAACCGGCGAAGTTCCCCCAGTATTTATAGGCGAAGTGGCTGAAAGAACCGGCCACCGGCTCTTCTACCACCATTTCACCCAGTTGACGCATGATCAGGAAGGCAATAAAACCGCCAATTGCATAACCAAGGATGACCGACGGACCGGCCATTTTTATTGTTTGAGCGATACCGAGGAACAGGCCGGTACCTATTGCGCCACCTAAGGCGATCAGCTGGATATGGCGGTTTTTCAGGCCGCGCTTTAGCTGGTCGCCATGCTGTTGACCATCCATCAATGAAACCCTCTGTGCTGACATAATGCTCATTACCGTAAAGTAATGATTACGATGTGTGTTGTTTTTTGTTTACGACGTTATAGCTATAAATTCCACGGCGTCGCTACCGTTTGGCAGAGAATAATGGTATGTGCGAAAGTTTGCACCTGCTTTGTTGTTTGAATGATGAAGATTGCAGCAGTTTAGGCAACAAAATGCGGGTTGTGTGACGAGCGGGGGGATTGCGTGCACGAAATAAGCAATAACTCACAGAATTGGCAAAAATAATCGCCATTGTTGTTGTTTTTTTGTTAACAGGGAGGGGCTGGGTAAGCGGTAGTAAAGCGAAAATAACCCTTAATCTCCTTGCCATATACTCCGGGCATTCTTCTAACCAGAGGTTTCACAAAAGTTAAATTCGGCGACTACCTCGTAAATGGTATTACCAACGCTGAGTTGCCGGTTTGCAAAGGCTTATGGATTGAAGTGTTAAAATGTGCGGCATTCATGATTTCGATCAAGGCCCATATGGACAGGAGGTGAATACTTTGTTACTTTACCGTCACGTTTTTGAAATTGGTATTACCAATTGACTCCGGGCACTTCGCAGAGAAGAAATCACCCATGGCCTACAGCAAAATCCGCCAACCCAAGTTGTCAGATGTTATCGAGCAGCAGCTCGAATACCTGATCCTCGAGGGTACGCTACGTCCAGGCGAAAAGCTGCCTCCAGAGCGCGAGCTGGCGAAACAGTTTGATGTTTCCCGTCCTTCTCTGAGAGAGGCAATTCAGCGTCTGGAAGCTAAAGGGCTGCTCCTGCGTCGCCAGGGAGGCGGCACCTTTGTACAAACTAATCTGTGGCAGAGCTTCAGCGATCCGCTGGCTGAACTGCTGGCCGATCACCCTGAATCACAATTCGACCTGCTCGAAACCCGTCATGCCCTCGAAGGTATCGCTGCCTATTATGCGGCGTTGCGTGGGACTGACGAAGATCTGGCGCGCATCCGCGACTGCCATCATGTGATCCAGCAAGCTCAGGACAGTGGCGATCTAGACGCCGAAGCCGACGCGGTCATGCAATACCAAATTGCCGTGACCGAGGCTGCCCACAACGTTGTGTTACTCCATCTGCTGCGCTGTATGGGCCCGATGCTGGAACAGAACGTTCGTCAGAACTTTGAATTGCTCTACTCGCGCCGTGAGATGTTGGCAACAGTGAGTAGCCATCGCGCCGGGATCTTTGAGGCGATTGTGGCACGCGAACCTGAAAAGGCCCGTGAAGCCTCGCACCGCCATTTGGCGTTTATCGAGGAAATTTTGCTGGATCTCAGCAGGGAACACACCCGGCGTGATCGATCGCTGCGGCGTCTCCAGCAACGCAAGGATTAAGAGTGGTTCTCTTCAAGGCACACCAGCTTGTAGAGATAAAGCTCGGAGTGCTTAGTTAAGTACTTAAGCGGCAACCAAACTGATGAGCCTGTCTTCGTGCGTTTTATGACAGAACGCACGAAGACAGGCTCCAAACAAACCATTAGACAGATAAGGAATACCACCATGTCAGAACGTTTAAACAATGACGTGGATCCGATCGAAACCCGCGACTGGCTGCAGGCGATCGAATCGGTCATCCGTGAAGAGGGTGTTGAACGCGCTCAGTTCCTGATTGATCAGGTGCTGGGAGAAGCCCGCAAGGGCGGTGTTAGCGTTGCAGCGGGTGCTGCGGCTAACAACTACGTCAACACCATCGCGGTAGAAGACGAACCGGCATACCCGGGCAACCTGGATCTGGAGCGTCGTATTCGTTCTGCTATCCGTTGGAACGCCGTGATGACCGTATTGCGTGCTTCCAAGAAAGATCTGGATCTGGGCGGCCACATGGCTTCCTTCCAATCTTCTGCGACCTTCTATGAAGTCTGCTTTAACCACTTCTTCCGTGCTCGCAACGAGAAAGACGGCGGCGATCTGGTTTACTTCCAGGGCCACATCTCTCCGGGCGTTTATGCACGTGCCTTCCTTGAAGGCCGCCTGACCGAAGATCAAATGAACAACTTCCGTCAGGAAGTGCACGGTAAAGGCCTGTCCTCTTACCCGCATCCAAAACTGATGCCTGAATTCTGGCAGTTCCCGACCGTCTCCATGGGTCTGGGCCCGATCAGCGCCATCTATCAGGCCAAGTTCCTCAAGTATCTGGAACACCGTGGTCTGAAAGACACCTCTGGCCAGACCGTTTATGCCTTCCTGGGCGACGGCGAGATGGACGAACCAGAATCCAAAGGTGCGATCACCATCGCAACCCGTGAGAAGCTGGACAACCTGGTCTTCGTCATCAACTGTAACCTGCAACGTCTGGACGGCCCGGTCACCGGTAACGGCAAGATCATCAACGAGCTGGAAGGCATCTTCGCAGGTGCTGGCTGGCAGGTGCTGAAAGTGATCTGGGGCGGTCGTTGGGATGAACTGCTGCGTAAAGATACCAGCGGCAAGCTGATCCAACTGATGAACGAAACCCTGGACGGCGACTACCAGACCTTCAAATCCAAAGATGGCGCTTACGTGCGTGAGCACTTCTTCGGCCGCTTCCCAGAAACCGCCGCGCTGGTCAAAGATATGACCGACGACGAAATCTGGGCGCTGAACCGTGGTGGTCACGATCCGAAGAAAGTCTTTGCTGCACTGAAAAAAGCGCAGGATACCCAAGGCAAACCAACCGTGATCCTGGCCCATACCATCAAAGGTTACGGCATGGGTGAAACTGCGGAAGGTAAGAACATCGCTCACCAGGTGAAGAAAATGAACATGGAAGGGGTTCACCACTTCCGCGATCGTTTCAACGTGCCAGTGGCCGATGCCGACATCGAAAAACTGCCATACATCACCTTCGAGAAAGAGTCCGAAGAGTACAAGTATCTGCACGAACGCCGTCAGGCGCTGCAAGGCTATGTACCGACTCGTCTGCCGAACTTCACCGAGAAGCTGGAAATGCCAGCTCTGGAAGATTTCAGCTCACTGCTGGAAGAGCAGAACAAAGAAATTTCTACCACCATCGCCTTTGTGCGTGCCCTGAACGTGATGTTGAAGAACAAGTCGATCAAAGATCGCCTGGTGCCAATCATCGCCGACGAAGCGCGTACCTTCGGTATGGAAGGTCTGTTCCGTCAGATCGGTATCTACAGCCCGAACGGCCAGCAGTACACCCCGCAGGACCGTGAGCAGGTTGCATACTATAAAGAAGACGAGAAAGGCCAGATCCTGCAGGAAGGTATCAACGAACTGGGTGCAGCCTCTTCCTGGTTGGCCGCAGCGACTTCCTACAGCACCAACGATCTGCCAATGATCCCGTTCTACATCTACTACTCCATGTTCGGTTTCCAGCGTATCGGCGACCTGTGCTGGGCAGCGGGTGACCAACAGGCGCGTGGCTTCCTGATCGGCGGGACTTCAGGGCGTACGACCCTGAACGGCGAAGGTCTGCAGCACGAAGATGGCCACAGCCACATTCAGTCTCTGACCATCCCTAACTGCATCTCTTACGATCCGGCTTACGCGTATGAAGTCGCGGTGATCATGCATGACGGCCTGGTGCGTATGTACGGTGACGCGCAAGAAAACGTCTACTACTACCTGACCACGCTGAACGAAAACTACCACATGCCAGCCATGCCGCAGGGCGCAGAAGAGGGTATCCGTAAAGGTATCTACAAGCTGGAAACTCTGGAAGGTAGCAAAGGTAAAGTACAGCTGTTGGGCTCCGGTGCGATCCTGCGTCATGTGCGTGAAGCTGCGCAGATCCTGGCGAAAGACTACGGCGTGGGTTCTGACACCTACAGCGTAACTTCCTTCACCGAACTGGCGCGTGATGGTCAGGACTGTGAGCGTTGGAACATGCTGCACCCAACCGAAACCCCACGTGTGCCTTACATCGCTCAGGTGATGAACGAGGCGCCAGCGGTAGCGTCTACCGACTACATGAAGCTGTTCGCAGAGCAGGTTCGTACTTTCGTACCAGCCAGCGATTATCGCGTACTGGGTACTGACGGCTTCGGTCGTTCAGACAGCCGCGAAAACCTTCGTCACCACTTCGAAGTTGATGCTTCCTACGTGGTGGTTGCTGCTCTGGGTGAACTTGCTAAACGCGGTGAAATTGAAGCTTCTGTGGTCGCTGATGCGATTAAGAAATTCGACATCAACCCAGAAAAAGTTAACCCGCGTCTGGCATAAGAGGTACTGAACAATGTCTATCGAAATCAAAGTGCCGGACATCGGTGCAGATGAAGTTGAAATCACCGAGATCCTGGTGAAGGTTGGCGATAAGGTTGAAGTTGAACAATCGCTGATCACCGTGGAAGGCGACAAAGCCTCCATGGAAGTGCCTTCGCCGCAGGCTGGCGTGGTGAAAGAGATCAAAGTTGCCGTCGGTGATAAAACCGAGACGGGCAAACTGCTGATGATCTTTGAAGCAGAAGGTGCGGCCGCTGCCGCACCAGCCGCCAAGGCAGAAGAAAAACCGGCCGCGGCTCCTGCCGCTGCCGCAGCCAAAGACGTTGAAGTACCGGACATCGGTGCGGACGAAGTTGAAGTCACCGAGATCCTGGTGAAAGTTGGCGATACCGTGACTGCCGAGCAGTCTCTGATCACCGTAGAAGGCGACAAGGCTTCTATGGAAGTGCCTGCGCCATTCGCCGGTACCGTGAAAGAGATCAAAATCAACACCGGTGACAAAGTGAAAACCGGTTCCCTGATTATGGTCTTCGAAGTGGCTGGCGCGGCTTCTGCTGCCCCTGCTGCTGCGGCTACCCAGGCGGCACCGGCTGCTGCCCCTGCGGCAAGCGCGGCGAAAAACGTCGAAGTGCCAGACATTGGCGGCGACGAAGTAGAAGTGACCGAAGTGATGGTGAAAGTGGGCGATAAAGTTGCCGCTGAGCAGTCACTGATCACCGTTGAAGGTGACAAGGCTTCTATGGAAGTTCCGGCTCCGTTCGCGGGCACCGTGAAAGAAATTAAAATCGCAACCGGGGACAAAGTGAAAACCGGTTCTCTGATCATGGTGTTCGAAGTGGAAGGCGCTGCACCAGCACCTGCCGCTGCTCCGGCCCAGAAAGCAGAAGCTGCTCCGGCTCCAGCCAAGCAGGAAGCTAAAGCGGCTGCACCTGCTGCTGGTAAAGGCGAGTTCGCTGAAAACGACGCCTACGTTCACGCTACCCCAGTCATCCGCCGCTTGGCGCGTGAGTTTGGTGTTAACCTGGCGAAAGTGAAGGGCACCGGTCGTAAAGGCCGTATCCTGCGCGAAGACGTTCAGGCTTACGTGAAAGACGCGGTCAAACGCGCCGAAGCCGCTCCTGCCGCTACCGGTGGTGGCCTGCCAGGCATGCTGCCGTGGCCGAAAGTGGACTTCAGCAAGTTTGGTGAGATCGAAGAAGTTGAACTGGGCCGCATCCAGAAAATCTCTGGTGCCAACCTGAGCCGCAACTGGGTGATGATCCCGCACGTGACTCACTTCGACAAGACCGATATCACCGATCTGGAAGCGTTCCGTAAGCAGCAGAACGACGAAGCTGCCAAGCGTAAGCTGGACGTGAAGTTCACCCCGGTGGTGTTCATCATGAAAGCCGTTGCCGCTGCCCTGGAGCAGATGCCACGCTTCAACAGCTCACTGTCCGAAGACGGCCAGAAGCTGACGCTGAAGAAATACATCAACATCGGTGTGGCGGTAGATACGCCAAATGGCCTGGTGGTTCCGGTATTCAAGGATGTGAACAAGAAGAGCATCACTGAGCTGTCCCGTGAACTGATGGCGATCTCCAAAAAAGCGCGTGACGGTAAGTTGACCGCAGGCGAAATGCAGGGCGGTTGCTTCACCATCTCCAGCCTGGGCGGTATCGGGACTACTCACTTCGCGCCGATTGTTAACGCGCCGGAAGTGGCTATCCTGGGTGTCTCCAAGTCTGCGATGGAGCCGGTCTGGAATGGTAAAGAGTTCACGCCGCGTCTGATGATGCCAATGTCGCTCTCCTTCGACCACCGGGTGATTGACGGTGCTGACGGTGCGCGCTTTATCACCATCATCAACAACATGCTGGCCGACATTCGCCGTCTGGTGATGTAATGAAAAAAGGGCGCAGCATGCTGCGCCCTTAGTAATTCAGTAGCAGTTTTGTCGGGTTTTGCATGACTCGACAGAATTGTTGGGACACGGGTCACTCGAACACGCTTTGCAGATTATTAACAATTCTGTAAACTGCTCGCGGTGTATGCGTCCCGGTGGATGAAGGGCGTTATGAGATCGACTAGCAATAAAAATGACGTCTGACCCGCCGGACAAAACAATTAAGAGGTCATGATGAGTACTGAAATTAAAACTCAGGTCGTGGTACTTGGGGCGGGCCCTGCAGGTTACTCTGCTGCTTTTCGTTGCGCTGACTTAGGTCTGGAAACCATTCTGGTTGAGCGTTACTCCACTCTGGGTGGTGTTTGCCTGAACGTGGGCTGTATTCCTTCCAAAGCACTGTTGCACGTTGCCAAAGTGATCGAAGAAGCCAAAGCGTTGGCCGAACACGGCATCGTTTTCGGCGAGCCGAAAACCGACATCGACAAAGTGCGCGTCTGGAAAGAGAAAGTCATCAATCAGCTGACCGGTGGTCTGGCTGGCATGGCTAAAGGCCGCAAAGTGAAAGTGGTCAACGGCCTGGGTAAATTCACCGGCGCCAACACGCTAGTGGTTGAAGGCGAGAATGGTGCAACCACCATCAACTTCGACAATGCCATCATCGCCGCAGGCTCCCGTCCGATCCAACTGCCATTTATTCCTCATGAAGATCCACGCGTGTGGGATTCCACCGATGCACTGGCGCTGAAAACCGTTCCAGAGCGCATGCTGGTTATGGGCGGCGGTATCATCGGCCTGGAAATGGGCACCGTATACCATGCACTGGGTTCACAGATCGACGTGGTTGAAATGTTCGACCAGGTGATCCCGGCTGCAGATAAAGACGTGGTGAAAGTCTTTACCAAGCGTATCAGCAAGCAGTTCAACCTGATGCTGGAAACCAAAGTGACCGCGGTAGAAGCCAAAGAAGACGGCATCTACGTCACGATGGAAGGTAAAAAAGCCCCTGCAGAACCACAGCGTTACGACGCGGTGCTGGTAGCGATCGGCCGTGTGCCGAACGGTAAACTGCTGGACGCTGGCCAAGCCGGTGTAGAAGTTGACGACCGTGGCTTTATCCACGTCGACAAACAGCTGCGTACCAACGTGCCGCACATCTTCGCGATTGGTGACATCGTTGGTCAACCGATGCTGGCACACAAAGGCGTGCATGAAGGCCACGTAGCTGCCGAAGTTATCGCCGGTATGAAGCACTACTTCGACCCGAAAGTGATCCCATCTATCGCTTACACCGAGCCAGAAGTGGCATGGGTAGGGATGACCGAGAAAGAAGCCAAAGAGAAAGGCATCAGCTACGAAACGTCCACCTTCCCGTGGGCAGCTTCAGGCCGTGCTATCGCTTCTGACTGTGCAGACGGTATGACCAAACTGATCTTCGACAAAGAAACGCACCGTATCATCGGTGGCGCGATTGTCGGCACCAACGGCGGCGAGCTGCTGGGTGAAATCGGTCTGGCGATCGAGATGGGCTGTGATGCGGAAGATATCGCGTTGACTATCCACGCTCACCCAACCCTGCACGAATCCGTAGGCCTGGCAGCAGAGATCTACGAAGGCAGCATCACCGATCTGCCAAACCCGAAAGCCAAGAAGAAATAATTTCTGCGGTTGATCAGGTTGATAAGCGGCTCCTGTAAAGGGGCCGTTTTTATTTGGTGAGTAGCGGATAAAAGGCCGCTCAAAGAGCGGCCAGTAGCTTACTTGTTCTGGAGTACGACGTTGAAGATCAGTTGGTTGCCGGAAACTGACCAGCCACCTTTACTGACGCCAAACACCGATCCCAGTACAATGAGCAGGATAATGAGTGATCTCCCTTTCATTGCGCGTTCCTTGTGGAACCACGACCACCGCGACTTCACCGGAAAAATCCCGGCGGAACAAGCGTTCGTCAGCGCTTGTATCGCAGTAGTTGCAGCACTGTTCTCAAGCCCGATGACCGGCTGCTAAACCGGCAGAACAGACCCAAAATCAGGGTACATAAAAAAAAGGGTTTTTGCATCCCAATGGTTGATTTTTTAACCGGCTTTACGCACAATGATCCTGTTCGTCAGCGCTTGTATCGTTCTTAACGATATAAGAAATCCGTTCGGTGCCTGCTAACACCGCGCGGATACAAAAGAACCGTCTTTATGGCGGTTTTTTTGTGCCCAATGCCCGCCAATTTCCCCCAACTCTATCAATAACCATTGTAAAAGTATGGACGTTATGTTGTGCTCATTGGGCTGAGATTGCCGTTGTGCCGTAACGAACCCAAGCCCGTCCCGCCTGCTTTGCAGCCGATTACGCTGCGGTCAACGATTCAGCAAAGATTTAATGTTGCTTTTATGTGAACGAATTAACAACCGATTCAAATCCTGATATGCTGGCTGGGCGGAACCGGGCACTGTACCTTACTTACAGTCCAGGATATCGACAGCAGTGCCCCGTCAAATATCGCCGTGCGCTAAACCCGGTTTGAATATAAAACGCCAGGCACAATAAATGACAATGAGAGCGAGGAGAAAGTCGTGCTAGAAGAATACCGTAAGCACGTGGCCGAGCGTGCTGCAGAGGGCATCGTCCCTAAGCCATTAGATGCGACACAAATGGCAGCGCTGGTTGAATCATTAAAAAATCCGCCAAAAGGCGAAGAAGAATTTCTGTTAGACCTGCTGATTAACCGTGTACCACCGGGCGTCGACGAAGCCGCCTATGTCAAAGCAGGTTTTCTGGCAGCCGTTGCCAAAGGCGAAGCCACTTCTCCCCTGGTTACCCCCGAAAAAGCCATTGAACTGCTAGGCACCATGCAGGGCGGTTACAACATTCATCCGCTGATCGACGCGTTGGATAACGAAAAGCTAGCACCGATTGCTGCCAAGGCACTTTCCCACACGCTGCTGATGTTTGATAACTTCTACGACGTAGAAGAGAAAGCCAAAGCCGGTAACCCACACGCCAAGCAAATCATGCAGTCCTGGGCCGATGCCGAATGGTATCTATCACGCCCACCGTTAGCGGAAAAGATTACCGTGACCGTGTTCAAAGTGACTGGCGAAACCAACACCGACGATCTGTCACCCGCTCCGGATGCCTGGTCACGTCCAGATATCCCACTGCATGCGCTGGCAATGCTCAAGAGCGAACGTGAAGGTATTTTCCCGGATCAGCCGGGTAGCGTTGGCCCAATCAAGCAGATTGAAGAGCTGAACAAGAAAGGTTTCCCGCTGGCCTACGTTGGTGACGTGGTCGGTACCGGTTCTTCCCGTAAATCTGCCACCAACTCGGTGCTGTGGTTTATGGGCGACGACATCCCCTACGTGCCGAACAAGCGTGGCGGCGGTGTGGTGCTGGGCGGCAAGATTGCGCCAATCTTCTTTAACACTATGGAAGATGCCGGTGCGTTGCCGATCGAAGTGGACGTCTCCAACCTGAACATGGGCGATGTGATCGACATCTTCCCGTATAAAGGCGAAGTGCGTAATCATGAAACTGGCGAACTGGTTGCCAGCTTCGAGCTGAAAACTGATGTGCTGCTGGACGAAGTGCGTGCTGGTGGCCGTATCCCACTGATTATCGGCCGTGGCTTGACCACCAAAGCGCGTGAAGCGCTGGGCCTGCCGCACAGCGAAGTGTTCCGTATTGCCAAGCCGGTAGCGGCTAGCAGCAAGGGCTTCTCGCTGGCGCAGAAAATGGTTGGCCGCGCCTGTGGCGTTGCTGGTGTTCGCCCTGGCGAATACTGCGAACCTAAGATGACCTCGGTAGGTTCGCAAGATACCACCGGCCCGATGACCCGTGACGAGCTGAAAGATTTGGCTTGCCTGGGCTTCTCTGCCGATCTGGTGATGCAGTCGTTCTGTCATACCGCCGCGTACCCGAAACCGGTGGACGTCACCACTCACCATACACTGCCAGACTTCATCATGAACCGTGGTGGCGTTTCGCTGCGCCCTGGCGATGGCGTGATCCACTCCTGGCTGAACCGCATGTTACTGCCGGATACCGTCGGCACCGGTGGCGATTCCCACACCCGCTTCCCGATCGGCATTTCCTTCCCGGCAGGTTCTGGTCTGGTGGCCTTTGCTGCCGCTACCGGCGTAATGCCGCTGGATATGCCTGAGTCGGTGCTGGTGCGCTTCAAAGGCAAAATGCAGCCTGGTATCACCCTGCGTGATCTGGTGCATGCTATCCCTTACTACGCGATCCAGCAGGGCCTGTTGACCGTAGAGAAGAAGGGCAAGAAGAACATCTTCTCTGGCCGCATTCTGGAGATCGAAGGTCTGCCGGAGCTGAAGGTCGAGCAGGCGTTTGAGCTGACCGATGCCTCGGCAGAACGTTCCGCCGCCGGTTGCACCATCAAGCTGGATAAGGCACCGATCGCCGAATATCTGAGCTCTAACATCGTACTGCTGAAGTGGATGATCTCCGAAGGTTATGGCGATCGCCGTACTCTGGAGCGCCGTATTCAGGGGATGGAAAAATGGCTGGCGGATCCGCAGTTGCTGGAAGGCGATGCGGATGCAGAATATGCCGCAGTGATCGAAATCGATCTGGCCGATATCAAGCAGCCAATCCTGTGTGCGCCGAACGATCCGGACGACGCGCGCCTGCTGTCCGACGTGGCCAACAGCAAGATCGACGAAGTGTTTATCGGTTCCTGCATGACCAACATCGGCCACTTCCGTGCGGCGGGTAAACTGTTGGATCAGCATAAAGGCCAACTGCCAACTCGCCTGTGGGTGGCTCCGCCAACCAAGATGGACGCAGCGCAACTGACTGAAGAAGGCTACTACAGCGTCTTTGGCAAGAGCGGGGCACGTATCGAGATCCCTGGCTGTTCACTGTGTATGGGTAACCAGGCACGCGTAGCGGACGGTGCGACCGTGGTTTCCACCTCGACTCGTAACTTCCCGAACCGCCTGGGTACCGGAGCCAACGTTTATCTGGCCTCCGCAGAGCTGGCTGCAGTGGCTTCACTGCTTGGCCGTCTGCCAACGCCTGATGAGTATCAGACCTATATGGCACAGGTCGACAAGACGGCGGCGGATACCTATCGCTACCTGAACTTCGACCAGTTGACCCAGTACACGGAAAAAGCCGACGGTGTGATCTTCCAAACCGCGGTGTAATTCGGTACTGAGTTAGCATCATCACGGGGAGCCTTTGGGTTCCCCGTTTTTTTGTGATCATCTCGCGCTTTTATTGATATTAACTGATTGATTAGTATTGTTTTGATGAAATTATTACTCTCAGGCTAACAAACCATCCCCCTGCTTGATTGATGGCGCTCTCCTAGACTCTTACTCTAACCGTACTAAACCGAACCAAATAAACTCAGGAGGTTGAGGTATGTCGCTTCATCAAAGCCCCACGCGCGTTTGGGATACCCGGCGGCAGGAAAAAAAACGCCGTATCGCGAGTGTGCAAGGGCAGTCGCAGGGCAAAGTGATCCCCACCGCCGATCTGACCAGCGTGCTGGAAAAACTGCTGGTTTCTGGCGATCGGGTGGTGCTGGAAGGCAATAACCAGAAACAGGCTGATTTTCTCTCCCGTATGCTCGCCGAGGTCAACCCCACCAAGGTTCACGATCTGCATATGATCATGCCAAGCGTTGGCCGCGCCGAGCATCTGGATATTTTTGAAAAGGGTATCGCTCGCAAGCTCGATTTTGCCTTCTCTGGTACCCAGAGCCTGCGCATTTCCCAACTGCTGGAAGATGGGCAGCTCGAAATCGGTGCCATCCACACTTATATAGAACTCTATTCCCGCCTGTATGTGGATCTGGTGCCGAACGTGGCGCTAGTGGCCGGGTTCAAGGCCGATCGTCATGGCAATCTGTACACCGGGCCAAGTACCGAAGATACCCCGGCACTGGTGGAGGCCACCGCGTTTAAAGACGGCATCGTCATCGCTCAGGTCAACGAACTGGTCGACGATGAAACGGATCTGCCAAGAGTTGATATCCCCGGTTCCTGGATCGATTTTGTGGTGGTGGCAGACAAGCCGTTCTTTATTGAACCGCTGTTTACCCGCGATCCGCGTCTGATCAAACCCGTGCATGTGTTGATGGGGATGATGGCGATCAAAGGCATCTACGCCAAACATCAGGTGCAATCGCTGAACCACGGTATCGGTTTTAACACCGCCGCCATCGAGCTGCTGTTACCCACCTACGGTGAGCAACTGGGCCTGAAGGGTAAAATCTGTAAACACTGGACTCTGAACCCACATCCAACCCTAATCCCGGCGATCGAAAGCGGTTGGGTTGAGACCGTGCACTGCTTTGGCGGTGAGCTGGGGATGGAGAATTACATTGCCGCTCGCCCGGATATTTTCTTTACCGGTAGTGACGGCTCCATGCGTTCCAACCGCGCGTTTTGCCAGATGGCCGGTCAGTACGCCGTAGATATGTTTATCGGCTCCACCTTACAGATCGACGGTATGGCTCACTCTTCTACCGTGACCCGTGGCCGCCTCTCCGGTTTTGGCGGCGCACCGAACATGGGGCACGATCCACACGGTCGTCGCCACGCTACGCCTGCCTGGTTGGATATGATCGAAGAGCCGGATCCGTTGGCTCGTGGCCGCAAGCTGGTGGTGCAGATGGTGGAAACCTTCCAGGCAGGTGCCAAACCGACCTTCGTAGAAAAACTCGATGCCGTCGATGTGGCGCAAGAATCTGGCATGCCGTTGGCTCCGGTGATGATTTACGGCGATGACGTGACCCACGTGCTGACCGAAGAGGGCATCGCTTATCTGTATCGTGCACGCTCGTTGGAAGAGCGCCGCGCTATGGTGGCTGCGGTAGCCGGTATCACCGATATCGGGCTGGGTGTGGACGCCAAACGCGTGGCTGAACTGCGCCGTGAAGGAAAAGTGGTGTTCCCGGAAGATCTCGATATTCGCCGCACCGATGCTTCGCGTTCTTTGCTGGCCGCGGGCAGCGTAGCGGATCTGGTCGAGTGGTCCGGCGGCCTGTACAACCCGCCAGCTAAATTCCGGAGCTGGTAATGAAACTTTCCCCTTGTTTAATCGCCTCTGAAGCGGATCGGGTTGCTGCACGATTGGCGGAGCTTGCCACGCAGGCGCTAGTGGATGAGGCGCACCTCAGCCCGAAACCGGGGCTGGTAGATGCCCGGGGCTCCGGTGCGCATCAGGATCTGACGCTGGCGTTGATGGAACGTTCGGCTCACAGTCTGACGCCGGTCTTCCATCGGCTGGCGATTGCCGGTTGGCAGCGTCCAGCCGATAGCGCGTTACGCCAGGAAGTTGGCCGGATTGGTCGGGAAGGTGAACAGCGGATGATGGCAGCCACTGCCGGTGTTAACACGCATCGCGGGGCGATCTGGGCGATGGGCCTGCTGGTGACGGCGGTAGCCATGCAAGGGGGGAACGCAACACCATCCAGCAGCTGCGTATTAGCCGCCCAGTTGGCGCAATTGCCGGATCACGCCAGCCCGAAGGTGTTCAGTAAAGGCTTGCGAGCCACTCAACGCTATCAGGTTCCAGGCGCAAGGGAAGAGGCCCAGCAAGGTTTTCCGCATGTGATGCAACGGGCGCTGCCGCAGCTGTGGCACAGCAGGAGCCAAGGGGCCAGTGAGCCAGCCGCGCAGATCGATGCGCTGATGGCCATCATGACCACCCTGAGCGATACCTGTGTGTTGTCGCGCGGTGGGCTAACGGCGCTGAAAGCGATGCAGCAGGGGGCCGCCGAGGTACTGCATGCTGGAGGATATCAACATCCGGCAGGGCAGGCGGCGTTGGCCAAACTGGAACAACGGCTATTGGCGAGCAACGCTTCACCCGGTGGCGCAGCCGATTTGCTGGCTGCGGCTCTGTTCCTCGATCGGGCTACGGCCCGCTGAATAATCAATCCAGAGGATGTTATGGAACATATCGATTTGAGTTATCCGGCCAGCATTACGCTGCCGGGTAAGGCACTGACCGGAGTCGTGGGCTCCGGTGACATGGAGGCTCTGTTTGAGCCTGCGGCTGACGGTACGTTGACGGTGGCGATCAAAACCTCCGTAGACGGTAGTCGTCAGCGTTGGCAGCACCTGTTTGAACGCTTGGCGTCATTGCGCGATTTACCTGCCGGACGGTTAGAGATTAACGACTTCGGCGCTACGCCGGGGGTGGCTCGGTTGCGTATCGAACAGGTATTTGAGGAGGCCGCCCATGCGTGATGATCTCAGCTTTATTGAACTCAGCGCTCGGGAGCGCGCTCGTAATCTGCTGGACAGCGGCAGTTTTCGTGAACTATTGGGGCCATTTGAGCGCATTACTTCACCTTGGCTGGAGCCACAAGGCATAGTCACCCAGGCCGATGACGGCATGGTGGTCGCCAAAGGCACCATTGACGGTCAACCGGCAGTGGTAGTGGCGGTAGAAGGGGCGTTTCAGGGCGGCAGTATGGGGGAGGTTTCCGGTGCCAAGATGGCCGCGGCCCTGGAACTGGCGGCAGAAGATAACCGCAACGGCATTGCGACTCAGGCAGTATTGCTGCTGGAAACCGGTGGCGTGCGTTTGCAGGAAGCCAACCTGGGGCTGGCCGCGATCGCGGATATTCATGCGGCGATTGTCGATCTGCGCCGATATACCCCGGTGGTGGGCATTATTGCTGGAACCGTGGGCTGCTTTGGCGGGATGTCGATCGCGGCAGCATTATGCAGCTACCTGATTGTCACCCGTGAAGCGCGCCTGGGCTTAAACGGCCCACAGGTAATTGAACAGGAAGCCGGTATCGAAGAATACGATTCCCGCGATCGGCCTTTTATCTGGAGCATGACCGGTGGCGATGTGCGCTATCGCAGTGGCTTTGTCGATGAAGAAGTCCCTGATGCGTTACATGCGGTCAAGGCTGCGATGACAGGTTGCCTGCAACGCGGCGTGCCTGCTCAACACCGTTCCGACAATTATCACTACTACTTGCCGAAACTGTCGCAATTCGACACCCGCCAGCAGGCGGACTCGGCGGTCATTGCTCAACTGTTTGCTGCGGAGGATCGGGTATGAGTACGTCATCATCAAGCCGTGGAGAATATTGGTTCTCTTTGCTGACGGCAGGTGCCGAGCAGCGCCAGGGGCAGTGTGCCTCGATCCGAGTCGCGGACGCTGAACTAGAGGGCCAACCGGTGCGTTTTATCGCCGTGGTGCCGGATGCAAATAACCATTACCCGCGCGCCGCACGCGGTGAAGTAGGTTTGCTGGAAGGTTGGACGTTAGCCCTGGTAGTCAGTGAAGCGGTCGCGGCTGACGTTGGTAAAGCACAAAAGCGCGCCATCGTGGCGGTGATCGATGTGCCGAGCCAGGCCTACGGGCGTCGGGAAGAGGCCTTTGGTATTCATCAGGCGTTGGCCGGTGCGGCCGGGGCTTATGCCAAGGCTCGGCTGGCTGGTCACCCGGTGATTGGTTTGATCGTCGGGAAAGCCATGTCCGGCGCGTTTCTGGCGCACGGCTATCAGGCCAACCGCTTGATCGCCTTCAACGATGCTGGCGTGATGATCCATGCGATGGGCAAAGAGTCTGCGGCGCGCATCACGTTACGCTCCGTAGAGGCGCTGGAGAAGCTGGCAGCAACCATTCCACCGATGGCCTATGACATCGAGCATTACAGCTCGCTGGGCCTGCTGGAACAGTTACTGGATATCCGTGACCCGCTGCAGGCCAGTGAGCAGGAGCTTAATCTGGTGCGCCACTCGGTGGTTCAGGCGATTGCTAAAACACGCAGTGAAGGCGTTGGTTTAACTAACCGCCTGGGGGCAGACAACCGCCATAGCTCTTCGCTGGTGCGTGAACGTATGCGCGCAGAGTGGTAATGCCACGCTAGCCATTTTTACGTCAGAGTTCAGGAACAAAATACGACCCGCCGGGAGGGCGCATGTGATGCGTTCCGACCCGGCATAAAGCTTCACCTGCATATAACAATATAACTAACACCATCGCACCTGATCTGACTGATTTTTTCTTTTTAACAGGTGATTTATGACATACGTAATTATTCATGCCTTGGCACCGATTTTTGTCATTATGCTGCTGGGCTTTTTTGCCGGTAAGGCAAAAATGGTCGATAACCAGAACGTTTCATTACTCAACATCTTCGTGATGGATTTTGCACTGCCAGCGGCCCTGTTCGGTGCCACCGTACAAACGCCTTGGGCGGGGATCGTTGAGCAGTCGCCGCTGATCGTGGTGTTGGTGCTGGCGATGTGGATCACCTATGCGGCGATCTATTTTACCTGCACCGGGATCTTCCATAAGTCTCCGCAGGATGCCGCGGTGTTGACGCTCACCGTGGCGTTGCCCAACTATGCCGCGCTGGGCCTGCCGATCCTCGGTAGCGTGCTGGGGGAAACGCCGGGAACCTCACTGTCCGTGGCGGTGGCTATCGCCTGTGGTTCGGTATTGATGACACCGTTTTGCCTGCTGATCCTTGAGCGTGAGAAGGCCCGTACAGCCGGTGGGGTTCAGGGTTCCAGCCTGGGCATGTTGCCGGTGCTGATGTGGCGCTCGGTAAAAAAACCGATCGTCTGGGGGCCGCTGCTTGGGGTGGTGCTGTCGGCGATAGGCGTTCATATGCCTGAAATGGTGCTGGCTGCGATCAAACCGCTTGGCCTGTCGGCGACGGCGACGGCGCTGTTCCTGACCGGCGTGATCCTGTCTGCCCGTAAGTTGCAGATCAACGGACCGGTGCTGCTGTCGAGCGTAACCAAACTGCTGATCCAACCGTTTATTGCCTGGGGGTTGGTGCTGGCATTGGGCCTGCACGGTAGCGTGGCCATCACCGCTATTTTGATGATCGCCCTTTCTGCCGGTTTCTTCGGTATCGTCTTTGGTAACCGTTTTGGCGTGCAGTCGCCGGATGCCGAAGCCACGTTACTGATCAGTTCCGTGTTGTGTATCATTACCTTACCGCTGTTTATCACCCTGACCTCAGGGATGTAACTGGAGCAACCGATGATTCGCCCGCATGACCTGATTTGGATTAGTGACCGTTCTGCCCTCAGCGCCGACCAGGCGTTGCCGGAGTGGGTGAGCCAGCAGTGGCGCACCTCATTACCGCTGGTGGTGCGGCGCGATGTTCAGGGCAACGGGCGGATCCCGGTGGGGATCCGGGGCATGAAACGCAGCCAGCGCGCGGCAGCCTGGGTTAGCGCAGAGGCTATCCGGCGCGTAGTAACGCCAGAGTCTTTGGTGAGCGACCCGCTGGCGTTGCTGCACTCGAGCTTTGTTTCCCAGCCTCCGGTGCAGGCGCTCATAATGCTGGCTCAACGGCCTTGGCCGCGGGGCTGGGGCGTGACCGGCAGCTGTGGTTATGCGCTGGCGACCGAAATCCCGGTGATGCATGCCGACAGCGATCTGGATCTGTTGGTTCGCTGTCCGCAGCCTGCCAGCCTTGATGAGTTGCAGCGGCTGGCGCAGTGGTTGCAGGCGCTGCCTTGCCGCGCCGATGCCCAAATAGAAACACCGCTCGGCGGCTTTGCCCTGAGCGAATGGCTGCGGGATGGACGAGCGATGCTGAAAACCGCTGAGGGGCCGTTGGTGACGACGGATCCATGGGCCAGCTCTCAGGAGATCTGATGAAGATTTTATTTACCTTTCCCGGTCAGGGGCCGCAGGTGCCGCAAATGCTGCACCAACTGCCTGCCAATGAAACTACCCAGCGGTTGTTAAGCGAGGCTTGCGCTGTTCTTGACCAGGACGTATTGGCGTTGGACAGCGCCGAAGCCTTACAGAAAACCCGGGCAGTACAGCTGTGCCTGCTGATAGCCGGTGTGGCCTACGCGCGGGAATTACAGCAGCACGGGGTCGTACCCGACTTTGTCAGTGGCTTATCCATCGGTGCTTTTCCGGCTGCGGTGGTCGCCGGGGCTTTGGCATTTTCCGATGCTGTCCGGTTGGTGGCGTTACGTGGCCAGCTAATGGAGGAAGCTTACCCCGCGGGATATGGTTTGGCGGCGATTGTCGGCTTGCCGTTGCGCCAGGTGGAAAGGCTGATAGCAGAGGTCAACAGCGCTGAGCTACCGGTCTATCTGGCCAATATCAATGCCGAAGACCAATTGGTGATCGCGGGTAGCGAAGCCGCAATGGTGCAGGTCATGGCGTTGGCGAAAACCGCCGGTGCGGCGAAAACCCAGCGTTTGGCGGTGAGCGTCCCTTCCCACTGTGCCTTGTTGGCACAACCGGCGGAAAAGCTGGCGCAGGCTATGAAGCAGGTAACCATCAATCGGCCGCAGGTTGCGTATCTCAGCGGCAGTAGCGGGCGCGTGTTATGGCAGCCGGAGCGGATTGCTGACGATCTGGCCTTCAATATGGCCCGAACCGTGCGCTGGCATGAGGCGATGGTGGCGGCCTACGAACGGGAAGTCCGTCTGGCGATCGAAATGCCGCCGGGCGCGGTATTAACCGGCTTGACCAAAAAAGTCATGGAGCAGGGGGAAGCGCTGTCCCGTTGCCAACTGGGGCTGAACGCGGTCTGCGGCATTGTGGCCAAATATCGGCGCTATTAAACCGGCCCTTCACCGCGTGCGTACATACGGCCTTCCGCCGTCAACGCCAGCAGGTTCGGATCCTGCTGCTGGTTACGGTTGAACACCAGCGCGATGGTTTGACGCATTTGGTACTGTTCGCACAGCGGCAGTAATTTCAACGTGTGTTCATACATCTTCTTCATTCGCCCTGGCACCAGCGTGTAGCCCACCCCGGCCTGCACCAGACTGAGCATTGAGAAAATATCATTCACCCGGGTGACGATTTCCGGTTCAAAACCGGCAATCTGAAACGCTTCGCTAAAGCCGTGATAAGTGGCGAAGCCTTCGGTCAGGGAGACAAACTTCTGGCTGCGAAAGTCTTGCAGGTCTGCCGTGCCATCGCTGTTTAGCGCCGAGGCTGCCGGTGCGGCAAGATAGATATCATCCTCAAACAGTGGCAGGATCTCAAAGCGCAGCGGATCGATTTGGCTGTCCGAAACCGAAATCAGGATGGCATCCAGCAATTGGTTCTCCAACTGGGCCAGCAGATCCTCATTCGATCCCATCGTCAGGCTGATCTCCATGGCCGGGCGGCGTACCTTCAGCCCCATGATCAACCGTGGAATGGTTTCCAGCGTCAGTGAGTAGAGCGTGCCGATACGCATGCGTTGCTGGCCAAACCCCGCCTTCAGCCGAGTTTCTTCGATGCCTTTGTAGGTGAGATCCACGATATCGCGGGCGTATTCTGCCAGCGTTTGCGCAGCGGGCAGGGGCAGCAGGTTACGTCCTTTATGAATAAACAGCGGGCAGCGAAACCCCTCTTCCAGAGTATGTAACGCACGATGCACGCTAACGCTGCTCAAGCCAAGCTGTTCTGCGGCTCGGCCGATGTTTTCCTTCTCCATAAACGCCAGAAAGATTTCCAATTTTTTCAGGGTGATTTCGCTGTCGATCATCGGCTCAGGCTTGGGTAAGGGCTAATGAGAGCCATGATAACAACAATTGCCCGTCCATAGCAGGCACAGAGAGCCTTCCCAAGCCCAAGGATAAACCGTTATATTGCGCCGCAGTTTATTTGGCCCAATCGATCAACTTTGCGAGCGCCCACTGAGATAGTGGCGAATTAAGGGTTACACTTATAAAAAAGCTCAGGAGGGCATGCTATGGATTACGAATTTCTGCGTGACGTAACCGGTCAGGTGGTGGTCAGATTTTCGATGGGGCATGAGGCCATCGGCCATTGGATTAATGAAGAGCTCAACGGTGATTTTAACCTGCTGGACCGTATCGAAGCCGGTGCGGCAGGGGTCAAGGGCAGTGAGCGTCAGTGGCAGTTGGAAGGCCATGAATACACGTTGCTGATGGACGGTGAAGAGGTGATGATCCGCGCCAACCAGTTGGAGTTCGAAGGCGACGAAATGGAAGAGGGGATGAACTACTACGACGAAGAGAGCCTCTCTTTCTGCGGTATCGAAGACTTCCTGACGGTGCTGAAAGCCTACCGCTCGTTTATGCTCAACTACTGATTATCCAGACGGGGGCAGGATGCTGCTCCCCTTGTGAGTCCCAGGTGGCCGACTCTCTGCCGCCTTTCCTCCCTTCTGTAATGATTAAATAAAATCAAATAATCATGTTACTGATTTTTTAATCTGCGACACAGCGCCGATTTTTTCTTTTTTGATTTTATATAATCATTTTGATTAAAATAAATCACAATGACGAGGGTAGGATGAAAATTAAGGCGACAATAGAGAAAATCCCTGGGGGGATGATGGTCGTCCCGCTGGTGCTTGGCGCAATGATCAACACCTTTGCTCCACAGGCGCTGGATATTGGCGGCTTCACCACGGCACTGTTCAAAAACGGTGCGGCTCCACTGATTGGTGCTTTCCTGCTGTGTATGGGGGCCGGTATCAGCTTCAAGGCGGCTCCGCAGGCACTGTTGCAAGGCGGCACCATTACCTTGACCAAACTGTTGGTTGCCATGGCCCTGGGGCTAGGCGTTGAGCATCTGTTTGGGGCGGAAGGTATTTTTGGCCTGACCGGCGTGGCGATCATTGCCGCAATGAGCAACTCCAACGGTGGCCTGTATGCGGCGTTGGTCGGCGAGTTTGGTAATGAGCGGGACGTAGGGGCGATTTCGATCCTATCCCTGAATGACGGGCCGTTCTTCACCATGATCGCGCTGGGTGCGGCAGGTATGGCGAATATCCCATTGATGGCGTTGGTGGCGGTGTTGGTTCCCCTGCTGGTAGGGATGATGTTGGGTAATCTGGATCATCAGATGCGCGACTTTCTCACCAAGGGTGGCCCAATCCTGATCCCATTCTTTGCCTTCGCGCTCGGTGCTGGCATCAATCTGGAAATGTTACTGCAAGGCGGTATGGCCGGGGTTCTGCTTGGCGTGTTGACCACTTTTGTCGGCGGTTTCTTTAATATTCGCGCCGATCGACTGGTGGGGGGCTCAGGTATTGCCGGTGCGGCAGCATCGAGCACTGCCGGAAATGCGGTGGCGACGCCATTGGCGATTGCCCAGGCGGACCCTTCGTTAGCTAGCGTCGCGGCTGCTGCGGCCCCGTTGATTGCCGCTTCGGTGATCACCACCGCCATACTGACCCCGATTCTCAGTTCTTGGGTGGCGAAGCGTAATGCCGCTAAGGGCGTCGCGCTGAAGGAGACAGCATGAAGATGATCGTGATTGCCGATGATTTTACCGGAGCTAACGATACCGGCGTGCAATTGGCAAAAAAGGGTGCGCGTACCGACGTGGTGCTCAGCGAACTACCGCAGTCTACCCGGCGCACGGATGTGCTGGTGATCAATACCGAAAGCCGGGCGTTATCTCCTGCAATGGCCAGCGCCAAGGTGAGTGATGCTTTGCGGGCGTATTGCCAGAGCGATACGCCGCCCCTGGTGTATAAAAAAATCGACTCGACCTTTCGCGGTAACGTGGGGGCAGAGATCGAGGCGGCGATGGTCGCCAGCGGTGCGCAGTTGGCTATCGTGGCCGCTGCCATCCCCGCGGCGGGTCGGGTAACGCTGAATGGCGAATGCCGGGTTCACGGCGTCCCGCTGGTGGAAACCGAGTTTGCCAGCGATCCGAAAACGCCGATCGTGTCTTCTCATATCAAGACCTTGATTGGTTTACAGACGGCCTATCCGATCCACGAGTTGGATTTGCAGAGTGTACGCAGTGGCGAGCTAGGCCGCGAGTTGCCGCTCCTGAGCCACAACGGGCCAGCGATTGTGGTAGTGGATGCCGAGACGGATGGCGATCTGGCACAGTTGGCGCAGGCCGTCCAGCAACTCAGTTGCCGTTATTTACTGGTGGGCGCGGCCGGATTGGCAAATGCGTTGCCAGCCAGCAGCTACCTGGCCGCTCGCCAACGCCTGCCCGTGCTGGTGGTTGCCGGTTCGATGAGTGAAGCCACCCGGCAGCAGATTGTGTTTGCCGCAGAAGAGAAGTCACTGGGTATTTTAGATATTGATGTCGAAGCCTTGTTGCAACCGAACAGCCAAGCTGCGGTAGACGAAATTATCCGCCAGGCAGCCAGCGTCCTGCGGGATCGGCAGCACTGCGTGCTACGCACCTGTAGAGATGCCGATGATCGCCGGATGATCGATACGTTGTGCGAAAAGCATGACCTTTCGCGCCAGCAGTTGGGGGACAAAATCAGCCAGGCATTAGGCTCCATCACCTTGGCGATTATCAATCAGGCTCAGATTGGTGGCTTGTTCCTGACCGGCGGCGACATCGCCATTGCGGTTGCGAGAGCGCTGGGGGCGGAAGGTTACCGTATTACCAGTGAGGTTGTTCCTTGTGTGCCCTGTGGCACTTTCGTCAACAGCGAGATCGACGATCTGCCGGTGATCACCAAGGCCGGCGGATTTGGCGGTGCTTCAACGTTGCGGGATGCACTTTATTTTATTGAGGAGATGTACAGTGGCAAATAACACGATTGCGGTCACCATGGGCGATCCGGCAGGCATTGGGCCAGAAATTATCATTAAGGCGCTGTCTGAAGGTGAGTTGGCGGGAACGCCAGCGGTTGTGGTGGGCTGTCTGCAAACGTTGCAACGTATTCAGGCATTGGGGATCGTGCCAAAGGTCGAGTTGAGGCCGATCCAGCAGGTTTCGGAGGCACGCTTCGCGCCCGGTATTATCAACGTGATTGATGAGCCGCTAGAGGACCCCGCAGCGCTGACACCAGGGAAAGTGCAGGCACAAGCGGGCGATCTGGCTTACCGATGCGTAAAGCGTGCCACCGAACTGGCCATGGCGGGTGAGGTAATGGCCATCGCCACGGCGCCGCTGAATAAAGAGGCGCTGCATCTGGCCGGGCATCTGTATCCAGGCCATACGGAGTTGTTGGCAAAACTGACCCACAGCCGGGATTATGCGATGGTGCTGTACACCGATAAGCTGAAGGTGATCCATGTTTCCACCCACATCGCCCTGCGCAAATTCCTTGATACGCTGAATGCCGAGCGGATCGAAACGGTGGTGACGATGGCGGATACCTTCCTCAAGCGCGTCGGTTTTAAACATCCAAGGATCGCGGTCGCGGGCGTTAACCCCCACGCGGGTGAACATGGCCTGTTTGGCGATGAAGAGATCAACATCGTCAGCCCGGCGATTGCGGCAGTAAAACAGCGTGGGATTGATGTTTCAGGCCCGTGCCCCCCGGATACCGTCTTCCTGCAGGCTTATGAAGGCCAGTACGATATGGTGGTCGCCATGTATCATGATCAGGGGCATATTCCCCTCAAGCTGCTGGGCTTCTACGATGGGGTTAACATCACGGCGGGCCTGCCGTTTATCCGGACTTCTGCCGACCACGGCACCGCGTTTGATATTGCCTGGACAGGTAAAGCCAAGTCTGAGAGCATGGCGATCTCGATTAAATTAGCCACTCAGTTGGCGTGATACCACGGACGTCATGAAGCCACAAACTCGCCAGGACCAGATTCTGGAATACTTGAAAGCTCATAATCTGGTCACCGTTGAGCAATTGGTCAGCGCTATCGATGCTTCTCCTGCCACCATCCGGCGCGATCTGATCAAGCTGGATGAGCAGGGGATCATCAATCGCAGCCACGGCGGCGTGGCCCTCAACCGTTTTATCCCCGCACAGCCCACCACTAACGAAAAGCAGCTGCGTAACCCGCAGGAGAAGCGGGCGATCGCCCTGTATGCGGCCACGATGGTTAAAGCCGGTGACGCAGTGGTGCTGGACGCAGGCACCACCATGCTGGAACTGGCGCGGCACTTGACTCACCTCCCGCTACGGGTGATCACCGCCGATCTGCATATCGCACTGTTTCTCTCAGGATTTAAACAGATCGAAGTGACCATCATTGGTGGCCGTATTGATGACAGCAGCCAGTCCTGCGTCGGCGATCATGGGCGCAGGTTGCTGCGAGGGATCTACCCGGATATTGCGTTTGTCAGCTGTAACTCGTGGAGTCTTGAGAACGGTATTACCACCCCAACCGAAGAAAAGGCGGGCCTGAAGCAGGATCTGATGGCCAATGCCCGCCAGCGGGTGCTGTTGGCTGATAGCAGTAAATACGCTGCCTACTCGTTATTCTGTGTGGCGCCGCTTGGCAGCCTGACGGATATCGTCACCGATAAGGCGCTACCTGCCACAGCACAGCAGCAATTGGCAGATTTACCCGCAGCCTTGCATCTGGTGTGACTGACAGGGCAGCCTCGGCTGCCCTGTATCTCAACATTACAGGTGCGGAATATTGCGCCCGTAGTAGATCTCCTGCATCTCTTTCCACAGCAGATCGGTGATCCTTTTCCGTTCCGCCTCGCTCAGTTCGTGCGGCCTGGCGTTGAACAGATAGTGCTTCAGATCGAAATCCTTCAGCAGCATCTTGGTGTGAAAGATGTTCTCCTGATACACGTTCACATCCATCATGTGGTACAGCGCTTTCATATCCTCAGACATAAAGTTCTGGATCGAATTGATCTCATGATCGATGTAATGCTTCACACCGGCTACATCGCGTGTGAAACCGCGTACGCGATAGTCCATGGTGACGATATCGGATTCCAATTGGTGGATCAGATAGTTCAGCGCTTTGAGCGGTGAAATCACGCCGCAGGTAGAGACTTCAATATCGGCCCGGAAGGTACACAGGCCACCTTCTGGGTGGCTTTCTGGATAGGTGTGAACACAGATATGGCTTTTATCCAGATGTGCTACCACCGTCTTTGGCAGCGGCCCTGGGTGCTCAGAGGTATCCACGTCTTTCGGATCGACCGGCTCTTCGCTCATAAGAATGGTGACGCTGGCGCCTTGTGGTTCGTAGTCCTGGCGGGCGACGTTGAGAATATTGGCGCCAATGATCGAACAGGTTTCACTGAGGATCTCGGTCAGGCGGTTGGCATTGTACTGTTCGTCAATGTAGGCGATATAGCCATCGCGATCGTCTGCGGTTTTGGCATAACAAATATCGTAAATACAAAAACTCAGGCTTTTGGTCAGGTTATTGAAGCCGTGCAGTTTGATCTTTTGCAATTAGATTTAGCCCCTATCTTCTCGCTTAACGTGAAACGTTCAGTGCATTGAGCAAATACTGCGGCAGGGCAAAGCTGCCAGCGTGAATTGCCGGATTGTAGTAGCGGCAGTCTAAGCCACTTTGATGAAAGCGTTGTTGCAGCGTGGTGACATCCAACTGGCGCAAAGCCGGATTTTGGCTGGCCCAGGCAAAGGTCATGATGCCGCCGTAATAGGTCGGGATCGCTGCCTGATAGAAGCTGACGTCGTTAAAATACTGGCTGAGCTTGGTGCGGCTGTTGACCGCTTCGTCCTGCTGCAGGAAGCAGACGCCGTTCTGAGCTACGAAGATGCCACCCTCGTTGAGGCAGCGTGCGCAACCTTCATAGAACGCCGAGGTAAACAGGCTTTCACCGGGGCCGATTGGATCGGTACAGTCAGAAATAATCACGTCGAATTTTTCGTCGCTCTGGCTGACGAAATTGACGCCGTCGTCGATCACCAGTTTGAAGCGAGGATCGTCATAGGCACCGGCGTTGTGATTAGGTAAGTATTGGCGGCAAAATTCCACCACGCCCGCGTCGATCTCAACCATAGTGATCTGTTCAACGTCCTGATGACGGCAAACTTCACGCAGCATAGCGCCATCGCCACCGCCGATAATCAGCACTTTCCTGGCCTGGCCATGGGCCAGCAACGGCACGTGGGTCATCATTTCGTGATAGATAAACTCATCGCGTTCGGTAGTCTGCACCACGCCATCGAGAGCCATCACGCGGCCCAGCACCGGGTTTTCAAAGATCACCAGATCCTGATGCTCGGTTTTCTCACGGTAAAGCACCTGCTCTACTGAGAAGTACTGGCCAAAGTTGGCATGTAGCGTTTCATACCAAATCTCTTTCTGGGTCATGTGCGGGTTACTCCGTAATAACAACCATGAAAAATGAGCGCAACATCATAAACCCTCCGTGTGGCAAATTACAGCATTGTCGGCAGGGCAACAGATAGGCGATAGCAAACCCTGCCAGCTATCGTTGGCAAGGCTGAGAGAAAGCAGGGGGAAGTTAGTTGGCGTAGGCCAGAAGGCTCAGGGAGTCGCGCGCCAGAGATTTGCACTTATTGGGGGTAGGAATAGCGATGCCGCTGAGATCGCGGTAGCTGTCTTCACCCAGGGATTTCATATTAAAGCTATTATAATTAGTCAAATCCCAACGGTTTTGCTGGGCGAAGTACACGATGGCGCGTTTGATTTGCGCGTTAGGCAAATCATTGTAGCCACAGTCGTTTTTTAGATAGACAAACACTGCGGTCAGATCGGCGAGATCTTCCGCTTCGGATTCATTTAGCGCCAGGCTGGCATTGGAAAAGCCCAGCATAGTCAGCAATAGCATTAACAACGTTGTTTTTTTCATCATGAAATAGACCTGTTCAATATCTGCTGACGTTACCACACTTGACTGTAAAGGCACCAAATTAATTATGTGGGCTTAACATACCTTAATAGTAGCTCTTGACCTTCCACTAAGGGGAGGGTTTAGGCTGCGGATCTTAAGCTTTCGATCACTGAGAAAAGGGAACCAGCGATGTTACGCCGTGATTTTATCAAACTGACCGCCGCAATAGGTGCCGCAAGCGCCTTGCCATTATGGAGCCGTGCCGCCTGGGCAGCCGATCGCCCAGCCTTGCCGATCCCACCGATTTTGACGCCAGATGCGCAAGGAAAGATCGCGTTGGCGCTGCAAACCGGTGAGATGAACTGGTTGCCTAACATGGCTACCCGCACCTGGGGGATCAACGGTGCGTTGCTTGGCCCAGCGGTCCGTTTGCAACGGGGTAAGCCGGTGACGGTGGATATCAGTAATAAACTGCCAGAGGCCAGCACGGTACACTGGCACGGTTTAGAGATCCCCGGCAATGTCGACGGTGGCCCACAAGCCTTGATCCAACCAGGCACCACCCGCACGGTGAGTTTCACTGCCGATCAGCCAGCGTCTACCTGCTGGTTCCATCCTCATACGCATGGCAAGACTGGCCAGCAGGTGATGATGGGATTGGGCGGATTGGTGCTGCTGGAAGATGAAGAAAGCAGCCAACTGCCCTTGCCGAAAACCTGGGGAACAGATGATATTCCCGTGATCCTGCAAGATAAGCGCCTGGGCAAAGACGGCCAAATCGAATATCAATTGGACATCATGAGCGCGGCCGTGGGTTGGTTTGGTGACCGTATGTTCACCAACGGTGCTGCCTATCCGCAACACATCGCGCCACGCGGCTGGCTGCGTCTGCGTTTCCTGAACGGCTGTAATGCCCGCTCGCTTAACCTGTCCACCAGCGACAATCGCCCATTATACGTGATTGCCAGTGACGGTGGCTTCCTGGGCGAACCGGTGAAACTGACCGAACTGCCGATGCTGATGGGCGAGCGCTTTGAAGTGTTGGTCGATGCCTCCGATGGCAAACCGTTCGATATCGTTACCTTACCGGTGAAGCAGATGGGCATGACGCTGGCCCCGTTCGACCAGCCGCTGCCGGTGCTGCATATTCAGCCCTCGTTGGCGCTGGGCGTGAAATCCATGCCGGACAGCCTGGTGAAATTGCCTGCGCTGCCATCGCTGGCCGGGGTGCAGGAACGCTGGTTGCAACTGATGATGGATCCTAAGCTGGATATGCTGGGGATGCAGGCTCTGATGGATCGCTATGGTCACCAGGCGATGGCTGGGATGAGCATGGATCACGGCAATGCCGCTGGCAACATGGCAGGTATGGACCACGGCAATATGGCGGGAATGGACCACAGCAAGATGGATCATGGTAGCAAGCCGTTTGATTTCAGCCATGCCAACACCATCAATGGCAAAGCCTTCGATATGACCAAGCCCGCGTTTGAGGCCAAGCGTGGCAAATACGAGAAATGGACCATTTCCGGCGAAGGCGACATGATGCTGCACCCGTTCCATATCCATGGCACCCAGTTCCGCATTCTGTCGGAAAACGGCAAGCCACCGGCGGCCCACCGGGCAGGATGGAAAGATACGGTGCTGGTAGAAGGTTGGCGCAGCGAAGTGCTGGTGCGCTTCAATCATCTGGCCAGTGCCGATCAGGCCTATATGGCCCACTGCCACCTGCTGGAACATGAAGATACAGGGATGATGCTAGGCTTTACCGTAGCCGATTAAATTATCCCAGGCTGCGGCTAACCACGCCGCAGCGTGTAAAGTGGTGACGCGCTCGCGTCGCCACCGCCCGCCAGCTATGCTAAACTCTGCGCCCTTCTTCCGGCAACTGACCTGAAAACTATGAAACACACTGTAGAAGTAATGATTTCCGAGCAGGAAGTTAAGACCCGTATTGCTGAACTTGGCCGCCAGATCACCGAAGACTACCGCGACAGCGGCAGTGACATGGTGCTGGTCGGGTTGCTGCGTGGCTCTTTCATGTTTATGGCCGATCTGTGCCGCACCATTGAGGTGCCGCATGAGGTCGATTTTATGACCGCTTCCAGCTACGGCAGCGGCATGTCTACCACCCGCGACGTGAAAATCCTCAAAGATCTGGATGAAGACATCCGTGGTAAAGACGTATTGATCGTCGAAGACATCATCGATTCCGGCAATACCCTGAACAAGGTGCGCGAGATCCTGGCGTTGCGTGGGCCGAAGTCTTTGGCGATTTGTACGCTGCTGGACAAGCCTGAGCGCCGTGAAGTTGAAGTACCGGTGGAATATGTCGGCTTCCCGATCCCGGACGAGTTCGTGGTGGGTTATGGCATCGATTACGCCCAGCGTTATCGCCATCTGCCTTACATCGGCAAAGTGGTGATGCTGGACGAATAATCCGGCCGGGGGTCAGCAGGGCGCTGAACCCCTATACCCGTCGTCTTTCAAGCTGCAGCGTTGTTACCTGCACTTACCCACCCCAGTCACTTACAATAGTAAGCTCCTGTGGATGAGTAAGCTTGTCGCCTAGCTGCAGCTTGAAATCCATAGGGTATATAAGGCGCTAGAACAGGCCTTTCTCTTGCTTGAGTGTGGCTATCGCTTTGCGGTAGCCCATCTCCAGGCTCTCACGGCTGGTGGCGGTGACTTCCAGATCGTGCAGACGACCGTCCTGGATCCCGTACACCCAACCGTGGACCATCACTTTCTGGCCGCGTTTCCAGGCCGACTGCATGATGGTTGAGTGCCCCAGGTTATACACCTGCTCAATCACGTTGATCTCGCACAGTACGTCCAGACGTTGTTCCGGTTCCAACTCGCCGAGCAGGGAACTGTGCTTGTACCACAGATCGCGAATGTGCAGCAGCCAGTTGTTGATCAACCCCAGTTCCGGGTTCTCTACTGCCGCTTCTACCCCACCGCAGCCCAGGTGACCACAGATGATAATATGTTCGACTTCCAGCACGTCGACGGCATATTGCACCACTGACAGGCAGTTCAAATCGGTGTGGATCACCAGATTGGCGACGTTACGGTGAACGAACAGCTCACCCGGCTCCAGGCCGGTCAGGCGCTCGGCGGGCACGCGGCTGTCTGAGCAGCCGATCCACAAGAATCGCGGTTTTTGCGCTTGAGCCAAACGTTCAAAGAAGCCGGGATCTTCCTTGTTGATGTTAGCGGACCAGGCTTGGTTGTTGGCGATAAGCCTTTCGATTTCTTGCATGGCGGTTATTGGCCTGTTATGAACGAATTGCGTTGATGTAATATATGGCAAGCGTCACAATTTGGAAATCGGAACAGTTAAGCAATTTTCTGCCCTATGGATATGCGCACGGATTCAACTCGGTAATCGGGCCGCTGATGATAAACTCCCTCTTAGACAAGTTCGGCAGCCAACTCCATCACAAGGTACTCTCATAACTTATGAATTATGCACTGGAAATAGCGCAGCTGACCAAAACCTACGCGGGTGGCGTCAAGGCATTGCGCGGTATCAATCTGAACGTGGAGGCAGGGGACTTTTATGCCCTGCTGGGGCCGAACGGCGCCGGGAAATCCACCACCATCGGCATTATCAGTTCGCTGGTCAACAAGACGGCGGGCACGGTGCGAGTGTTTGGTTACGATATCGATAAGGATATCGTTAACGCCAAGCGTCAGCTCGGGCTGGTGCCGCAGGAATTCAACTTTAACCCGTTTGAAACCGTGCTGCAGATTGTGGTCAACCAGGCGGGATATTATGGCGTGGAACGCCGCGAGGCGATGGCGCGGGCAGAAAAGTACCTCAATCAGCTCGATCTCTGGGGTAAACGTAACGAGCGGGCGCGTATGCTGTCTGGCGGGATGAAACGCCGCCTGATGATTGCCCGTGCGCTGATGCATCAACCCAAACTGCTGATCCTCGACGAACCGACTGCCGGGGTGGATATCGAACTGCGTCGCTCGATGTGGGGCTTCCTCAAAGAGCTGAACGCCCAGGGCACCACCATTATCCTGACTACGCACTATCTGGAGGAAGCAGAAATGCTGTGCCGCAATATCGGCATCATCCAGAACGGTGAGCTGGTAGAAAACACCTCGATGAAGGGGCTGTTGGCCAAGCTGAAGTCCGAAACCTTCATCCTCGATCTGGCGGCAAAAAGCCCATTGCCCCATCTTGAGGGTTACCACAGCCGTTTGACGGACACCTCCACGCTGGAAGTGGAAGTGATGCGTGAGCAAGGTCTGAACGGTCTGTTCACCCAACTGAGCGCGCAGGGGATCCAGGTCCTGAGTATGCGTAACAAGGCCAACCGGCTGGAAGAGCTGTTCGTCAACCTGGTGAACGGCAATGGAGAACAAGCATGATGCATTTGTATTGGGTGGCCTTGAAAAGCATCTGGGCCAAAGAGATCAACCGCTTCGCCCGCATCTGGATCCAGACGCTGGTACCGCCAGTGATCACCATGACCTTGTATTTCATCATCTTTGGCAACCTGATTGGGTCGCGTATTGGTGAGATGCACGGTTTTGATTATATGCAGTTTATCGTGCCGGGCCTGATCATGATGGCGGTGATCACCAACTCTTACGCCAACGTGGCGGCGTCGTTCTTCAGTGCCAAGTTCCAGCGCAATATTGAAGAGCTGCTGGTGGCACCAGTGCCGACGCACGTGGTGATTGCCGGTTATGTTGGCGGTGGCGTGGCGCGTGGTATCTGTGTGGGGATCCTGGTGACAGTGATCTCGCTGTTCTTCGTTCCCCTGGTAGTCCATTCCTGGTGGGTGATCGCGGTGACGCTGCTATTGACGGCGATCCTGTTCTCGCTAGGCGGTTTGCTTAATGCCGTGTTTGCCAACACATTCGACGATATCAGCCTGATCCCGACCTTTGTGCTGACGCCGCTAACCTATCTGGGCGGGGTATTTTACTCGCTGACGCTGTTACCACCCTTCTGGCAGGCGGTCTCCAAGCTGAATCCGATCGTCTACATGATCAGCGGTTTCCGCTTCGGTTTCCTGGGCATTTCCGACGTGCCGTTAGCGCTGACCATGCTGGTGCTGGTGGCGTTCATTGCGGTGTTCTACGGGTTGGCCTGGTATCTGATTGAACGTGGCCGCGGCTTGCGTTCATGATGTCATTTCCCTCCCCCCGTTGCCGGGGGAGGGAGTTTATTGATTTAGCACATACATCACTTAAATCCATAGAATTAAGGTAATAAGCCCTTTCTCCCGGCGATTTAAATCGTGCTATGCTGGCGCTCCACATTTTCTTCATTTTTTCATGACGCACTCGTAAGCAGAACAAACCATGCAGCCTCAACATAAGATAGCAGCAGGGCTACTCGGCATTGTTATGTCGTTGTTGGCACCGGCGGCGTTGGCGGATTTGCTGTCAGAAGACAGCGCTATTCAAGCCCAATACATGGAAGTGCAGCGTAACAGCGAGGTTTATTCGTTGATCGGTGAGCATGTGATCCCGGTCGGTGAAGTGAAAAAAGGGCAACTGATCCAGATGTTCCCGGCGGATGCGGAATATTACGAGCTTAAGTTTGGCTATGGCACCGGCTTTATCGATAAAAACGACGTTCGCGCCATCAGCAAAACCCGTAAGGTGAAGGACGATCTGGGGGATCTGAACAAACCGCTGACCAATCAGAATCTGATCACCCAGCGTGCAATTAACGTCTATACGGCGGCGGATAACAAAAGTGAAATCTTTGGCGTACTGGAAGAGAACCTGCGCTATCCGATTATCGGCAAGCTGAAAGATCGGCTGAATAATACCTGGTATGAGGTCAATATCGGCGATCGTCTGGGATTTGTCAGCGAGTTGGACTGCGAAGTCGACAACGGCATTCCGGTGCTGACTTATCATCACCTGCTGAAAAACGAAGAGAACAAACGTTTCCGTAATACTTCAACCACCACCTCGGACGTGGCCTTCAGCAACCAGATGACCTATTTGAAGCAGACGGGTTATGACACCATCTCGATGTATCAGCTGGAAGCCTACCTGAATAATCAAATCAACCTGCCGGGCAAAGTGGTGGTGCTGACCTTTGATGATGGGTTGAAGTCGGTTTATCGCTATGCCTATCCGGTACTGAAGGATTACGGTTTCCGCGCTACGGCGTTTATCATCTCTTCGCGTATCAAACGTCATCCGCAGAAATGGAATCCGGATTCACTGCAGTTTATGAGCATTTCAGAGCTGAAAGAGATCCAGGATGTGTTTGATATCCAGTCACACACCCATTTCCTACATCGTACCGATGGCAACCGTCGGCCGATCCTGCTCAGCCGTTCACTGCACAATATCGAATTCGACTTTGAGCGCTCAAGACGGGCGTTAGAGCAGTTTAATCCACATGTGCTGTACCTTTCCTATCCATTTGGTGGTTATAACCAAAAGGCGATCCAGGCGGCAAAAGATGCCGGGCTGCATTTGGCCGTGACCACGGTGCAGGGGAAAGTGAAGCCGGGTGATAATCCATATACTTTGAAACGGCTGTATATCCTGCGCACTGACTCCATCCCCACCATGGCGGAGCGGATAGCCAACAAGCCTGGCGCGTTACCGGGTGTGACGGTAACAGAATAGAGAGAAGACGGGCGCTGAAAGCGCCCGATTTTTTAGGCAACCTGAACGGGGACGGCTTTTGCCTTGCGTTGCAGGTGGTTGTCACCTTCGAAGTAGGCGACTTTGGGGTGGTGCTGGCGGGCATCGGCGTCGCTCATCTGCACGTAAGAACAGATGATCAGTTTGTCACCCACACAGGCACAGCGGGCGGCCGCACCGTTGACCGAGATAATGCGCGAACCGCGTTCGGCGGCGATGGCATAGGTGGAGAAACGTTGGCCGTTATCCACGTTGTAAATATCAATCGCTTCGTATTCCAAGATCCCGGCGGCTTCCAGAAAATCCTGGTCAATGGCGCAGGAGCCTTCGTAGTGCAGGTCAGCCTGAGTCACTTTCACCCGATGCAGCTTGCCTTGCAACATAGTACGTATCATAGCGTTACCTAACTGAATATCGGCCTTTTCAGGCGGCTGAAGAAGAACTGCTTCCTTGCACTATTTATCGTCACCGAAAACCCGGCCAGTCTACTGCCAACCGGGTAAGAACGACAACGGCTGTATAATAAATGGCTTACTGCGTCAGATCGACCTGCTGATTATCGATCAGGCGAGCTTTACCCAACCAGGCGGCCATCAGCACCACGGCCCGGCGGCTTTCTACGCCCAACGGTTGCAGCGTGTCTGCATCGCGAATAAACAGCTCGTCTGGGGTGAAACCTGCTGCGCGCAGCTTTTCGGCCGTCTGCGCCAGCAACTCTTCAATGTGGCGTTCGCCGTTGCCGAGCTGCTCTGCCAGGGCGTTCATGATTTTGCTCAACTGTGGCGCGATCTTGCGTTCTTCTGCGGTGAGATAGCCGTTGCGAGAGCTTAGCGCTAGCCCGTCTTTGGCCCGCACCGTCGGCACGCCAACGATATCAATGTCATAGCCCATATCCGCCACCATCTTGCGGATTAACGCCAACTGCTGATAGTCCTTCTCGCCAAAGCAGGCCAGATTTGGCTGGATCAGATTGAACAGTTTGCTGACGATGGTGGAGACACCGCGGAAGTGGCCCGGACGACTGGCGCCTTCCAACATGGTGGAGATCACCGGTACATCGACGCTGGTGTGCTCTTCCAGCCCTTTGGGGTAAATTTCGGCCGGGGCAGGGGCGAAGATCAACTCGACATTACGGCGATTGAGCTTTTCACAGTCTTCCTGCAAGGTGCGCGGATAGCGCTCCAGATCGTCTGCACGTTCGAACTGCAGCGGGTTAACGAAAATGCTCACTACCACCACGTCGGCACGGGCGCGGGCTTCTTCCACCAGCGTCATATGGCCTTCATGCAGATTGCCCATGGTGGGCACCAGCGCAACGCGCTTGCCTTCTTGCCGCCAGCGGCGGATCTGTTGGCGCAGCAGTGGCAGGGTTTCGATAATTACCATTCCATAACTCCTCGGTGTTGAGGGATAAACTAGTTAGCTATCAATCGTGGCCGGTCACTCAGTTGAACGAGTGCTCTTCGTCGGGATAAATACCTTGCTCGACTTCCCGAATATACAGCTGCACGGCGCCGCGAATATCGCCGCCCTGCGCCAGAAAGTTTTTGGCAAATTTAGGGGTATGGCCGCCGGTGATCCCCAAGGCGTCATGCATCACCAGGATCTGGCCATCGGTAGCATTGCCGGCACCAATACCGATCACCGGGATCGACAAGGCTTCAGTAACCTGGCGGGCCAGTTCGGTCGGTACGCACTCCAGCACCAGCAGTTGCATACCGGCCAGCTCCAGATTCTGGGCGTCGATCAGCAGTTGCTTGGCCGCCAACTCATCGCGCCCCTGCACCTTGTAGCCGCCAAATACATTGACGGATTGTGGCGTGAGGCCGAGATGGCCACAGACGGGGACGGCGCGCTCCGTGAGCATTTTCACCGTATCGCAGAGCCAACTGCCGCCTTCTATTTTGACCATGTTGGCCCCGGCGCGCATCACCTCGGCCGCGCTTTGGCAGGCTTGCTCTGGCGTGGCGTAACTCATGAAAGGCAGGTCGGCCAACAGCAGGCTGGCTGGTGCCCCACGGCGTACCGCGCGGGTATGGTAAGCCACGTCGGCCACGGTTACCGGCAGCGTTGAGTCATGCCCTTGCAGCGTCATCCCCAGCGAGTCGCCGACCAGCAATACTTTAATACCTTGTTCTTCAAACAGCTGGGCAAAGCTGGCATCGTAGGCGGTAATAGTCGCAAACTTGCGCTGCTCCTGCTTCCACTGGCGTAAATGGCTCACGGTGGTAGGTTTCATCACGACGTCTCCTGAAATATCCGCGCAGCCTGGATCCGTAGCACGGTGGTAAAAAGTGCTGTCATTCTACTGTAACCCTTCAGGGGTGGGTAGCTCCGATGCTGATGGTTAAGATGTTCTTAAGAAGCTTATGATGTAATGGTCTGTCTAGAGGGAGAGCCCATGAGAATTCTGTTGATTGAAGACGATAAACTGATCGGTGATGGCATCAAGGCGGGCTTGACCAAGCTGGGGTTTAACCTCGACTGGTTCACCGATGGCATCGTCGGTAAGAACGCCCTGGACAGTGCACCTTATGATGCGGTGATCCTCGATCTCAGCTTGCCAGGATTGGACGGGTTGGATTTGCTGCGCCAGTGGCGTCAGGCCGGGCAGGATGTGCCGGTGCTGATCCTGACCGCGCGTGACGCGTTGGAACAGCGTGTCAACGGGTTGCAGAGCGGAGCCGATGATTACCTGTGCAAGCCTTTTGCCCTGACGGAGGTTGCCGCGCGTTTACAGGCGTTGATCCGCCGCCGCCATGGGCAACTGACGCCCCAACTGGTCCACGGCAACCTGGTGTTTGATGCCGCATCGCGCAGCGTGAGCTGCAACGGTGAGCCCGTGACGCTGACCCCGCGCGAACTGGCGGTGCTGGAACTGTTTCTGCACAACAAGGGGCGCGTGCTGGCACGGCCGCTGATCCAGGAAAAACTGTATAACTGGGATGATGATGTGAGCAGTAACGCGGTTGAGGTTCATATCCATCATCTGCGGCGCAAGCTGGGTAACGGCTTTATCCGCACCGTACATGGCGTGGGTTACACGCTGGGGGATGAGCCGTGAAGTCATTGAGTTTGCGGTTGCGGCTGATCCTGATCTTCAGCCTGCTGGCATTGCTGACCTGGTCCTCCGCCAGCGTAGTGGCGTGGATGATGACGCGCCACAATATCAACGAAGTGTTCGACACCCAGCAGATGTTGTTTGCCAAACGGCTGGCGACTGCCGATCTGGGGGATTTACTGGCTAATCAGCAAGTGCGCAGTCTGCCGAAAACCAAGAAGATGCTGAACCACGGTAAACGCGGAGAGCAGGACGATGATGCGTTGGCGTTCGCCATCTTTTCCCACGATGGACGCATGCTGCTCAATGACGGTGAGAACGGTGAGGATTTTCAGTTTGACGGTGAGCGGCAAGGGTTTGTCGATGGTCAACGCAAAGGAGATAGCGACAGCTGGCGGTTGCTATGGCTCACCAGTCCGGATGGACGTTACCGCATTGTGGTCGGCCAGGAATGGGATTATCGGCATGATATGGCGTTGGGGTTGGTGATGGGGCAGTTGCTGCCCTGGCTGGTGACGTTGCCGATCCTGATGTTGTTGATTGCCCTGATGGTAGGCCGCGAGCTAAGACCGCTGCGTGAGGTGGCCGCCAGCCTGCGTAAACGAGCCCCAGACGACGCTACGCCGCTGAATGTACACCAGGTACCTAGCGAGGTGCGTCCGCTGGTCGAGGCGCTGAATACGCTGTTTACGCGCATTAATAGCCTGTTGGTGCGTGAGCGTCGGTTTACTTCGGATGCTGCCCATGAGTTGCGCAGCCCATTGGCCGCATTGCGGGTACAGACCGAGGTGGTGCAACTGGCGGGAGACGATGTGCCCATGCGTGAACATGCGGTGAACAACCTGACGCTAGGTATCGATCGAGCCACGCGCCTGGTGGATCAACTGCTCACCTTGTCCCGGCTGGACTCGCTCGCCGATTTGCACGATCTGGCCTTGGTCGACTGGTGCCAATTGGTGCCGATGACCCTGGCGGAGCTGGATCGACAGGCGCATACCTCCGGGATCACACTGCGTTACCAGCAGCAGGGCGAACCTCCTGCATTATCGGGCCAGCCGCTGCTGTTATCGCTGTTGGTACGCAATCTGGTGGACAATGCGGTACGTTACACTCCGGCCGGTGGCACGGTTACGGTCACGCTTAGCCAGCGGCAACTGACGGTGGAGGACGATGGTCCTGGCGTCACGGCTGAGCATCTGGAAAGACTGGGGGAGCGCTTTTATCGCCCACCGGGGCAAGAACAGACGGGAAGCGGGCTGGGCTTGTCTATTGTGCAGCGGATTGCCAGCCTGCATGGGCTACGTGTTAGCTTTGCCAATCGGCAGGAGGGTGGGTTTATCGCAACGATAACCTTGTCTGGGAACGGTATTCAAGCCTTGGGCTGATGCCACAGCGTCATGCCGTTTTTTGGCACACGTTGCAGGCATTCTGCCAGCGTTTCACCATCTGGGAAGACCAGGTCCGGAGCGATATCCGCCAGCGGGTAGAGCATAAATTCACGTTGTTTCAGGCCATAATGGGGCACGGTGAGACGATCGGTGTCGATCACCAGATCGCCGTACAGCATCATATCCAGATCCAGCGTGCGAGGGCCCCAGCGTTCATCTTTGCGCACTCGGCCCTGATTACGTTCTATCGCCTGGGTGTGATCGAGCAGTTGTTCCGGTGGCAACTGGGTATCCAGTGCCACCACCGCGTTGAGATAATCCGGCTGGTTCTGTGGCCCCAGCGGTTTGGTGCGGTACAGCGGCGAACAAGCGATCAGACGGGTGCGTGGAATATGCTCCAACGCCTCCAACGCGGTATTCACCTGTTGCAAAGGTTGCGCCAGATTGCTACCCAGCGCGATATAAACGCGGATCATTATGCTCCTTCGTTATTTGGAGACCTGCGGCGTGGGCGGCGTTGACGAGCCCGACGCGGTGCCGGATCTTCGCCTAGCGTGCTCAACATGTTTTTCTGGCGGGCCGCGGTGGCCACCTGGAACTCATCCCACCATTCGGCAAGACGCAGCATCTCCGGGTTGTTTTCCACTTCGGCACGCAGTGCCAGCAAATCATACGCCGCACGGAATTTAGGATGTTCCATCAGCTTGTGCGCACGCTTGCCCTGACGACGGGACAGGCGTAACTGCAGTTGCCAGATGTCACGTACCAGTGTAGTGATTCGTTTGGGGATTGCCAGTGAACGGCACTCTTCGTCCAGCACGTCGTTCATGGCCAGCGCAAAGGCGTCGTAATAGGCCAGGCCGCTTTCCTGCGCCAGTTTCTGTGCGTGCTCCAGCAGTGGGTACCACAGCATGGCGGCAAACAGGAACGCCGGGTTGACGCGCTTGTCGTTTTGCAGGCGGTGATCGGTATTTTTCAATACCTGCTCCAGAATGCGCTCCATCGGCGTGTCGTGATTCGGCGTGAAGTTGCGCGCGATCAATGGGAACAGCGGCTGGAACAGCTGATATTCACACAGCTTCAGGTAGGTCTGGTAACCGTAACCCGTTTGCAGCAGCTTCAGCGCCTCTTCAAACAGGCGTGCAGGTGGGATTTCGTGCAGCAGCGAGGCCAGGCGTGGAATAGGCTCGGCGGTTTCTTCGCTGATGGTCATATCCAGCTTGGCGGCAAAGCGCACCGCGCGCAGCATCCGCACCGGATCTTCGCGGTAGCGGGTTTCCGGATCGCCGATCAGGCGGATCACGCCCTGTTGCAGATCGCGCAAGCCACCGACGTAATCACGCAGGGCAAAGTCGGCTACGCCGTAATACAGGCTGTTGATGGTGAAATCACGGCGCTGGGCATCGTCTTCGATGGTACCGAAGATGTTATCGCGCAGCAGCATGCCGTTCTGGGCCTGCTGGGAGGAGTTCTTGTCAGATTCCTGACTCTGTTCGTGGTGGCCACGGAAGGTGGCGACTTCGATGATTTCCGGCCCGAACATCACGTGCGCCAGCCTGAAACGGCGGCCGACCAGGCGGCAGTTGCGGAACAGTTTGCGCACCTGCTCTGGAGTGGCGTTAGTGGTAATGTCGAAATCTTTCGGCTTTTTGCCGAGCAACAGATCGCGTACACCGCCGCCGACCAGATAGGCTTCGTAGCCGGATTTATTCAGGCGATACAGCACTTTCAGCGCATTTTCGCTGATATCTTTGCGCGAGATCGCATGTTGATCGCGGGGGATAACGGTCATTGAGCGCGTTCCCTCTGCGGCTACAAATGGCGGGCGTTTACGCGGCGCTGGACGGCGGGCAGGTGTCTCCCTGCCGCTCTCGGTGGAGCGCGGTGGCGTTGTGGCTAACGGTTCTGCAGGCGCGCTTTCTTCGCGGACTTGGTTTTTATCGCTGGCCGGCGCATCTTCGCGGGTCAACTTGTCATCGCGGATTAGTACCTTACGGCAGAAATTGGCTACTCGGGTAAAAATGGTACACCTCGATAGTGACGGATAAAAATGGCGCTAACAAAAAAATAGCGGCTAATCATAGCTTACCCCAGCTGTTTTGAGAATGCCGTTGTGTTTTCACACTGCGGGATCGCTTGCTGACGTGGCACATTTGCCAACTGCCAATGCTCAACCGCCCAGCTCAATAATAACGGCAGATCAAGATCTTGCCAGTTTTCCGGCAGCGGTTGGCGCAGAAACTTCAGGGCAGCAACCAGTACTGGCCGTGGATCGCCAGTGGGCAGCGCGGGGGCGTGATTTTGCTTCGACAGTTTAATGCCGTTGTTCCCCAGCGCCAGTGGCAAATGCACATAGGTGGGAACCGGTGCCTGTAGTTGCTGATACAGCGCAATCTGGCGCACTGTGGGTTCGATCAGGTCGGCACCGCGGACGATTTCGGTCACGCCTTGAAAATGATCGTCGATCACCACCGCCAGATTGTAGGCAAACAGGCCATCGCGGCGGCGGATGATGAAATCTTCCTGTGCCAGCGCTGGATCGGCCCGAAGCTCGCCCTGCAACCGATCGTGGAAGGCATATACCGGGTTTGATTGACGTAAGCGGATCGCGGCACCCTGCGGGCCAAGCCGTAACTGGCGGCAATGGCCATCGTACAAACCGCCGATCTGCTGGATGCGGCTGCGGGTACAGGTGCAGTAATAGCTGAGATCCTGGCGTTGTAGCCAATCAAGGGTCGCACGGTAAGCTTCAGAGCGTTGGGATTGATAGATGACCTGGCCGTCCCAGTGGAGACCATAGTGTTCGAGTGCGGATAAGATACGCCCGGCAGCTCCGGCGACTTCGCGCGGAGGGTCGATATCTTCAATACGTACCAGCCATTGCCCGCGTTGAGCACGAGCCTGGAGGTAGCTTCCCAGAGCGGCAATCAGCGAACCGAAATGCAGATCCCCGGAAGGCGATGGGGCAAAGCGCCCCACATAGTGACTTGCTAGCATATCTGAAGGGATTGCTTCCCTTAACTCTGTGCGGCGCGCGTTATTGGCACGCGCCGCAGGAGGTAACAACTGCTTAGCCGGCCATCTGCTTTTCGCGGATTTCGGCCAACGTCTTGCAGTCGATGCACAAATCGGCAGTCGGACGCGCTTCAAGGCGACGAATGCCAATCTCCACGCCGCAAGACTCGCAGAAGCCGAAATCATCGTCTTCTACTTTCTTCAGCGTTTTCTCGATCTTTTTGATCAGTTTGCGCTCGCGGTCACGGTTACGCAGTTCGAGGCTGAACTCTTCTTCCTGAGTGGCACGGTCTGCCGGATCGGGGAAGTTAGCTGCCTCTTCTTGCATATGCGACACGGTACGATCGACTTCGTCCCTGAGTTGGTTGCGCCATGCTTCAAGGATGCGCCTGAAATGCGTCAACTGGGCGTCGTTCATGTACTCTTCGCCCGGTTTCTCTTGATACGGCTCCACCCCAGCGATGGCGAGAATGCTCAAGGACGAGGTTTTACGGGTTTGCCCTTCTTGCATATTGCTTCTCCTACATACACACGCACTATACCCTTTAATGCTAGTAGGGTATGTCGAATCCCCAATACGGGGGAAAAACAGGCCGCTATAAATAACAGAAGGGAAGAGGGATGGCAATTATTCCTGTCGCCTGCTTGACAATGGTGTGAAGGAAGGCGTATTTGGCGAAGCAATATCCGGTTGTCGATTTATTTGTGCCCGGCACCGCTAGCCAATAAAAAACGGTAACTTAGCGCTTAGCGAGATACCGTCAGGTGATAATTTTGCCCCGTAACAAACAACTTCCACTCCCAACTGCTGAACCTGCGCTAGTAGCACCGCATAATGCTCATCTATATGATTTGCTGGGGTGACCCGATCGATGCCGCTGTGTAACACGGCAAAGAACAGCACCGCCCGCTGCCCTTGTTCAACCACGTTTTGCAACTCACGCAGATGCTTCTGCCCTCTCAGCGTTACGGCATCGGGGAAGTAGCCCTGTTGATGTTGCAATAGTGTGACTGACTTAACTTCAATATAGCAGTCAACCCGGTTTTCTGCCTGTAATAACAAATCGATACGGCTGTTTTCGCCGCCATATTTCACTTCGCCGGTGATTTTACTGTAACCGGATAATTCACTGATTATATTCTGTTCAATGGCTTCACGAACCAGAGTGTTGGCCCGCAGGGTGTTGACGCAGATCCAGTCGCCAGCCAGGGTATGCGTCAGCTCCCAACTGTGGGCATATTTGCGTTTGGCGTTGCCCGAAGTGGAGTACCACACGGTGTCCCCTGGCGTAGCACAGCCGGTCATGGCACCGGTGTTGGCGCAGTGCAGGGTAAAGGTTTCGCCTTCAGGGGTGATCACATCGGCCAGAAAGCGTTTGTAGCGCTTGATGAGCGTGGCCGGTTTTAGTGGTGGGTCAAAGATCATGATTTATCCTGTGGGCCGAGTGGCCACTGCGCTAATTCGTGATAGCGGGTGCGGCCCTGTTCAAACGACGATTGGTAGAGAGAGAAATGGTTGGCGTTGAACGGCCACCCCGGCGTGCCAGGAGGAATAGCGACCGGTTGGGTTGCTGCCCGCAATAACGTGATATGGGGATGAAATGGCAACGGGCTTTGATAACAGCCGCTGCGGGCCGCTTGCGAACGCAACAACTCTGCCAACTGCAACAGCGCGCGTGGGGGGCGTTTGCTGCCCAACCACACCACTCCGGGGCGCGGCCAGTGGCCAAGATCGTCCAGATTGAGGCTAAAACCCGTCTGTGCGATACGCCCTGCCTGCGTTTTTAGTGCCTGTTCTTTCTGTGCGCTGACCTCGCCGAGAAAGGCCAGCGTCAGATGCAGATTGGCGGCGGCTACCGGGCGGCCATCTTCGGGTTTAAATGCCTCGGCACGCCAGCGGATCACCTGCTGCTGCAAGGCATTGGGTAGCGACAAGGCGAAGAACAGGCGGCGCGAGCTGGACATGAAACCCCGGTAAATGAATGAAATGTTGAGCCTAATGCTACAATGTGCGCTGTCCATTAACTACCCCATGGAGAGTTTTGTGTCCTCACTGCCCGTCAGCGCGGTTCTTGATGAGCTGCTTGCCGCACTGCAATCTGCCCCGCAGGTGTTGTTGCATGCCCCCACCGGTGCCGGGAAATCCACCTGGCTGCCGTTGCAGATCCTGGCAAAAGCCGGGCTGCCGGGGCGTATCATCATGCTGGAACCACGGCGGCTGGCGGCAAAAAACGTCGCTTATCGCTTGGCGCAACAGCTGGGTGAAGAACCGGGCCAGACCGTGGGATATCGCATGCGTGCCGAGAGCAAAAGCGGGCCACAGACGCGGCTGGAGGTGGTGACCGAGGGCATTCTCACCCGCATGTTGCAGCAGGATGCTGAACTGCAGGGCGTCTCGCTGATTATTCTTGATGAATTCCACGAGCGAAGTTTACAGGCCGATCTGGCGTTGGCCCTGCTGCTGGATGTTCAGCAGGGGCTGCGTGACGATCTGAAATTGCTGATCATGTCGGCGACGCTGGATAATGCGCGGCTGTCACAACTGCTGCCGCAAGCGCCGGTGGTGATGTCGGAAGGGCGCAGCTACCCGGTTGATCGGCAGTACCAGCCATTACCTAGTCACCAGCGGTTGGAAGATGGCGTTGCCTCTGCGGTGAAGCGCTTGTTGTCTGAGCAATCAGGTTCGCTGTTGTTATTCTTGCCCGGCGTGGCGGAGATTAACCGCGTGCAGGAACGGCTCATTGGCGAGGTGCCAGCGGATACCGATCTCTGCCCGCTGTATGGCGCATTGCCGTTGGCACAGCAGCAAAAGGCGATCCAACCGGCGCAGCACGGGCGGCGTAAAGTGGTGTTGGCGACCAATATTGCCGAAACCAGCTTGACCATTGAAGGCATCCGCCTGGTCGTCGACAGCGGGCTGGAGCGCGTAGCGCGTTATGACGTCCGTAATGGCCTGACGCGATTGGTCACCCAGCGCATCAGCCAGGCTTCGATGATCCAGCGCGCTGGGCGTGCCGGGCGCTTGGAGCCCGGAATTTGCTGGCATCTGTTTGCCAAAGAGCAGGCGGAGCGCGCTGCGGAACATGCTGAACCGGAGATCCTGCAAAGCGATCTGGCCAGCTTCTGGCTAGAGCTGCTGCAATGGGGCTGCGTGGATGTGGATCAACTTACCTGGCTCGATCGGCCGCCGTTGGCCGCATTAGCTGCTGCCCGCCGTTTATTGCATATTCTGGCGGCTATCGATGACGGTGAGAAGCTCACAGCCATTGGTCGTCAAATGGCCGGATTAGGTTGCGAACCAAGGCTGGCGGCCATGCTGTGTGCCGGTGCCAAGATGGGGGCCGATGGATTAGCCACTGCGGCGATGTTGGCTGCCTTGCTGGAGGAACCGCCACGCAGCGGGCAGATGGATATAGGCTATTGGCTAGGCCGCCCACAGCCGCATTGGCAACGCCGGGCGGCACAGCTGAGCAAGCGCTTACCGCAAAAAAGTGGGCAGATTGATGCCGATCTGGCCGCTCCTTTGCTGGCGCAGGCATTTGCCGATCGTATCGCCCAACGGCGCGGGCAGGATGGGCGCTATCTGTTGGCCAATGGCCTGGGCGCAGCGATGGATCAGGACGAAGCGCTCTCCAGGGCTGCCTGGTTGATTATTCCCAGCCTGTTGCAAGGCCATAACAGCCCGGATGCCCGTATCCTGCTGGCGTTACCGATCGAAATTGATGCGCTGGTGGCGAGGTTGCCCGAGATTGTCAGCAACCAGACCGCCGTCGAGTGGGATGAAGAAAAGGGCACCCTGCGGGCCTGGAAGCGCCAACAGATTGGCCGCTTAACGCTGCGGGCTCAGCCGCTGGCCAAACCGGCGGAAGAGGAACTGCAACAGGCACTGATAAATTGGGTCCGCGCCCAGGGATTGGCAGTGCTTAATTGGGATATCGCTGCCGAACAGTTGCGCCTGCGTTTACACTGTGCCCAGCGTTGGTTGCCAGAGGCCGACTGGCCGCCAGTGGATGACGAGACGTTGCTCGACACACTGGAAAGTTGGTTGCTACCGTCATTGAGCGGCGTACGCGATCTGCGCGGATTAAAGCAGGTCAATATCGCTGAAGCCTTGGCCCGCCGGTTAGACTGGCAGCAAAAGCAACGGCTGGATAATGCCCTGCCAACTCATTATGCTGTGCCGACCGGTAGCCGTTTGCCGATCCGCTACGATGCCGATAAACCGCCGGTATTGGCGGTGCGTTTACAGGAGATGTTTGGTGAACAGCGTAGCCCAACGTTGGCTGAGGGTCGCATCCCGGTGGTGCTTGAGTTACTCTCTCCGGCGCACCGGCCATTGCAGATCACCGGCGATCTGGCCGCCTTCTGGCAAGGCGCGTACCGCGAGGTGCAAAAGGAAATGAAGGGGCGCTATCCCAAGCACGTATGGCCAGACGACCCGGCCAATACCGCCCCCACCCGGCGCACCAAGAAATACCAGTAACGAATTCAGATGTTTCTTCTGTTCAGCCAGATGGCTTAGGGACAGATTAAGCGACAAAATAACGGACCCGTCGTCTTTCAAGCTGCAGCGTTGTTACCTGCGCTATCACACCCCAGTCACTTACCCAAAAGTAAGCTCCTGGGGATGAGATAGCTTGTCGCCTAGCTACAGCTTGAAATCCATAGGGTATAGAGTGCTGCAAGCGTGGAGAAGAACCGCAATGGCTGGGGATGACCGCGAGCCCATCGGGCGCAAAGGCAAACAACCAAAACGTAATCAGCCGCGTAAACCGGCGCGTCGTCAGCGTGACGACGATTATGAAGAAGACGAGTATCAGGATGAGTATGACGATGATGAGTACGATGACGACGAAGAGGAACAACGCATGCCGCCCAAGGTAAAAGCGAAGTCGCCGCGTAAAAAGCGCCGTTGGCTCGGCCTGCTGATAAAACTGTTCCTGGTGATTGCGGTGCTGCTGGCGATCTACGGAGTTTATCTGGATTCCCAGATCCGTAGCCGCATCGATGGCAAAGTCTGGCAGCTACCGGCGGCGGTGTATGGCCGTATGGTCAACCTTGAGCCGGGTATGCCTTACAGCAAGAAAGAAATGATTGCCCTGCTGGAAGGGATGCAATATCGCCAGGTCAGCCGCATGACCCGGCCTGGAGAGTTTACCGTGCAGGCCAACAGCATCGAGATGCTGCGCCGCCCGTTTGATTTCCCGGATGGCAAAGAAGGCCAGATCCACGCTCGCCTCGATTTCCAAAACAATGGCCTGGCGAAAATCGTCAACATGGAAAATCAGCGTAACTTTGGCTTCTTCCGCCTCGATCCGCGCCTGATCACCATGCTGCAATCGCCGAATGGCGAGCAACGCCTGTTTGTGCCGCGCTCTGGTTTCCCTGATCTGCTGGTCGACACGCTAATCGCTACCGAAGACCGCCATTTCTACGAGCATGATGGTATCAGCTTTTACTCCATTGGCCGTGCCGTGGTGGCTAACCTGACAGCCGGGCGTGCGGTGCAGGGCGGCAGTACCTTGACTCAGCAACTGGTAAAAAACCTGTTCCTGACCAACGAGCGTTCGCTGTGGCGTAAGGTCAACGAAGCCTACATGGCTTTGCTGGTGGATTACCGTTATAGCAAAGACCGTATTCTGGAGCTGTATCTGAACGAGGTGTATCTCGGCCAGAGCGGTAGCGATCAGATCCGTGGTTTCCCGTTGGCCAGCCTGTACTACTTTGGTCGCCCGGTCGATGAACTGAGTCTGGATCAGCAGGCGCTGCTGGTGGGCATGGTGAAAGGGGCCTCGCTGTACAACCCTTGGCGTAACCCAAAGTTGGCGCTGGAGCGTCGTAACCTGGTGCTCAAGCTGTTACAGAACCAGGGGGTGATCGACGCTGAGCTGTACAACATGCTGAGTGCTCGCCCGCTGGGCGTACAGCCGAAAGGTGGGGTGATTTCACCGCAGCCTGCGTTTATGCAACTGGTGCGTCAGGAGTTGCAGGCCAAGCTGGGTGACAAGGTTAACGATCTTTCCGGGGTGAAGATCTTCACTACGTTGGATCCGGTTTCACAGGATGCGGCCGAGAAGGCGGTGGAAGACGGTATCCCGGCGCTGCGTGCTGCGCGTCACCTGAACGATCTGGAAGCGGCGATGGTGATTGTCGACCGCTTTACCGGAGAGGTTCGTGCCATGGTGGGCGGTGCCGATCCTCAGTTTGCCGGCTTTAACCGTGCGCTGCAGGCGCGCCGTCTGGTAGGGTCACTGGCCAAGCCGCCAACCTATCTGACCGCGCTGTCGGAACCGGATAAGTATCGGCTCAATACCTGGCTGGCCGATCAGCCGCTGTCAATCAAACTGCCGAATGGCAGTTCGTGGCAGCCGAATAACTACGATCGCCAGTTCCGTGGCCGGGTGATGCTGGTGGATGCGTTGGCCAACTCGCTCAACGTGCCAACGGTCAACCTGGGGATGTCGGTGGGGCTGGATCAGATCAGCGCTACCCTGCAAAAGTTGGGTATTCCTAAATCGGCGATCACTCCGGTGCCTTCCATATTGCTGGGGGCCATCGGCCTGACGCCGATGGAAGTGGCACAGGAATACCAGACCATCGCCAGCGGAGGTAACCGTGCGCCACTGTCTGCCGTACGTTCGGTGATTGCGGAAGACGGTACCGCGTTGTATCAGAGCTTCCCGCAGGCGGAACGCATGGTGCCTGCACAGGCGGCTTACCTGACGCTGTATGCTATGCAGCAGGGTGTGGCACGCGGGACTTCCCGTTCGCTGTCGGTCAAGTTCCCTAATTACAACCTGGCCGCTAAAACCGGTACCACTAACGATCTGCGAGACAGCTGGTTTGCCGGTATCGACGGCAAGGAAGTGGCGATTGCCTGGGTAGGGCGTGACAATAACGGCCCGGCCAAACTGACCGGTGCCAACGGTGCCTTGACGCTGTATCGCCGCTATCTGGAAAACCAGACGCCGCTGGTACTGAAGCTGCAACAACCGGAAGGTATTAGCCAGATGGGTATTGATTCTGCCGGTAACTTTATCTGTGGTGGCAGCAGTTGGCGCACCATCCCGGTTTGGACTGAAAACCCGCAAGGTCTATGTCAGGCAAGCCAGGCCGAGCAGCAACAAACTCAGCAACAGCAAGCCGGAGAACAGAAAGATGCTGACGGCGTTGCTGGCTGGATAAAAGATATGTTTGGCAAATAACCCCCAACCGTTATGTTAAGCATATTTATCATTTGATTTTACTGTGTTATCAAGCCCGTAGCGTTCTGTTACGGGCTTTCCTTTCTTTGTTGTTGGTTTTATTTCCACTCTGTTAATGCGGTTACCGCGCCAATCCCATAGCTTTTTTACGGCCGAAATACGCTTGCAGTTCCATTAGCCTTCTGCATAAAATGCCGCGCTTATAATAATTATTATCGTTCACATTCGTTATCAAACCACATCAGAGAAACCAGACATGCCGACCAAGCGTTATTCCCCATCACCGGCCAAATCAGGCTTGTTCCCCGTAAGCGTTTTGGCTGCCACGATCGCGGCTACGCTAACCTTACCTGCGGTTGCAGCCCAGACGACGGCTGCCGCGGATGCCGATACTATTACGGTGGTAGGGGGCGGCAACGGCGGTGCTTCACAGGAAAGCGCCTGGGGCCCAGTTGGCACCATCGTGGCGAAACGCAGCGCGACCGGCACCAAAACGGATACGCCGCTAGTGAAGACCCCTCAATCGGTATCGGTGGTCACGCGTGAACAAATGGACGTTATGCAGCCTTCCTCGGTGAAAGAAGCGTTAGGCTTCACCCCCGGTGTGATGGTGGGCAGCCGCGGCAGCTCCAACGTCTATGATGCGGTTTATATTCGTGGTTTTGGCTCGGTCAACCAGAATATCTATCTGGATGGTTTGAAGCTGCAAGGCGACTATTTTAACGAGGCCGTAATCGATCCTTATTTCCTTGAGCGGGCCGAAGTGCTGCGCGGGCCTTCTTCCGTGCTTTACGGTAAAAGCAGCCCAGGTGGGATTATCTCGCTGATCAGCAAGCGCCCAACCACGGAACCGCTGAAAGAAATCCAATTTAAAATGGGTACAGATAACCTGTTCCAGACTGGCTTTGATTTCAGTAATGCATTGGATGATGACGGCAAGTATTCCTTCCGCCTGACCGGGTTGGCCAAAGACGCTGACGCTCAGCAGGAGATGGCCAAGGAAAAACGCTATACCATTGCGCCTTCATTTAGTTGGCAGCCCGATGAGCATACCAACCTGACGCTGTATTCTTACCTGCAAAACGATCCTAACCTCGGCTACTACGGCTGGTTGCCGATGCAGGGAACGGTGGTCAACGCGCCTTATGGCAAGCTGCCAACCAGCTTCAACGAAGGTGAAAAGAGTAACTTCTATTCGCGCCAGACGCGCATGTTTGGTTACAGCTTCTCCCATGATTTCGATGATACCTGGACCGTACGCCAGAACCTGCGTTATATGCAGTTGCATACCAACCAGAACAATATCTATGGCACCGGCGTAAACGCCGACAACACGACTCTGAACCGTAACTATATCGCTTCGGATGAGCGTCTGAATAACTTCAGCGTTGATACCCAGGGCCAGGCCAAGTTTGCTACTGGCCGCGTCGATCATACGTTGCTGGCTGGCGTAGATTTTATGCGCATGAGTAACGATATTCAGGGCGGCTGGGGTGTGGCGAGTCCACTGGATCTGGCTAACCCGCAGTTTGGTCATTATACCAAGGGAACGTTAAACCCAACCAGTAAGGTCAATGGCCAACGGCAGGTGGGTATTTACCTGCAGGAACAGGCCGAGTGGAACCAGTGGATCCTGACAGCCGGTACGCGTTATGACTGGGCTAAGAGCACCGTTGAGGATCGCACCGACATGGCTACGATCCCCTACAGTGAGCAGAAAGACCACCAGTCTACCAATCGCATCGGCCTGAACTATCTGTTCGACAACGGCATCTCGCCATATGTCAGCTACGCGCAATCCTTTGAGCCGAACGTGGGCGCAGGGTATGACGGCAAGGCCTTTGTGCCTTCCAAAGGCGAACAGTATGAAGCTGGCGTGAAATACATGCCAAAAGATCGTCCTGTCTCAGCCACCATTGCCCTCTATCAACTGACCAAGTCAAATAACCTGGTCACGGATGTTGAGCATGCCGATAAAGGTTGGTTCCAGCAGCAAACCGGGGAGATCCGCTCTCGCGGGGTAGAGGTGGAAGGCAAAGCGGCGCTGACGGCTAACGTCAACCTGCTGGCGTCCTATACCTATACCGATGCAGAATACACCGAAGACACCACCAACCAGGGCAATACGCCAGCGATCATTCCTAAGCATATGGCCTCTTTGTGGGGGGATTATACCTTCCACGAAACCGCATTGAGTGGCCTGACGCTGGGCGCAGGTGTACGTTATACCGGCTCAACCTATGGCGACGAAGCCAACACCTTCAAAGTGCCGGACTACACCGTGTGGAATACCGTGATCAAGTATGATTTGGCGCGCTTCAACCTGCCAGGTTCTTCCGTAGCGCTTAACGTTAACAACCTGTTTGATAAAGAGTACGTCTCTAGCTGTTTCGCCACCTATGGCTGTTTCTGGGGGGCAGAACGTCAAGTGGTCGCCACGGCAACCTTCAGTTTCTAATCGGCTAACGGGAGCGGCCTTTGGTCGCTCCCCGCCAAGCAGGGCCTATGCAGGATAAACACCTTAATCGCGATGCTACGTTCCAGCTCGACCGCGTGAGCTTTGCCGTGCCAGGGCGGGTGCTGTTACAGCCGCTGTCATTGGCCTTTCCTCAAGGCAAAGTGTGTGGATTGATTGGTCATAATGGCTCCGGCAAATCCACGCTGCTGAAAATCCTTGGTCGTCACCAAAATCCTACCTCTGGCCAGGCATTGCTTAATGGGCAACCGCTGGGCCAATGGGATAGCAAAGCCTTTGCTCGCCAAGTGGCCTATCTGCCGCAGCAATTGCCTGCAGCGGAAGGGATGACGGTGCGCGAATTGGTCGCCATCGGCCGCTACCCGTGGCACGGCGCGTTAGGCCGTTTCAAGGCTGGCGATCGCGAGCTGGTAGAAGAGGCGATCGGGCTGGTAGGGTTAAAACCCTTTGCCAACCGCCTGGTAGACAGCCTCTCCGGCGGCGAGCGTCAACGGGCCTGGCTGGCGATGATGGTCGCGCAGGATAGCCGTTGTTTGTTGCTGGATGAACCGACCTCTGCGTTGGATATTGCCCATCAGGTTGAAGTGCTGGCGTTGATCCAACGCCTGAGCCATGAGCGTGGCCTGACGGTGATTGCAGTGCTGCATGACATCAACATGGCGGCTCGTTATTGCGATCATCTGGTGGCGTTACGCGGCGGCGAAATGATTGCCCAAGGGTCATCGCTCGAACTGATGCAAGGGCCGGTGCTGGAACAGATCTACGGCATCCCGATGGGCATATTGCCGCATCCAAGTGGCGGTGCACCAGTGAGCTTCGTTTATTAATGCCTACCTCTGCCGATTTTCATCATGATCCGCTGCGCCGGCGTTTATTAACGGCGATGGCATTATCGCCTCTGTTGTTCTCTTTACCGTCGCGTGCGACAGGTTTGCCCGATATCACCCGTATCGCGGCATTGGAGTGGCTACCGGTCGAGCTGCTGATCGCACTGGGCGTGATGCCGCAAGCGGTTGCCGATATCCACAACTACAACCTGTGGGTGCAAGATCCTCGGTTGCCGGACTCGGTGATCGATGTCGGACAACGTACCGAACCCAATCTGGAGCTGTTGCAACAGATCAAACCTTCTCTGATCCTGCTTTCCAAAGGCTATGGCCCTTCGCCACAAAAACTGCAGCCTATCGGCCCGACCATGGAGTTTGGCTTTAACGACGGCAGCGGTAAGCCGCTCACCGTGGGCAAAAACTCGTTGCTTCAGCTGGCACAACGGATAGGTCTGGAGGCGCGGGCTACCCAGCATCTGCAACAGTTTGATGCTTTCATGCTGGAGGCGCGTAACCGCCTGGCGGGGTATCGGCAACAGCCGCTGCTGCTGTTTTCTTTGCTCGATCCTCGGCACGTGTTGGTGATTGGCCAGAAGAGCCTGTTTCAGGAAGTGATGGATCAGCTAGGCATTGAGAATGCCTGGCAGGGGGAAACCAACTTCTGGGGGACCTCGGTGGTGGGGATCGAACGCCTGGCGACAATAAAAAATGCGCGCGCGATTTATCTCGATCACGGTAATCAAGCCATGATGGATAAGGTCAGCAAGACGCCGCTGTGGCAGGCCTTGCCGTTTATCCGCCAGGGCCAACTGCGGCAGGTGCCAGCGGTGTGGTTCTACGGGGCTACGCTTTCGGCCATGCGTTTTTGCCGATTGCTGGCGCAGGCGCAGGAGACCCGCTCATGAGTGCACGCCTGCGTATCTTGCCGATAGCGCTGATTCTGTTACTGCTGGCAGCGGCGGGGGGCCTGACGCTCTTCAACCTGCTGCATCAACTGCCGTGGGAGCAGTGGTCACAGGCGTTGGTACAACCAGACATCGACAATGTCGATCAGATGTTGTTCCACTACAGCCTGTTGCCACGCCTGTCAGTCTCGTTGCTGGTGGGAGCAGGGTTGGGATTGGTCGGCGTACTGTTCCAGCAGGTATTACGTAATCCTTTGGCGGAACCCGCCACGCTCGGCGTGGCTGCCGGGGCTCAGCTAGGCTTGACGATTGCCACGCTGTGGATGCTGCCTGGGGGCGAATTGACCCGACAGCTGGCGGCGATGGTTGGTGCCATTGTGGTCGGTGGGCTGGTGTTCGGCGTTGCCTGGGGCAAACGGATGTCGCCCGTGACGTTGATTCTGGCCGGTCTGGTACTTGGGCTGTACTGCGGGGCGGTCAATAGCCTGCTGGCGTTGTTCAATTACGATCAGCTGCAAGGCCTGTTCCTGTGGAGCACTGGTGCGCTAAACCAGCAGGATTGGGGGACCGTGCAGTTTATCCTGCCGCGCTTGCTGTTGGTTGCCGTGCTGGCCGCCTTATTGATCCGCCCATTAACGCTGTTAGGGCTGGACGACGGTGTGGCACGTAATCTGGGCCTGGGCCTGGCATTGTCGCGCTTTGCGGCGTTGGCGGTGGCGATTGTGTTCAGCGCCATGTTGGTCAATGCGGTCGGCGTGATCGGTTTTATCGGCCTATTTGCCCCGTTGATGGCCAAGATGCTAGGAGCCCGCCGTCTGGCGCACCGCATGATGTTGGCTCCACTATTGGGGGCATTGCTGCTCTGGTTGACCGATCAGGTGATGATCTGGCTGACGCTGGTGTGGCGTGAAATCCCAACCGGCGCGGCGACGGCACTGATTGGTGCGCCGTTGCTGCTTTGGTTGTTACCACGCTTACGCAGCAGCGCAACTCCGCCGCCGATGGATTTGGGCGACAAAGTGCCTGTCGAACGTGGCCGCTTGCCGATATGGATCCTGCTGGGGAGCGTTTTACTATTGGCCGGGATTGCGGTGGCGCTGATGTTTGGGCAAAACCCCCACGGCTGGCACTGGAGCGTGGGCAGTGAATTACAGGCGCTGATGCCTTGGCGCTGGCCACGAGTGGTTTCAGCCCTGGCGGCCGGGATGATGCTGGCGGTAGCCGGAACGCTGATCCAGAAACTGACCGGTAACCCGATGTCCAGCCCGGAAGTGCTGGGGATCAGTTCCGGCGCGGCTTTCGGCGTGGTAATGATGCTGTTTATCGTCCCTGGTGATGCTTTTATGTGGTTGTTACCCGCCGGGAGTCTGGGGGCGGCGGCTACGCTGTTGATCATCATGATTGCGGCTGGACGTGGCGGATTCTCTACCGAACGCATGCTGTTGGCGGGTATCGCCCTCAGCACCGCCTTTAGCACGACCATTTTCCTGCTGTTGGCCAGTGGCGATCCCCGCATGGGAGGGCTGTTGGTGTGGCTCTCCGGCTCTACCTACTCGGTGGATGCTCCGCAGGCAATACGTACGGCGGCGATTGCTGGCGTGTTGATAGTCTTGGCCCCGCTGTGTAGACGTTGGCTGACAATTCTGCCGTTGGGCGGCGCTACAGCACGCTCCGTAGGGATTGCCCTGACGCCGACCCGGCTGAGCATTTTGCTGCTGGCGGCAACGCTGACGGCGATGGCGACGCTAACCGTCGGGCCGCTGAGTTTTATTGGCCTGATGGCACCGCATATGGCCCGGATGTTGGGATTCCGCCGGGCGCTGCCGCAGATGGTGATTGCTGCGCTGCTAGGCGGCCTGCTGATGGTGTTTGCGGACTGGTGTGGCCGGATGGTGATGTTCCCTTACCAAATCCCCGCAGGGCTGCTGGCGACCTTTATTGGCGCGCCGTACTTTGTCTATCTGCTGCGTAAGCAAACTTCGTAGACTATCTCGGGTTACCACCATTGCCACCAAGGGCTCAGCATTGCTGGGCCCTTGGTTTTTCAGGCAGTTGCAAAGCATTGCGTGGCATTGCGCAAAGTTGGTTTTTAGACGTTAAACAGCCGCCAGTCGGGCTGGAGAGGTGAATATACTGCGGATGGGTGCTCTGGATCTTTGTATCTGGAGCCAATGCGAAAGGTACAAAGAGAAAAGCCCCGAGTCGATAATATCAACCCGAGGCCAACTCTAACGCTCCACAACGTTAGGTTAGCTTCTTACTCGCCGCGAGGCAAGGATAAGGAGGCATGATGCCAAACAGAGGAGATATCGTAAAACTGGTCATTATCTGTACCACGGTTATCTTGTTGGTATGGATAACGCGCAGCAAACTTTGCGAGCTGCGTATTCGATCGGGCAACACGGAGGTTGCGGCCATTTTGGCCTACGAATCCGAACGGTAAGGCAACCCAACGGCGGGGGCCTGCTCCCGCCCGTTGGTTGTAAGCGTGCAGATCTATGAGCACCCATTCTCTACAAACAAAAACGACGGGCTTCTGGCCCGTCGTTTATAACAGTAACTATCAGCTCAACTTTTTAAGCGTTTCGGAAAAGAGTTCACCGGAAATTGCCCAGTTGTCTGTCTTTACGTCATTGAAAATGACATACACATACTGCGGATCAACTTTTGCGTGTGTGGCGATAGCGTCGGTTACCGCTTTAGCAATTGCAGGTTTAGCGTCGTCACGGCCCTCGAACATCTGAATATTGACTACTGGCATTTTAGAACCCCTATAAGAATGGATGATATGTCAGGTAATCTGACGTTGGAGGGATCCTACTAGGGTAGAGAAAGTGGATAAACTGTCTAAAAGAGCACACAGCGTAGAATAAAAATCTACAATTAGCCGAAGGTTTTTTGTGAGGCTAACGCGATTAATTCATCAATGATAAAGCGTACTCCTGGTAGCAGATGACGGGCTCGAGGCCATATGACATTCAATTCGGTTGGTGAGGGGTTATATGCTTCAAGTATTGGCACTAATTTACCACTCTGTATATGCGGTCTTAGTAACGCCTCCGGAAATTGAATCACACCGGCTCCGGCGATACAGGCATCTATCATAGCGTCGCCATCACTGATTTGATGAAAAGGTGCGGGTTTAAGTCTGACGTCTTTCCCTTCACCATTCCGAATCAACCAGCTTAAAGGTGCTCCGCCGCGCCAGGCTAAAATACAGCGATGGATACTCAGTTCGGCTAAGGTTTCAGGCGTGCCATAGGCAGAAAGATAGGCTGGCGATGCACAGATAATCAGGTGCTGCTCATTCAGCTTGCGGGCTACAAGGTCGGTGGTATCTTTAACCGCCCCGAAACGAATGGCGAGATCAAAACCTATATCCAGAGGGTCGATGATCCGGTCATTAAAGGTAATGGTCAGTTTCAGGTGGGGATAGCGTTTCGTCATGTCCATCAACACCGGCATCATGACCGAACGGCCAAAGGCAGCAGGAAGATCAATTCTTACTGTGCCTACGGGTTCCGTTAGTTTCGAACGTAACGCCATCTCGGCCATCTGTAATGTCTCTAGCGCACTCTGGCAGCTTGCCAGGTATGCTTCTCCTTCTGTTGTAAGGCTGATTTTCCGCGTGGTGCGATGGAATAGAGGAGTACCGAGGTTATGTTCCAGACGCTGAATACTTTTTCCAATTGCTGATTTGGACACACCTAGCTGTTCCGCAGCTTGAGTAAAGCTACTTGAATTTGCAGCCGTCACAAAATGGATGATGCTGCTGAAAGATTCGGTAGAAATCACGGTTGGCATGTTATCCATCCGGCTGGAAATTGGAGGGCTACTGTAGCGCAAAGCCGTTATTCAAAACAGCGTTGCTCATTTTTCTCCCTCGGATAACATGAAAGTAAATTTACAGTTAACCTTGAGTGGTGCAGTTCAGAAGACTCCGTGAGTTATCGATCCGGTTGACTATGTTTAGTCTACAAACGAAAACGGCGAGCCTCAGGCTCGCCGTTGTTAGGTCTACCGCCCAGGCTTACTTCAAGCCAGCCGCTTCACGCAACTGGGCTGCCTTGTCGGTCGCTTCCCATGGGAAGTGTTCGCGGCCAAAGTGGCCGTAAGCTGCGGTTTCACGGTAGATCGGTTGCAGCAGATCCATCATCTGGATCAGGCCATATGGGCGCAGATCGAAGAACTCACGCACCAGCAGGGTCAGTTGCTCGGTTGAGATCTTCTCGGTACCGAAGGTTTCCACCATGATGGAAGTCGGTTCCGCTACGCCGATAGCGTAGGACACCTGGATCTCACAACGATCTGCCAGGCCTGCGGCAACGATGTTTTTTGCCACGTAACGCGCCGCATAAGCGGCAGAGCGGTCAACCTTGGAAGGATCCTTGCCGGAGAACGCGCCGCCACCGTGACGGGCCATGCCGCCGTAGGTATCAACGATGATTTTACGGCCGGTCAGACCACAGTCACCCATTGGGCCACCGATAACAAAACGGCCGGTTGGGTTGATGTGGTATTTGGTGCCTGCGGTCAGCCACTCGGCTGGCAGTACCGGCTTGATAATCTCTTCCATCACCGCTTCTTGCAGATCTTTCAGCGCGATATCATCGGAATGCTGGGTAGACAGCACCACGGCATCAATACCGACGATTTTGCCATCGTCATACTGGAACGTGACCTGGCTTTTGGCATCTGGGCGCAGCCAAGGCAGGGTGCCATTTTTACGCACTTCGGCCTGGCGTTGAACCAGACGGTGGGCATAAGTGATTGGTGCAGGCATCAACACGTCGGTTTCATTAGAGGCATAACCGAACATCAGGCCCTGATCGCCAGCACCTTGCTCCAGCGGATCGCTACGGTCAACACCCTGGTTGATATCCGGTGATTGTTTACCGATGGCGCTCAATACGGCACAGGAGTTGGCATCAAAGCCCATATCGGAATGAATGTAGCCAATCTCGCGCACGGTTTTGCGGGTGATTTCTTCGATATCGACCCAGGCGCTGGTGGTGATCTCGCCGCCAACCAGCACCATGCCGGTTTTCACGTAGGTTTCGCAGGCTACGCGGGCTTTTGGATCCTGTTCCAGGATGGCATCAAGAACGGCATCCGAGATCTGATCGGCAATTTTATCCGGATGTCCTTCTGAAACAGATTCGGACGTGAAGAGGTGTTTAGCCATGGTGTTCTTTACCTTGCAAAAGACGGGTTGGAAATTACTGCACAGCGCTGGAGATCCGGGCATCAAAGCGAAGGGTCTTCCGCTGATGGCGAGATGCATCCTGCAACGCCCCTCAGGCAAAGCCGTTAAGCAGTTTATCAGTTAATCGGTATAGATGGATTAACATCTGGACGTCTATTTTAGGTCAGCCTTTAGCCGGATTGCCAGTAATTTTTTGCCCTAACGCTCTTTTGGGCAAACCGCTTGCCGCCATTTTCATCGCTTGAAACAGTTTCTGGCGAATTTTCATTTTGCATTTTGCCCGGGGGTCCGGTATAAACTGCGCGCGCGGTTCATTTGGTGCACAGCGTGTTGCAGAAAATTGAAACTTTCTGTAAACCCCGGCAACGCCGCGCCATGATCTACCGTAGGTACCCACTAATGGGGCCGCCGCTTCATTGAACGTTCACGTTCTTATACTATATAGAGGCTTTGTCGTTCATCGCGAGCGGCATGCGTGGAGGTGGTTGGATTAATGATCCGTTGTCTACTGGTTGTTGGTTCTCAACAGCAGTGCCGTTCTGGCGCGCATTCTTGTGCTATTTCCCGTCTTGTCTCTACACCATCTACCCGATGTTACACACCTCTGGGCGCTACTCAGGATCCTCGGGCCGGTTAACGGCTGTCTGAAGCACTGAACAAGGGTAGCCTGCAGCCAACAGTGGGATGATTCTTTACCCGATTCACGAGGTTTGAACAGGGTGTCTTACAATAAATCTATTGGGTATAAACCGATCGCTGACCACGAACGGCAGGTGAATTCACTGCTAAAATGGGGTGTTTCCGGGTTGTTCTCGCGGGTTGTAGCTGCGATAGTGGCTGACTATATCGTCAGTATGCAAGGTGAGGCGAGTAATGTCTGAAGATATGCCGATCCAACGCCCGTCAGTAGCGGGTGATAATTTATCTTTACGCTCCATGCAGGAGGTTGCCATGAATGATCGTAATGCCAGCAAGATGCTGCGCACTTATAACGTCGCCTACTGGGGCAACAATTACTTTGACGTCAATGAGCTGGGCCACATCAGCGTGTGCCCGGACCCAGACGTTCCGCATGCGCGCGTCGATCTCGCCGAGTTGGTGAAAGAGCGCCAAAAAGATGGCCAACGCCTGCCAGCCTTGTTCTGCTTCCCGCAGATCTTGCAGCATCGCCTGCGTTCCATTAACGCCGCGTTCAAACGTGCGCGTGAATCCTTCGGCTATGAAGGTGGCTACTTCCTGGTTTACCCGATCAAGGTTAACCAGCATCGCCGCGTGATTGAATCACTGGTCAACTCCGGTGAACCACTGGGGCTGGAAGCGGGTTCCAAGGCGGAACTGATGGCGGTACTGGCCCATGCCGGTATGACCCGCTCGGTGATCGTCTGTAACGGCTACAAAGACCGTGAATATGTTCGTCTGGCGCTGATCGGTGAAAAGCTGGGGCACAAAGTGTACCTGGTGATCGAGAAGATGTCGGAAATCCAGATGGTGCTGGAAGAGGCTGAACGCCTGAATGTGATCCCACGCCTTGGCGTACGTGCCCGCCTGGCCTCACAAGGGGCAGGTAAGTGGCAGTCGAGCGGTGGCGAAAAATCCAAGTTCGGTCTGGCAGCCATTCAGGTATTGAAGCTGGTGGAAACCCTGCGTGAAGCGGGCCGCCTGGATAGCCTGCAACTGCTGCATTTCCACCTGGGTTCTCAGTTGGCCAACATTCGCGATATCGCCACTGGCGTTCGTGAGTCTGCGCGTTTCTATGTCGAGCTGCATAAGCTGGGCGTAAACATTCAATGTTTCGACGTGGGTGGCGGTTTGGGTGTGGATTATGAAGGCACCCGTTCGCAGTCCGACTGTTCGGTCAACTACGGCCTGAATGAATATGCCAACAACGTGATTTGGGGGATCGGTGATGCCTGTAATGAGCATGGCCTGCCGCATCCAACGGTGATCACCGAGTCTGGCCGTGCCGTAACCGCCCACCATACGGTGCTGGTTTCCAACGTCATTGGCGTTGAGCGCAACGAATTCTGTGAGCCGGTTCCTCCGGTCGAAGATGCACCTCGCGCGCTGGAAAGCATGTGGGAAACCTGGCAGGAAATGAACGAACCGGAAAACCGTCGTTCGTTGCGTGAATGGCTGCACGATAGCCAGATGGATCTGCACGATGTGCATACCCAATATGCTCATGGCATGTTGGATCTGACCAAGCGTGCCTATGCTGAGCAGCTGTATCTGAACATCTGCAACAAGATCCAGCAACAGCTCGATCCAAGCAATCGAGCGCACCGGCCAATCATTGACGAATTGCAGGAGCGGATGGCGGACAAGTTCTACGTCAACTTCTCACTGTTCCAGTCGATGCCGGATGCCTGGGGTATCGACCAACTGTTCCCGGTCTTGCCGTTGGAAGGCTTGGACAAGCCGCCGGAAGGCCGTGCGGTATTGCTGGATATCACCTGTGACTCCGATGGCACCATCGATCACTATATTGATGGTGACGGCGTAGCCACCACCATGCCGATGCCTCCGTACGATCCGGAAAACCCACCTCTGCTTGGGTTCTTCATGGTTGGTGCCTATCAGGAAATCCTGGGCAATATGCACAACCTGTTTGGCGATACGGCTTCGGTGGATGTGTTTGTATTCCCTGATGGCAGCGTAGAAACCGAACTGTCTGATGAAGGCGATAGCGTAGCCGACATGCTGGAATACGTGCAGCTCGATCCGATCGCGCTGTTGGCGAAATTCCGCGATCAGGTGAAAGAAACCGATCTTGACGCGGAGTTGCAGGCGCAATTTGTCGAAGAGTTTGAGGCCGGTCTGTATGGCTATACTTATTTAGAAGATGAGTAAGCTATTCCGATAGTCTGACATACTTCCTATCCAGGGGCGCGGCAGAGGCTGCGCCCCTTCATTTTTCCCTCTTAGCCCGTACCCCGCCAAATTAGAAATTCCATTTAAACTTTCAACGTCTTAATGCCGTGTTCTCAGTTATCACAAATTTGTGAACTCTCCGTGAGGATTTGGTCACGACTTTCTCTGTAGTTTGTCATTGTCGGTGAATAGCACCAGAGGTAACGATGATGATCAACAGACGGTATTTTATTCTGGGTGGTGGAGCACTCTCTGTGGCCTATGCCGTAGGCCTGCTGCCTGCACTTTTCTCTCGTTCGGCGATGGCGGAGTCGTTTGCCGTCAACTATACGGCAGAACAATGGCGGCAACGGCTTTCAGCCAGCCAATATGCTGTTTTGCGCGAGGAAGGTACGGAACCTCCTTACAGCAGTCCGCTTAACGATGAGCACCGCGATGGTCAGTTTGCCTGTGCGGGTTGCCAGCAGGCGCTGTTTTCTTCCCACACCAAGTTTGACAGCCATACCGGCTGGCCCAGTTTCTGGCAACCCCTCGAACAGGCAGTGGCGACGCGTAAGGATCGAACGCTGGGCATGGTCCGCGAAGAGGTGCATTGCAGCCGCTGCGGCGGGCATTTGGGGCACGTATTTGACGATGGCCCACAACCCACCGGTTTGCGCTACTGCATGAATGGCATCGCCATGCTGTTCACGCCAAGCTCGGCCTAACCAGAATAGTGAGGAATAACATGAGAAACGTAGACAAAACGCTGCCATCGCTAGGTAAATACGGTATATGGGGCGCGATATTGGTTGCTGCCGGGTTCTGTTTGCAAAGCGTTGCCTGGCCACTGGGTGAGGCTGAGGCGGCGGTAGCGATCCCTGCGCCGGTAAAAGACGAAGCGCCGACGACATCGCGTACGGAAACCGCGATCTTTGCCGGCGGTTGTTTCTGGGGCGTGCAGGGGGTTTTCCAGCACGTTAAAGGCGTGACCAATGCCATATCCGGTTATACCGGAGGTGCGGCACAAACGGCTAATTATGAGGCCGTCAGCGGAGGGGATACCGGCCATGCGGAGTCGGTGCAGGTCACCTTTGATCCACAGCAGATTTCCTATGGGCAACTGCTGCAAATCTATTTTTCGGTAGCACACAACCCAACCGAGCTCGATCGCCAGGGGCCGGACAGCGGCCCACAATACCGCTCAGCCGTTTTCCCTCTGACGGAATCACAACAGCAGGTTGCCAAGGCTTATATTGCACAGCTGGATGCCAGTAAGCGCTTTGCCAAACCGCTGGTGACCCGCATTGAGGACAATGGTCATTTTTATCCTGCCGAGGCTTACCATCAAAACTATCTCACGCTTAACCCGGATCAACCCTACATCGTGGTGAATGACTTGCCAAAGGTAAAACAGCTACAGCAGCTGTTCCCAACGCAATATCGTGCAGATCCGGTGCTGGTTAATTAATAAGAGTCTTTGCTGTAATATATTAGGCAGTGGAGTTTTGCCAATAGCCCCAAGCCATCTCCTCGGAGATGGCTTTTACTTATTTATTTTACGTTATCAATCAATTAATAATGGTTGACGATATTGTTGAGTTATTCTGTTTATTTTGGTAATTTCTTTGTTAAAGAAAATCTCTGTTCGAAAATCAAGTAAATAACAGTCTGTCACCTTTAATTAAATAACTAATGCTCAAGTGTCGATTGGTAATCATCGCTATTAACTTCATTTACAGGGAGCGGTAATATATATGGTTAATAATAGATTGCCAGAACAACGTTATATCGCCGTCAAGACGATTAAATTGGCTGATCCAATCACGTGACGCGTCTCTACCGCCAGGCCTATTTTGCCGCCCAGGCCACGCGAGCCGAAGGGGGGATTTTGATTTCCCCCAGCCCGAACATGACGCTTTATGCCTGTGCCAGTGTGCTCTTGGTGGCTGCATTAATCGCTTTTTTAATCGGTGGTGAATATACCCGTAAAGCCCGACTGGAAGGTGTCGTGATGCCTTCAACCGGAGTAGTCAAAGTGGTTGCGCGTACGCAAGGACGGGTTGAAGCATTGCTGATTAACGAAGGCGATGAGGTTGCAGCAGGCCAATTACTCTATCGGCTAAGTGGTGAACGCTATGACGGCAAGGGTTTGGCCACCTTGGCGACGCTAAAAAACTCCCTGGCGCAGCAGTATCAGATGTTGGTGCAGCAACAGCATCAGGAAGTTGCCGCCAATAACATGCAAATACAGGGATTACGGCAGCGGGTTGACCAATTGAAAGAGGAATTGCGCAGCGCCGATGAGGCACTGAAACTCACGTTGCGCCAGGCGGAGTTAACCCGCTCGATGATGGAGCGTTATCAACGTTTGGTGCGGCAGAAGTATGTCTCCGAGCTTGAGTTTCAGCAAAAGCAGATCGAACTGGCGGCCGCGGAAGGTTATGTCGAAAACCAGCGGCAGGTACAACAGCGCCTGAAGCGTGAGTTGACCTCGGTTGAAACGGATCAGGGGAGTTTGTTGCAGCAGGGGCAAAGCCGCCGGGTGGAGTTGGACCGGTTATTACAAGGGATCCGGCAGCAACAGATCGAGCTGCAATCGCAGGAGGAAAGCACGCTGGTTGCCCCGGTGGCAGGGCGTGTTGCTGCGGTGTTGGTCAAGGCGGGGCAAGCGGTCAACCAAAATGAGCCGCTGTTAACGCTGGTGCCACTGGCGGCCCAAATGCAGATTGAGCTGTATGCGCCGAGCAAGTCCGTTGGGTTTATCAAGCCCCATCAGCGGGTTGGCTTGCGTTTCGCGGCCTATCCCTATGAAAAATTTGGCGTGCAGTATGGCACGACGCGGGAGGTGACCCGCATCAGCCTCAGCCCGACAGATGTCATGCCACATAACCCGGTGGTGTGGAAAGAAAATGAGGGGCATTACCGGGTGATTGTCATGCCGGATAAACCCAGCGTGACCGTGTATGGCCGCCAGGAATTACTGCGCACCGGGATGGTGGTGGCCGCAGATATCGAGCTGGACAAGCGGCGGCTATACGAATGGCTGCTGGAACCGTTATGGAGCCTGCAAGGAAAAATATAGCCATGGAATGGACTGAGCATTTGCACCTGAATTTGCATTGGCGCCGCCGCTTGCCGTTGATCCGTCAAACCGAGTCGGCGGAATGTGGGGTGGCTTGTCTGGCAATGGTTGCCGGTTGGCACGGTTACCGTATTGACCTCCCCAGCCTGCGTGCAAGATTCAGTGTTTCGACGCAGGGCATGACTTTCGTGCATTTGATGGAATACGCTCAGATCCTGAAATTGACAGGTCGTGCGGTACGTTTAGAGCTGGAGGAGCTTAGCCAACTGACCGTACCCTGCATTTTACACTGGGATCTCAACCACTTTGTGGTGCTTAAACGGGTACGTGGCAACGAGATCGAACTGCACGATCCGGCACGCGGGGCGGTTAACATGTCGTTGGTACAGGCTAACCGTCATTTTACCGGTGTCGCGTTGGAACTGACGCCAACCCATGACTTTGAGCCGCGTGACGAACGCAAGAAAGTGCGGCTAACGGAATTGGTTGGCAAGACGGTAGGGTTGAAGGCTGCGCTGGCGCGCATTTTCTGCTTTGCCCTGGCGTTGGAAGTCTTGGCCTTGCTGAGCCCGTTGATCAATCAGATCGTGATCGATGAAGTCCTGGTGGCGCTGGATGATAGCCTGTTGGTGCTGATTGTCATTGCCATGCTGCTGATGAGTGCGACCCAGACGTTGATTGGCCTGGCCCGGCAATGGGCGACCATTACCATGGCGGTCAATTTCAATATGCAGTGGACGGCCAACGTGTTCCATCACCTGCTGCGTTTGCCGATCGACTGGTTTGAAAAGCGTGACATTGGTAACGTCAGCGCCAAGTTTGATGCGGTCGATACCATTCAGGATACGCTCACCACCAGCATCCTTGAGGCGATGCTGGACGTATTGCTGGTGGTCGGTACCTTGGGCATGATGTTGCTCTACAGCGTGTCGTTATCCATGCTGGCGCTAGGCGCAGCGCTGATTTATGGCTTATTACGCGTGCTATGGTTTCGCACCCTGCGCCGGGCGGCAGAGGACAGTTGGACGGCGGGCACTCTGGAATCAAGCCACTTTCTGGAAACGCTGCATGGCATACTCAGCCTGCGGGTTAACGGAGCGTTGGCCCAGCGGGAATCAGCTTGGCGTAACCTGAATATCGCCAGGCGCAATAGCCAACTGCGTGAGCATAAACTGGCCATCGGCTACGACATCATTAACCAGATCATTGGTAGCCTGGTGGGGGCGGCGGTGCTGTGGTTTGGTGCCAATGCGGTGCTGTCGGGTTCGTTCTCGATCGGCATGCTGGTGGCGTATATGTCATTTCAAGGGCGTTTTTCCGCCAGCATCAATGGCCTGATCGATAAGGCATTTGCCTGGCGAATGCTGGATGTTTATAACGAACGGCTGGCAGATATTGTGCTGACCCAGAAGGAGGGCGGTGCTCAGGCGGCAGAATCTCTTACCGTAGCTTTCCCCAAGCAGAGAGAGGATCGCCCAGTTGTGGAACTGGAAAACATCACCTTCCGCTACGGCCAGGGAGGTAACGATATCTTGGCAGAAGCGGCGTTGCGAATCATGCCTGGAGAGGTGGTGGCGCTGGTAGGGCGCTCTGGCTGCGGGAAAACCACCCTGGCGAAGATCCTGCTGGGGCTTTACCCGCCAACTGCTGGGCGGTTGCAGGTGTTTGGCATCGATCATCATCATGCGGGCTATCGGCAGGTTCGCCAAATGATCGGCGCGGTGATGCAAGAGGATCGACTATTCCGTGGGGCAATACTCGACAACATCACCTTTTTCTCTCAACACAGCGATCTGGATTGGGCGCAACACTGTGCTCAACTGGCACAGCTGCATGAGGATATCATCGCGTTACCGATGGGCTACCAGACGTTGATTGGGGAAATGGGTAATTCGCTGTCTGGGGGCCAAAAGCAGCGCCTGCTGTTGGCCCGGGCATTATATAAACGCCCACGGTTACTGATCCTGGATGAGGCAACCAGCCATCTTGATGTCACCAATGAAATCCTGATCGGCAGCACTTTGCGCAACCTGGGCTTAACCATCCTGCTGATTGCTCACCGGCCTGAGACGATAGCCTCTGCCGATCGCGTAGTCGAACTCGATGCTGGCAGGTTGGTTGTTCCTTCTTGTGCATCTGCTGACAACGGGCACCTTGAAGAGTGAACCAATTGCGGCGATAATCTACCCATAGAAACAGACATCGAATAAATCCCTTTCTCGTCGGGCTAACGACGCGGGAGGGATTTTTTTTTGCTACCGCCCAAGCGTCCGGCTACGGGCGAACCGTTGAAAAATGAGGGTAAATATGAGTACCTTAGGCCATCAGCCCGATAATTCCTTAGTGTCCAACGCCTTTGGTTTCCTGCGCTTTCCGCTGAACTTTATGCCTTACGATAGCGATGCAGAGTGGGTGATCACCGGTGTTCCTTTTGATATGGCTACCTCCGGCCGTGCCGGTGGGCGTCATGGCCCTGCGGCGATCCGCCAGGTTTCTACCAATCTGGCATGGGAAGGGGCGCGCTGGCCGTGGAACTTTGATCTGCGCGATCGTCTGAACGTGGTCGACTGCGGTGATGTGGTATTTAACTTTGGTGATGCCCAGGATATGAGCGACAAGCTGCAGGCGCACGCAGAAAAACTGCTGTCAGCCGGTAAGCGCATGCTCTCTTTCGGCGGTGACCACTTCGTTACGTTGCCGCTGCTGCGCGCGCATGCCAAGCATTTTGGTAAAATGGCGCTGGTGCATTTCGATGCCCATACCGACACCTATGCCAACGGCAGCAAGTTTGACCACGGCACCATGTTCTTCCATGCGCCGAACGAAGGCCTGATCGATCCAAATCACTCCGTGCAAATCGGTATCCGTACCGAGTTCGATCGTGACAACGGCTTCACCGTACTGGATGCTGCGCAGGTTAACGATCGTGGCGTGGACGATCTGCTGGCGCAGATCAAACAGATCGTTGGCGATATGCCGGTTTATCTGACCTTCGATATCGACTGCCTGGATCCGGCTTTCGCACCAGGCACCGGCACCCCGGTGATCGGCGGCCTGACCTCCGATCGCGCCCTGAAACTGGTGCGTGGTATGCAATCGCTGAACATTGTCGGTATGGATGTGGTAGAAGTAGCTCCGGCTTACGACCAGTCTGAGATCACCGCACTGGCAGCGGCAACGCTGGGCCTGGAAATGTTGTATCTGCAAGCGGCCAAAAAGCAGGGCTAAATCAGTTTGCTGAATGGGTAGGGGTCGCACATAGTCGACCGTAGGGGCGCGGTATGCTGCGCCCGCTTGGCAGCGGCCCTTACCCGTCAACTCATCATGAAAATATTGCCGTGAAGATAAAGTGTATTTCGCGTTTACGGAGGAACCGTGCTGACTAAACCATCTATACGCCTCAACAAATATATTAGCGAGAGCGGCATCTGCTCGCGTCGCGATGCCGATCGTTACATCGAACAGGGCAATGTTTTTATCAACGGTAAGCGCGTAGCGCTCGGCGATCGGGTATTCGCTGGCGACGTGGTCAAGGTTAACGGGCAGCTTATTGAACCCCGTAACGAAGACAATCTGATTTTTATTGCGCTGAACAAGCCGGTGGGTATCGTCAGCACCACCGAAGACGGTGAGAAAGACAATATTGTCGATTTCGTCAACCACAGCACCCGTGTCTTCCCGATCGGGCGGTTGGATAAAGATTCGCAGGGGCTGATCTTCCTCACCAACCACGGCGATCTGGTGAACAAGATCCTGCGTGCCGGTAACGACCACGAGAAGGAATATCTGGTCACGGTCAACAAACCGGTAACCGACGATTTTATTCGTGGTTTGGGTGCCGGAGTGCCGATGCTGGGCACGGTCACCAAAAAATGCAAGGTGAAGAAAGAAGCGCCCTTTGTGTTCCGTATCGTGCTGGTACAGGGGCTTAACCGCCAGATCCGCCGTATGTGTGAGCATTTCGGTTATGAAGTGACCAAGCTGGAGCGCACCCGCATCATGAACGTCGGCCTGTCTGGGCTACCGTTAGGGGAATGGCGCGATTTGACGGACGATGAACTGGTTGAGCTGTTTAAGTTGATTGAAGACTCGTCTTCAGAGGCTAAACCCGCGAAGAAAGCGGCCAAGCCCAAGCCTGCGGTAAAAAAACCGGCGAGCGGCGGGCAGAAAACCGCGGATAAAGCGGGCAGTCACGCACCGGCGCGTAAGCGTTTTGCTCAGCCGGGGCGCAAAAAGAAAGGGCGCTAAGTCGGCGCTTTCTGCTAATTAAACGGCCTCAGTCTTGATGACTGGGGCCGTTTTGCTTTGTTTTCACCCCCGCTGCATTTTTTCGTGATCCACTCCGCAGTTGTAACTTTAAAATAACCAATCATTAACATTCTTCCCTTTGCTGGCTTGACGAAAGATTCGCCATATCTATAGTGACTGTATTAAATAAGAAACTGAGTTTCATATATGAAACAATCAGATAGAGGACAGAAGCAATGAGCTGGAAGAACGTGTGCGAAGTGTCTCAAGTTAAAGAAGATTTTCCTTTCTCCGCCAACATTGAGGGAAAAGAGGTCGGCGTCTATTTGATCGACGGTCAATATTACGCGCTGGAAGACGTTTGCCCGCATGCCTATGCCTTGCTCAGCCAAGGGTTTGTCGATGACGGAAAAGTGGAGTGTCCACTGCACGAAGCGGTGTTCGATGTGCGTAGCGGCCAATGCCTGCGCGAACCCGGTGGCCGAGATCTGCAAACCTACCCTACCCGGGTGATCGACAATCAAATCCAAATCACCTTTATCGCGGAGGAATAAGCATGCAGCACATTACCGATTTCAACCCTTGGCTGCCGGATACCCAACAGGTGATCCCGGCGCGTGAGGGAGGCAACGGCCAAATCCACCAACCCGGCCAGTTTCAGAATGTGATCTGGCAAACCCGGGCACGCGTGCCAGACGGGTTTGAAACCTCACTGGTAGCCGCGCTGGAAGAGATCTTCGAGCAAGGGGCGGAGGAGCTGGAGCAGATCGTCAGTGCGCTCAATCAGCGTCGCCTGTTCGATCGCAGTGGTCAGCCATGGAATGAAGCCACGTTCCGCGAATTCCTACACGTCAACGGTTTCTGAGCCGCACAGGGAGAAGGACAATGACAGCAAACACAACATCCTCCGCGCAGACGGTACAAGACTATCTGGATCAGGGCCTGCGCGGTATGTGGTATCCGGTATTGGCCAGTTGGGAAGTGGGTAACAACCCCGTGGGCATCACCCGTCTTGAACAACAGATCGTGGTGTGGCGCGATAAACAAGGGGCGATCCACGCACTGGAAGATCGTTGCCCGCATCGTGGCGCTCGCCTGTCGATGGGCTGGAATCTTGGCGATCGCATTGCCTGCTGGTATCACGGCGTTGAAGTTGGTGGCGATGGCGAGGTTAAAGATGTGCCAGCGGTAGACCGCTGCCCGTTGGTAGGGCAGAAATGCCTGAAATCCTACCCGGCGAAAGAGGCTTACGGCGCGGTGTTCCTGTATTTCGGCGTCACTGCCGATGAACAGCCTGCCGAACTGAGCTTCCCGCAAGAGCTGGCGGATGAGGCCAACTACAGCAACTTCCTGTGTACCGCCAGCTGGGACTGTAACTATCAATACGCATTGGAAAACGTGATGGATCCGATGCATGGCACCTACCTGCACTCCTCATCGCATTCGATGGCGGAAGGGGATCGCAAGGCCGATATGGCGCTGGAACCCACCGACAGCGGTTTCATCTTTAAAAAGAACGGCCAGATTGGCGTGAACTTCGACTGGGTCGAATTTGGTAGCAGCGGTGCCTATTGGATGCGTCTGTCGATCCCTTACAAAAAGCGTTTTGGGCCAGGCGGCCACTTCTGGATCATCGGCATGGTGGTGCCGGAAGATAAGGATCACTGCCGGGTATTCTTCTGGCGTATCCGCAAAGTGAAAGACTGGCAGCGTGACGCATGGCGCTTTATGTACCGCAACCGTCTGGAAGAACTGCACTGGGACGTACTGGAGCAGGATCGCATCGTGCTGGAGAACATGGCACCGAACGCGCGTGGTCGTGAATACCTGTATCAACATGACGTGGGCCTCTCCCGCCTGCGCCGTATGATGCAGAAAGAGGCACAAAAGCAGCTGGCAACGCTTAGCGAGCTGGAGGCGGCACAGTGAGCGGCTTGCTGGCAGGGAAACGTATCGTAGTCACCGGAGCGGCGCGTGGGCTGGGGCGCAGCTTCGCCGCTGCGGTGGCTCAGGCCGGGGCCAGCGTGGTGATGTGCGATATCCTGGCGGAAGAGTTGCAGGACAGCGCCGCCAGCCTGCGTGAGCAGGGGGCACAGGTTGAAGCTCAGGTTATCGATCTGGCTTCACCGCAATCCATCACTGCGGCGTTCAGTGCGATTGCCAAGGGCGGCGCGATCGACGGGCTGGTGAACAACGCTGCGATGGCAACCGGTGTCGGTGGCAAAACCATGATGGAATACGACATTGAACTGTGGGACAAGGTCATGCAGGTCAACGTGCGGGGGACCTGGTTGGTGAGCCAGGCGGCGGTGCCATTATTGGCCCAAACGCCGCATGCCAAAATCGTCAACGTTGCCTCTGATACCGCCTTGTGGGGGGCGCCGAAACTGATGGCCTATGTGGCGAGCAAAGGGGCGATCATCTCGATGACCCGCTCCATGGCGCGTGAGCTGGGGCCGCAGGGGATCTGCGTTAACGCCATTGCACCGGGCTTGACGCGCGTTGAAGCCACTGAGTATGTCCCTGCCGAACGGCATCAGCTGTATGAGCAAGGCCGGGCACTGGCAGGTGCACAGCATCCGGACGATGTGACCGGTAGCGTGCTCTATCTGCTGTCGCCGCTGGCGGATTTTGTCACCGGCCAACTGATACCGGTCAACGGTGGTTTCGTGTTTAACTGACCGCCTGACGGACAGGCAAACATTTTAGGAGCAGCACATGGCAGACGACCAAGCGTGTAAATATCTGATCCCGGGGCTGGATCGCGGGTTACAACTGTTGCTGGCCTTCGGCGAGCAGCATAAGGAAATGACCTTTGCAGAATTACATCGCCTGGTCGATATGCCAAAGGCAACCGCCTACCGCGTGGTGCAAACGCTGGAGCATCTGGGCTTTTTGGAGCGCAATCCACGCACCAACACTTTTGCGTTGGGGATCAAAGTACTGCGTCTGGGCTTTGAATATATCGCCTCGCTGGACGTGGCCCAGGCTGGCCAACCGGTGATCGAGCAGCTGCGCGATCGCAGCCAATGCAGCAGCCATCTGGCGATCCGCGATGGACATGACGTGATCTATATCGCCCGCGTCAGCGCGGCTGGCTCGCAGATCAACCAGGTCAGCGTGGGCACCCGTTTACCGGTTCACCGCACCTCGCTTGGCCGGATGCTGCTGACCAGCACCAGCCGGGAAGAGTTTGAACGCCTGTTCCCGCATGAAGCCTTGCCCGATGCGGCGCCGGGGACACCGGCCAATCGCGAAGCGCTGTGGCAGATGGTGCAGCAGGATAAGGCCCGTGGCTATGTGATTGGCGAATCCTTCTACCGCCACGGCATTTCCTCGATCGTCTATCCGATCTTTAACCGCGAACAGCGGGTGGAAGCGGTGGTCAGCATTATGGTGCCGTCCGATGAGATCCCAAAGGCGGATCGTGAGCGGTTGCGTATGGAAGTCCGGGATGCCGCAGTGAAAATATCGGGCCTGTTAGGCGCGCCACCGCAGGCTAACGTCGGCTAACCGGCCAAACGCTTTGTTATCTGGGCGACGCTATTCGCCCACTACCAATCACTCAGGCAGGGATAAGACTCATGAGCTTCATGGGCCGGGGTCGATCATGCCTGAAAAACGCATTCAGCGAGAACGTGAGGCACAATAATGAGCATAACCGGAATCGAAAAGCTGGAATTTGGCGTCGAAGATCTACCAACGTGCGAAAAATTCATGCAGGACTTCGGTCTGCAACCGACGCTACAGCATTGGGGCGAACCGCGCCGTGAATTTACCACGCTGAGCGGGGCTAGCGTGGTGCTGTATCCGCAAGACAGCGAGGTCTTACCGGCCGCGTTTGAGGCGGGTTCAACCCTGCGCCGCATGACCTGGGCGGTTGAAAGCCCTGCGGCGCTGGCTGCGTTGCAGCCCCTGTTGGCGCAGATGCCAGGCTTTCGCCACGTTGGCGAAGAACTGGAATGCCGCGATCCCAACGGTATGACGCTGCGTTTTGCCGTTACGGCGCAGCAACCGGTGGAACTGCCCGTTTCGCCGATCAACCAATGGGGCGATGTACGCCGCATCGACCAGCCAAGCCCGGTTTATGCCAAAGCCGAGCCGGTCAATATCGGCCACGTGGTGTTCTTCGTTGAGGATTTGGCTGCTACCGAGCGCTTCTACTGCGAGCTGCTCGGTTTCCAGGTTTCCGACCGCTATATCGACCGCGCCGTCTTCTTGCGCACTCAGGCACGCGGTGGCCATCACAACCTGTTCCTGCTGAAACTGCCTAACCGCCCACGGGGCCTGAACCACGTCGCCTTCACCGTACGCGATATCCATGAAGTGATCGGCGGCGGCATCGCGATGAATAAAGAGCAGTGGAGCACCTTTATTGGCCCAGGCCGCCATCCGATCTCCTCGGCCTATTTTTGGTACGTCAACAGCCCGACCGGCGGTGCCTTTGAGTATTACACCAATGATGACTACCTGACGGAAAACTGGCAGCCGCGTGAGCTGGAGCATTCGCTGGTGTCGTTTACCGAATGGGCGGTCGAAGGCGGTATCGATCACGATACCCGCCGCCAACATAAGAAGCCGGGGGCGGTATGAGCCAACCAACCCGTGCAGGCATTGTCATTATCGGCGGCGGTCAAGCTGGTGGTTGGGCGGCGAAAACGCTGCGCGATCGCGGCTACAACGGCAGGCTGTCAGTGATCAGTGACGAGCCTTATGATTTTTACGAACGCCCACCGCTCTCCAAGGCGGCGCTGTTGGATGGTAGTGCGCCACTCAGCCGCCTGTTCAGTGAAGAAGTGGTGGCCGGGATGAATATCGATTGGCATCGTCCGCTACGTGCCGAAGCCATCGACGGACAGCAGCAAATCGTCACGCTCAGCGACGGCAGCCAACTGCAGTTCGATCAACTGCTGATTGCGACAGGTGGCCGACCACGCCTGCCGGATGCCAACTGGGCCAAGCACCCGCGAGTAATGACCCTACGTTCCTGGGATGATGCGGCACGCCTGCGCCAGGGCCTGCAACAATGCCAAAAGCTGGCGATTGTGGGGGGGGGCTGGATTGGGCTGGAGATTGCCGCCTCGGCCCGCAAGTTGGGCGTTGACGTGACGGTGTTTGAGCGCCAACCCGCGTTGTGTATGCGCAGCGTAGGGGCCAGCGTTTCCCAGGCGTTGTTGGAATTGCATCAACAGCAGGGCGTCACCGTGCATTGCGACTGCGGCGAGATCACGCTTGAAGATCGCGATGGTGAAGCCTGGATTGGCAGTGCCAGCAGTGCTGTGCAGCCCTTCGACCTGGTGGTTGTCGGTATCGGTGTTGAGTTGAATCTGGAACTGGCCCACAGCGCAGGGCTGAAGCTTGAAGGCGGGATCGTCGTAGATGGACAAGGGCGTACCAGCCATCCGGCCATTTTTGCCGCAGGCGATGTTGCGCGCCATCCAACCCTCGGCCTGTGTCTGCAATCCTGGGCCTACGCACAGAATCAGGCGATTAGCACCGCTTGCGCCATGTTGGATGCGTTTGCCGCACCTTACGATGATGTTGCCTGGCTGTGGTCGGATCAATACGACGCCAATATCCAAATCCTGGGCGTTCCTACCGGCGGCGTTCACCAGATAGTGCGCCGCACGCCGCAGTCACAACTGTTCTTCACCCTGAATGCCGATCGGCAACTGGTGCAATTGGTCGCGTTTAACGACGCACGCACCATCAAGCTGGGTAAACGCTGGCTGGCCAGCGGCCGGGTACTGGATCCGCAGCAACTGGCGGATGTGGAATTTTCTCTGATGGCGTTGAAATAACGCCCGACCCAAAGGGAGCGTTTTATGACTACGCAAGATATCGACGCCCGCAGCGGTCGGGTGGGGGATGCTGTTGCCGAAAATTCGCCAACCAGCGTGCGTTGGTCGGTGCCGGCAGCCCTGTTTGCCTGCGTGTTACTGGCGTTTTTCGACAAGATCAGCATTGCCGCGCTGTTTTCTGACCACGAGTTTCAGCAGGCGATGGGCATCGGCTTTGATCCCACCCGGCTCGGGCTGCTGATGAGTGCCTTTTTGTTCTCCTACGGCTTCTCTTCGATGTTGTTGAGCGGCATTGGCGATCGGCTCAATCCGGTCAAAGTGCTGATTGGCATGATGGTGACCTGGGGCGTACTGATGGTGCTGATGGGGATGACGCGCTCTTATCACACCATGATGACGCTGCGTATCCTGCTGGGCATCGCCGAAGGGCCGTTGTTGCCAATGGCCTATGCCATCGTGCGCCAGGCTTTTCCGCAGCGCCTCCAGGCACGTGCCACCATGCTGTGGCTGCTGGGGACTCCGATTGGCGCGGCACTGGGCTTCCCGGTCACACTGTTTATTCTCAGCCGCTTTAACTGGGAAACCACCTTCTTCTTTATGGCGTTTCTGACCGTGCCGGTGATGTTGCTGGTGCTGTTTGGCATGCGTCACCTGAACGTGGCACGCCCGGCGGCCAGCACCACCAGTAAACCGGCCGTTGCCGAACGCAAGCAACTGCGCCGCGAACTGTTCAGCACGCCACATTTCTGGATGATTTGCCTGTTTAACATCGCATTTCTCACCTACCTGTGGGGTATGAATGGCTGGCTGCCGAGCTATCTGATCGAAGGCAAAGGCATTCATCTGGAGCACGCCGGATACCTGTCGTCACTGCCGTTTATTGCCATGTTGCTTGGCGAGGTGGTGGGGGCCTGGCTGTCGGACAAGATGGATCGCCGAGCGTTGGCCTGTTTCATCTCGCTGTGCGGTGCAGGGATCGGTTTGGGTGTCGTTCTGTATATGCAGGGCACCTACAGCGTGATCGCCGCCATGTCCTTCAGCACCTTTATGTGGGGAGCCGGCGCGCCAAACATCTTCGCGCTATTGGCCAAGGCCACCAGCAGCCGGGTGAGCGCTACCGCTGGTGGGGTATTTAACGGATTGGGTAATTTTGCCGGCGCATTGGCACCGGTGCTGATGGGGGCTCTGATCGCCGCCACCGGCAATATGGATAACGGTTTGCTGTTCCTGGTGGTGATGGCCTTTGTCGGCTGCGCCATTCTGCTGCCGTTACTGAATAAGTATTGATGCAACGAAGGAGAGACAACATGTCCCAGGTTGAGAATAAAGCCGGCATCAAGCCGCAGGATCTGACAATGGAAAAGTGGGTGGAATCGCGTATCGCCCGTTTTGAAGGCCGTAAATATGACTGGAACGCACTGAAGTTCCAGGCCGATTACGATCCGAAATACCGCCGGGCGCAGATGCGCTATATCGGCACCGGTGCCACCGGCGTAGTCAGCGACACCAACACCATTCCAGCGGGGAACTTTACCTTCTCCACCATGGTGCTGCCGTCAAAATGTGAGGGGCCATTACACCTGCATGACGACGTTGAAGAAGTGTTCTTTATGCTCAAAGGCAAGATCACACTGATGATCCAGGACGGTGAAGAGTATTACGAAACCATCCTGAAAGAGCGCGATCTGATTTCTGTTCCGGCGGGGGTTTATCGCGGCCTGTTCAATCACGGTGAAGAAGAAGCTCTGATGTGCGTGATGCTCGGTACTGCCAAGCCGGAAACCCCGACTTACCCGGCCGATCACCCGTTGTCGAAAGTGAAGCGTAACTGATGAACAGCTTACCGGAACGCCAGCAGGCGGATTGTGGAGGCCAGCGGCTAAGTTGGCGCGAAGCCGGGCATGGCCGGGCAGTTGTGCTGCTGCATGGCATCAGTTCCGGTTCTGCTTCGTGGATGAAGCAGTTCAGCGATCGCGCCCTGACGGACGGGCACCGCCTGATTGCCTGGGATGCTCCAGGTTATGGCGGTAGTGCAGCATTGGCACAGACAGAGCCAGATGCTGCTGCTTATGCCAACGCGCTGGCGGCGTTGATCGCCGAGTTGCAGTTACAACAGCCGTTGATTGTGGGGCATTCGCTCGGTGCGTTGATCGGCAGTGCCTTTGCCGCTGCCAACCCAGATGGGCTGAGTGGACTGGTGCTGGCCGATCCGGCTCAGGGCTATGCCACTGCGCCGCTGGAAAAACGCCAGCAGGTATATGGCCAACGCAAAAAGATGATCGAAACGCTTGGCCCACAGGGCTACGGCGAACAGCGTGCGGCTGCATTGTTACGTGAAGAGGCGGATCCGCAGGACATTGCCTGGGTACGCAGCGGCATGAAGCAACTTAATCCGGCCGGTTTTCTCAGCGCCGCCTGGATGTTGGCCAATGACGATATCAACCGTTACCTGGTGCGCTATCGCGGCCCGTTACAGGTGTGGTGTGGCAGTGTCGATCGCATCACGCCACCACAGGGGGCCGCAACGTTGGCACAACAGCAGGATGCGACAATGCGTCTGATTGATGCGGCGGGGCATGCCAGCTATCTCGATGCGCCAGCGCTGTTTAACCGCTATTTGCAGGACTTTACGGGGGCAATCCAACCATGAATTTTCAGATTGAGCGGCGAGTGGCGGTGGTCACCGGAGGATCCTCGGGGATCGGTTTTGAGACGCTGCGTTTACTGCTGGCCGAAGGGGCGAAGGTGGCCTTCTGTGGCCGCAATCAGGACAAACTGGCCAGCGCCGAGGCCAGCCTGCGTGAAGAGTTCCCGCAGGCGGAGATCCTGGCGTTACGCTGCGACGTGCTCGACGCCGAGCAGGTTGCCAAGTTTGCCGAGCAGGTCAGCACGCATTTTGGCGCAGTGGATATGTTGATCAACAACGCCGGGCAGGGGTTTGTGGCGCATTTCGATCAGACGCCGCGCGAGGCCTGGTTACATGAGGCAGAGCTGAAGCTGTTCGGGGTGATCAACCCGGTGCAGGCCTTTTTACCGGCGTTGGAGCGCTCGGATATCGCCTCCATTACCTGCGTTAACTCACTGCTGGCCCTGCAGCCGGAAGAGCACATGATTGCCACCTCGGCAGCCCGTGCCGCGTTGCTCAATATGACGCTGACCTTATCCAAAGAGCTGGTGAGTAAAGGAGTCCGCGTCAATTCCATCCTGCTGGGGATGGTGGAATCGGGCCAATGGCGTCGGCGTTTCGCCGAGCGCCAGGATCAACAACAAAGCTGGGAACAGTGGACGGCGGCGATTGCCGAGCGGCGTGGCATCCCGATGGGGCGTTTGGGTAAACCGCAGGAACCGGCACGGGCGCTGCTGTTTTTAGCCTCCCCCATGTCCTCCTTTACCACCGGCGCGGCGCTGGACGTTTCCGGCGGCTTTAATCGCCATCTCTGACGGGACTGAAAAGATGAAGAAGATCATGATGATTGGCTATGGCGCGATGGCAAAAGAGGTGCTGGCGCGCCTGCCGGAGGGCGTGGCAGTCGGTTGGATCGTGGCACGGGAAGCGCATCATGCCGAGATCGACGCCGCATTTGCCGGGCAGGTGCAGGCGTTGACCCATCCTGACCAGTGTACCGGGCAACCTGATTTGGTGCTGGAGTGTGCTAGCCAGCAGGCGGTCGCTGAGTTTGGTGAGGCCATCGTTAAACGTGGCTGGCGGCTGGCCGTGATCTCTACTGGCGCCCTGGCAGATGCCGCATTGCAGCAGCGTTTGCAGCAGTCCTGCGCACGTTACCACGGGCGGCTGATCGTGCTGTCTGGTGCGGTGGCGGGTATGGATGGCCTGGCTTCGGCGCGGGAAGGCGGGTTGGACAGCGTGACCTATCAGTCCAGCAAAAGCCCGGCCAGTTGGCGCGGCAGCCCGGCGGAAAAAATGATTAATCTGGATGCCGTCAGCGAAGCCCAGGTGTTCTTTGAGGGGTCGGCGCGGGAAGCCGCAAGCATGTTCCCAGCCAACGCCAACGTAGCGGCCACCATTGCGCTCCATGGCTTGGGGATGGATGCCACGCGGGTACGCTTGCAGGTAGATCCGCATACTCAACGTAATACTCACCGCCTACAGGTGTGTGGTCAGTTTGGCGAGTTCCAGATTGAGCTGTGCGGCAACCCGCTGGCCAGCAACCCGAAAACATCAACGCTGGCGGCGCTGAGTGCGGTACAAGCCTGCCGCAGTTTGGTGGACGGCGGTTTTATTGCCTGAATGGCAGGAGCAAAGCATGGAAACGTTAAAGATTTTTCTTGCCGGCCGCTGGTGCGAAGGGCGCGGCGAAGAGATGAGTTCGGTTTTCCCGGCTGATGGCAGCGTGAATGCTCGCCTGCGAGCGGCGAACGTCGAGGATGTGAATGAGGCGGTTGCGGCGGCAGAAAAAGCCTGGCGCGAGCCGAGCTGGCGTGGATTGGTGCCGCATCAGCGTGCAGCGATCCTGCATCGCGTTAGCGATTTGATTACTGAACAAGTGGAAACCCTGGCGCAGTTGCAAACCCGTGACAATGGCAAACCACTGGCGGAAACCCGTGGTCTGGTCATGAGTGCGGCGGCTACGGCTCGCTATTTTGCTGCCGCCTGCGAGGTGCTGGAGGGGGAGCTTCCTACCCAGCGTAACCGTGATGCGATGACGCTGAGCCAGTATCAGCCGCTGGGCGTAATAGCGGCGATCACGCCGTGGAACTCACCGATTGCCAGTGAAATGCAGAAGGTGGCTCCGGCGCTGGCGGCAGGGAATGCGGTGGTACTGAAACCGGCAGAAGCCACGCCGTTAATGGCGCTGAAGCTGGCCGAACTGTTTGAACAGGCAGGCTTGCCTGCAGGATTACTCAGCGTATTGCCGGGCAAGGGGTCGGTGATTGGTGAAGCCTTGGCTCGCCATCCGTTGGTGAAAAAGATCTCCTTCACCGGCGGGACTTCCACTGGCCGTCATTTGGCACATATTGCCGCAGAAAAACTGATCCCTACATCGCTAGAGTTGGGAGGCAAGTCGCCCACTATCGTGCTGGAAGATGCGGATCTGGAACAGGCGGCACGTGGCATCTGCTACGGCATTTTCAGCTCGGCCGGGCAGGCATGTATCGCTGGATCACGGTTGTTTGTGCACCGTTCGCTGTATCAGCCGCTGTTGGCCCGTTTATGCGAGCTGACCGCCGGGCTGCGTATTGGTAACCCGCTGCAAGCCGGTGTCCACCTCGGCCCGCTGATCAGCCACAAGCATCGTCAGAGCGTGGCGGACTACGTGGCCTTGGCTCAGCAGGAAGGGGGCCGGGTGCTCATTGGCGGTGAAGCTCCTGCCGATCCGCAGTTGGCTCAGGGCTGCTACTACCTGCCGACCATTATTGAAGGGCTGAGCAACAGTGCTCGCACCTGCCAGGAAGAGATCTTTGGCCCTGTGCTGGTAGTGTTGCCGTTTGATGATGAACAGCAACTGATCGAACAGGCCAACGACTCGATCTATGGCTTGGCGGCCGGGATCTGGAGCCGTGATTTTGCCCGCACGATGGCGCTGGCGGAACAGTTGGAAACCGGTACCGTCTGGATCAATACCTACAAGACATTCTCGATTTCCACACCGTTTGGCGGCTTTAAACAAAGCGGCCTGGGGCGCGAAAAGGGCTTACATGGCATCCAGGCCTATATGCAGCAAAAGAGTTTGTATCTCTCCCTCAGCAATCAGCCTAACCGCTGGAGCGACTGACGTACCCTACGATCAAAGACAATAAGAAGGCAGATGATGAGCGAAAAAATTACGGTTGGTGAGGCGATAGCCCGAACGTTGGAACAGTACGAGGTGGCGGCAATGTACGGCATCATCTCGATCCACAATCTGCCGATTGCCGATGCCGTTGGGCAGCGTGGCGCGATCCGTTTTGTTCCGGCACGCGGTGAGGCTGGTGCTGTAACCATGGCTGATGCCCACGGGCGCTTTTCTGGCTTGGGGGTGGCACTGACCAGTACCGGTGCCGGAGCCGGTAACGCCGTCGGTGCGATGATTGAAGCGCTGAATGCCAATACGCCACTGTTGCATATCACCGGTCAGGTAGAGAAAGCCTATCTGGACGCCGATGCCGGGTTTATCCACGAAACCAAGGATCAACTGGGCTTCCTGCGTGCCTGTTCGAAACAGGCTTACCGGGTGAACTCGCCAGAGCAGGCGGTCGCGGTGATCCAGCGCGCCATTCTGGATGCTCAGACCGTGCCTTGTGGCCCGGTGGCGGTAGAGATCCCGATCGATATTCAGAACAGCCTGGTTCCCGCCAGCCTGGTAGGGAAGGTGGTACAGCCTCCTGCGCTGCCTGCTGCGGATGAAGCTGCGGTTGAACGTCTTTACCAGCAGGTGAAGCGTGCCAAACGTCCATTGCTGTGGGTTGGTGGTGGTGCGCTGGCCTGTCGTGAGGCGGTGAAACAGTTGGCGGATGCCGGTGTGGTAGTGATCTCCAGCACCCATGGGCGTGGGATTTTACCGGATAGCCATCCGCGCAGCCTGCGTGCCTTCCACAACTCGCCAAGCGTTGAGTCTATCCTGACGCAGTGTGATTTGACGCTGGTGGCCGGTTCCCGCCTGCGGAGTAACGAAACTCGTACCTGGTCACTCCCACTGCCGCGCCCGTTGGTACAGATTGATATCGATCCGGCGGCGGCCAACCGTAATTATCTGGCGGATGAGCAGGTTTATGGCGATTGTTCCGCTTTGCTGAGTGCGCTGGCAGCACGCCTGGCACCCGGCGAGAAAGTGAATGCCGAGTGGGATGCCGAGATTGGCCGTGCGGTTGAGTTGGCCGAAACGGCACTGCGCCAGCAGTCTGGTGAATACGCCAAACTGAACGATGCTATCGCCGCCGCGCTGCCGCAGGATGGCCTGCTGGTACGTGATATCACCGTTTCTGGCAGCGTATGGGGTAGCCGCCTGTTCCGGGCCATCTCGCCTTTATGCAATATTCACTCGCTGGCAGGAGCGATCGGCATGGGGTTACCGATGGCGATCGGCACGGCCATTGCCAATCCGCAGCGTAAAGTGGTTGGCTTGGTTGGGGACGGCGGTCTGGCGCTGGGCCTGGGGGAACTGGCAACCATGGCGCAGGAACAGGCCAATATCACCTTGCTGATCATGAACGACGGCGGCTATGGCGTGATGCGTGGCATTCAGGACAAGTATTTCTCTGGACGCCAGTATTATAACGAACTGCATACTCCGGCGTTCTGCCAGGTGGCAGAGGCGATGGGGCTGAAAGCCTGGAAAGTGAGCGATGCTGCGCAGTTTGGTGGCGTGCTGGCGGAGGCGATTAATTACCCAGGGCCATCGGTGGTAGAGGTTGATATGAAAAGCGTTGGGCCGTTGACCTTCGCTGGCCCACCGCAGAAGCTGTACTGACCGCTTACTCAGTTCCCTCTCTCCAGAGGCGTACTCCCAAGAGAGGGAACATAGAGTTACTTACCGGCAGCGATGCGATCGCGAATGTGCTTGGCACGGGCTTCGGAAGTTGGGTGGCTGTCAAACATGCTGCTTTCATGACCACCGTCTAATTTCGCCAGTTTATCGAAACTGGTAGCCAGGCCAGCAGGATTGATGCCGCGTTTTTTCAGCAGATCGAACGAGTAATCATCCGCATCGCTTTCCTGTTTCTGCGAGAACTGGGCATTGACCAGTTTTTCGCCCAGATCGGCCAACTGCGACTGAGACAATGAGGCTGCTACGCCGCCCGCTGAAGATGCTGCGGTACGTAATGCAACTGTCCCATAAGCGACCTGCATGGCTTTACGAGTGTGGCCCAGCGCAACGTGGCCCATTTCATGGCCCAGTACGCCTTCAACTTCGTTATCATCCATCATGTCCATCAGGCCGCTGTAGACGCGGATACAGCCGTTAGCCATCGCCCAGGCATTGACGTCTTTGGTCACGTAAACCTTGTAGTTTGCAGGGGTACCGTTGATATTATCCCCCAACGCTGCGGCGATCTTGTTCAGGCGCTTGGTATATTCGCTGCTTGCTGGCGCGATTTGCTCCTGGCTATCCATCTCTGCGCAGGATTTATCACTGAGTGCCTTGACGTCGCTATCGCTCAGCGTCGCCGCCTGGTAGGCCTGGGCACCGGATTGTAGTAGGGTATCGGTATTAAGGTTTTGACAGCCGCTCAATAAAGCAGTAATGCTCAGTGCAATCAAAGAAGTACGGATTTTCATCGTTCTATCGTCCTGTGATAGTAAAGGGGGGTGGTACTGTGTTTTGCTGCCATTATTCTGCGCATAGCCTAGTGTACGACAGGCTTGGCCGAAATAGCGATATTCCGAAATATGTCCCGAACGTGCGCATTAGTGATGAACTCGCTCTCATTCGGTATTAGGGATTGCTGTTTCAATGCCGAGTCTGAGAAAATAGAAATCTTGATCGCTTTTTTAATCCGACCTGGAGTAAAACATGTCCTCTCGTAAAGAGCTTGCCAACGCCATCCGCGCACTCAGTATGGACGCCGTTCAAAAAGCAAATTCCGGCCACCCGGGCGCCCCTATGGGCATGGCAGATATCGCCGAAGTCCTGTGGCGTGACTACCTGAACCACAACCCTACCAACCCGCACTGGGCTGACCGTGACCGCTTCGTGCTGTCTAACGGCCATGGTTCAATGCTGATCTATAGCCTGCTGCACCTCACTGGTTACGATCTGCCGATGAGCGAGCTGGAAAACTTCCGCCAGCTGCATTCCAAAACTCCGGGTCACCCAGAATATGGTTATACCCCAGGCGTAGAAACCACTACTGGTCCGCTGGGCCAGGGGATCGCTAACGCGATCGGTTTCGCCATTGCCGAACGTACGCTGGCCGCGCAGTTCAACCGCCCAGGCCACGAGATTGTTGACCACCACACCTATGCCTTTATGGGCGATGGCTGCATGATGGAAGGCATCTCTCACGAAGTCTGTTCCCTGGCTGGTACCATGAAGCTGGGCAAACTGACTGCGTTCTATGATGACAACGGCATCTCCATCGACGGCCACGTAGAAGGCTGGTTCACCGACGATACCGCCAAGCGTTTCGAAGCCTATGGCTGGCACGTGGTACGTGGCGTTGACGGCCACAACAGCGACTCTATCAAAGCGGCGATCGAAGAGGCCCATAAGGTCACCGACAAACCTTCCCTGCTGATGTGCAAAACCGTGATTGGCTTCGGTTCACCACACAAAGCGGGCACCCATGATTCCCACGGTGCTCCACTGGGCGCAGCTGAAGTTGCGGCTACCCGTGAAGCTCTGGGCTGGAAATATGCCGCCTTCGAAATCCCGCAGGATATCTATGCCCAGTGGGATGCCAAAGAAGCTGGTAAGGCTAAAGAAGCCGCCTGGAACGAGAAACTCGCCGCTTACGCCAAAGCCTTCCCAGAACTGGCCGCAGAGTTCAAACGCCGCACCAGCGGTGAGCTGCCAGCCAACTGGAAAGCGGAAGCGAAGAAATTCGTTGAGCAGTTGCAGGCTAACCCGGCCAACATCGCCAGCCGTAAGGCATCACAGAACTCACTGGAAGCCTTCGGTAAACTGCTGCCTGAATTCCTCGGTGGTTCTGCGGATCTGGCACCAAGCAACCTGACCATGTGGTCCGGCTCCAAGTCTCTGGGTGACGATCTGGCGGGTAACTACATCCATTACGGCGTGCGCGAATTCGGCATGACCGCTATCACCAACGGTATCGCGCTGCACGGTGGTTTCCTGCCGTACTCTGCGACCTTCCTGATGTTCGTGGAATACGCCCGTAACGCGGTGCGTATGGCTGCGCTGATGAAAATCCGCAACGTGTTCGTCTACACCCACGACTCTATCGGTCTGGGCGAAGATGGCCCGACGCACCAGCCGGTTGAGCAGTTGGCCAGCCTGCGCGTGACTCCGAACATGAGCACCTGGCGTCCTTGTGACCAGGTTGAATCGGCTATCGCCTGGCAGTACGGCATCGAGCGCAATGATGGCCCGACCACGCTGGTGTTCTCCCGTCAGAACCTGACCCAGCAGCCACGTACCGCCGAGCAGTTGGCGAACGTGTATCGCGGTGGTTATGTGCTGAAAGACTGTGCAGGTACGCCGGACGTGATCCTGATTGCCACCGGTTCTGAAGTGGGCATCACCGTTGAAGCCGCCGACAAACTGACCGCCGAAGGGCGTAAAGTGCGTGTGGTATCCATGCCGTCTACCGACGCCTTCGACAAGCAGGACGCGGCCTACCGTGAATCCGTGCTGCCAGCGGCAGTTTCTGCTCGCGTAGCGGTGGAAGCGGGTATCGCGGATTACTGGTACAAGTATGTTGGCCTGAACGGCGCGATCGTGGGCATGACCACCTTCGGTGAATCTGCTCCGGCAGAGCAATTGTTCAAAGAGTTCGGCTTCACCGTCGACAACGTGGTAGCCAAGGCTAACGCGCTGGTGAAATAACGACTGAGCTTTAACTGTGCGAGGGGCGAATATTCGCCCCTTATTTTTTGCTCCCCGGCCACTCTCCTTTCTCTCTCCTCAGCCTAGACAACATTAAGAAATCCTTAATGATTGGATAATCATGGCTGTTGCTGTCCAAAAATCGCCCACCATCACAAAACAGCAACATAGCGAATTAACGGCGTTGCTTAACCACCGCCATTCGCTATATGTTAATTTTTGGTTTTATAAATGTAACCAGGAGTTAATGGTATGTTTTTTAAGATTGGCGTATCTATGGCGGCGGCGGCCGTCTTAATCTCTGCTCCGGCCTTTGCCCAGTTCCCGGAAGGCTACCCGGCCGATTATCAAAAGATTGTCGATGCGGCGAAAAAAGAAGGCAAGGTGGTGGTGTATTCCACTACGGATACCAAAGCCGCAGGGCCACTGATCCAGGGGTTTGAAGCGCTGTATCCTGGCATCAAAGTAGAATACAACGATATGAACAGCACCGAGCTGTATAACCGTTATATCAGCGAGCAGGCGGCTGGGGGCACTAGCGGTGACGTGGTGTGGAGTTCTTCTATGGATACCGCGCTGAAGCTGGCCACCGACTATGCGTTGGAATATGCCTCGCCAGAGCTGGGGCAACTGCCTAAATGGGCCGTGTGGAAAGATAAGGCCTATGGCACGACTTATGAGCCGGTGGTGTTTATCTACAACAAGCGCCTGATCCCGCAGAGTGAGGTGCCGGACTCCCATGCTGCGCTGGCTAAGCTGATTGCCAGCCAGCCGGATAAATTCAAAAAGAAAGTCACCACCTATGACATCGAGAAGTCGGGCCTGGGCTTCATGCTCTCGGTGCAAGACTTCAAGGCCGATCCAAACTACTTCGCTACCTTGGCCGATATCGCCAAGGGCGGGTTGGCCGTGCAGTCTTCCACCGGCACCATGATGGAAAGGGTTTCCTCAGGCGAAAACCTGATTGGTTTTAATATCCTGGGGTCCTATGCCGAGGCGCGAGCCAAAACCGACCCTTCACTCGGTATCTCGTATCCCAAAGACTACACGCTGGTGTTGTCACGTGTGACCTTTATCAGCCAGGAAGCGGCCAACAGCAATGCGGCCAAACTGTGGGTGAACTACGTGCTGTCTGAGCAAGGGCAGAATATCCTGGCCAACAAGGCGGATATCCCCTCCATCCGCAACGATATCGAAGGCAAGAACGACATCGATGGCATGACGCAGATGCTGGGTAAGGCGTTGAAACCAATCCCGGTGGACGAGAGCCTGCTGGAATATCTGGAACCTGCCAAACGCCTGGAGTACATCAAACAGTGGCGTACTGCCGCTGCGAAGTGATGACGGAATAGGGCACGCCAATCATTGTTACCCCTCACACCAACCCTCTCCCACAGGGAGAGGGAGCTGGTACGGGGTTGGGGGCAGGTGCAGAAGTTAATCTGTAACAGGATTAATGCTTGGGGCGGGTGTCGTGATTAAGTTGTGGCACATTCAGTCCCCTCTCCCTGTGGGAGAGGGTTAGGGTGAGGGGAACTGCACAGAATCTTTCCTGCGTTCTCCTTCAGCATGAAGCCTGTATTGCTTAAACAGGGAACTCTACCCCGGTGCATCTCGGGATGCAGGGGATATCACCATCGGGACAGTCTATGAAAGCATTGCGCAACAAGTGGCAGAGCCTGCCGCGCGGCTTGGTGGTGCTGATAACCGCGCTGGTTATCTACGTACCACTGTCGTTTATCGTGATCCAAAGCTTCCTTTCCGCGCCGTTTTTCTCGCCTTCCAAGGTGTTCAGCCTTGAGGCCTTCCGGTTTATCTTTACCGACCCCGATTTCTACAAGGCGCTGAAAAGCGGATTTATTCTGGCATTTGGCCTGGTTGTCATCTCCATTCCGTTAGGTGGCGTACTGGCATTTTTAATGGTGAGAACCGATTTGCCGGGCCGCCGCTTTATTGAACCGCTGATCCTGGTGCCGATCTTCGTTTCGCCGATGGTGTTGGGCTTTGGCTACGTAGTGGCAGCCGGGCCGGTCGGTTTCTTCTCGCTGTGGGCAGAATCCTTGCTGGGTTTTGTGCCCTGGAATATCTATGCGATGGGTAGCATCGTAGTGATCGCCGGGCTGACGCATGTTCCCCACGCTTATCTCTATATTTCATCGGCGCTGCGCAGCGTCGGTTCAGATGTTGAAGAGGCCGCCCGCACCGCCGGGGCTTCTCCGTTGCAGGTCATGACCGCCGTCAGCTTGCCCATGGTGCGGCCGTCGATCCTGTATGCCAGCGTGTTGCTGTTCTTCCTGGGGCTGGAAGTGTTTGGGCTGATGCTGGTGCTGGGCGACCCGGAAGGCAACCTGGTGCTGGCGACTTACCTGTATCAACTGACCAACAAGCTGGGTACGCCGTCTTACCATCTGATGGCGGCGGTGGCGGTGGTGTTGATCTGCATTACCATTCCACTGGTGATGCTGCAACGGCGTCTGATGCGAACCGCCAACCGCTTTGTCACGGTCAAGGGAAAAGCCTCTCAGGCCCGTGCATTGCCGTTGGGTAAATGGCGCTGGGTCGCCGGTGGCGTAGTGGTCTTGTGGCTTACCGTTACCATCGGTGTTCCGCTGGTGGGTGTGGTGCTGCGCGCCTTTATTTCCAACTGGGGCGTCGGGGTTTCCATTTGGGATGAACTGTCGCTCAACACCTTCCGCACCATTTGGCAGCAACCCAACCTGCTGCGGGCGATTGTTAACTCGATGGCGATCGGCGTGTTTGGTGGTGCGCTGGCGGTGGTGTGTTATCTGTTTATCGGCATTGCGATGCACCGTAAACCTGACGGCGTGACCCGTTTTCTGGATTACAGCGTACTGGTGCCGCGTGCGGTGCCTGGCTTACTGGCAGGCTTGGCTTTCCTGTGGGTATTCTTGTTCCTGCCGATGTGGCTGGATAAATCGCTAAAAGCCGGTTGGCTCTCCGTGCTGCCGATCGCCGAATGGCTGCGTGAAAACCTGGTGGTGTGGTTACGCTCTCTGCGCAGCACCATCTTCAGCGTCTGGCTGGCTTATACCGTGGTGTGGATGGCTTATGGCCTACGGTTGATCTCATCGACGCTGTTGCAGGTTGCTCCCGAGTTAGAGGAGGCTGCACGCAGCACCGGAGCCTCTCGCGGCCAGATCACGCGCCATGTGACGATCCCGCTCTCCCGCTATGGCCTGATTGGATCCTGGCTGCTGATGTTCCTGATCTTCGAACGCGAATATTCCACCGGGGTCTATCTGCTGTCACCGGGTACGGAAACCATAGGTTCCATGCTGGTTTCCCTGTGGGCGGCGGGGGCGATTGATATTGTCGCCGCGCTCTCTTTTATTAACATCCTTCTGGTCGTGTTAGGACTAGGGATTGCCCTGCGATTTGGAGTGAAAATACATGATTGAGCTTTCGGTAGATAACCTGCACCTGACCTACGGCGATAACCCGGTATTGAAGGGCGTTTCGATGCAGCTCAAACGGGGAGAGGTAGTTTCACTACTTGGGCCGTCAGGCAGTGGTAAAACCACTTTGCTGCGAGCGGTAGCCGGGTTGGAAAAACCCACCCAGGGGAAAATCGTCATTGGCAACAATACCGTCTATAACGGCACGGCGCGCAGCGAGATCCCGGCGGAAGAACGCAATCTGGGCCTGGTGTTTCAATCCTATGCGTTATGGCCCCACAAAACCGTGTTTGATAACGTGGCCTATCCGCTGAAATTACGCAAAACGCCTGCAGCGGAAATTACCCAGCGTGTACAGGCGGTACTCGAACAGCTCGGTCTGGGGCAGTTAGGTAAGCGCCATCCTCATCAGCTCTCCGGTGGTCAGCAGCAGCGCGTGGCGATTGGCCGTGCGTTGGTCTATAACCCACCGGTGATCTTGCTGGATGAACCGTTATCTAACCTGGACGCCAAGTTGCGAGAGGAAGCGCGGGTGTTCCTGCGTGAGCTGATCATCAAACTGGGCCTTTCTGCGCTGATGGTAACCCACGATCAGAACGAGGCGATGGCGATCTCCGATCGGATCCTGCTGCTCAATAACGGCAAGATCGAGCAACAGGGTACGCCACAGGAAATGTACGGCTCGCCTGCCACCCTGTTCACCGCCGAATTTATGGGCAGCAACAACCGTCTGTTTGGCAAGGTGACGGAGATCCGAGAAGGCAACGCGCGGATCGAAGGTAAAGACTGGGGGCTGTGGGGTAAGGCTGGGGCTGGGTTAATCACTGGGCAGGAAGCAACTGCGGTGATCCGCGTTGAGCGAGTACGCTTGGGGGAAGATCCGCAAGGCAATCAGATCTCGCTACCCCTGCTGACCAGTATGTATCTGGGCGACCGATGGGAATATCTGTTCCGCACGGTGGCAGAGGACTTTGCGGTTCGTGCCTATGGTAGTGAAGTTCGTGGCCAAGAAATGTGCACGCTGTCTCTGCCCGCCGAGCATCTGTGGATTTTCCCCAAGGTATAGCGAGGGGGTGATAACGCAGGGCGCAGAGATCGCCCTGCGGACAATGGGATGCACATAGCGGCGCAGTTGCGTGAGCCGGCGGTAATTACCATTTCAGATTTAAAGTTAATCCCCCTCGCAGCAGCCAGTGAAACAATTCACTGGTGCGAGTAAAGTTCAGTTTCTTCATCGCAGACCGTTTATGCGAGTGCACTGTTTTAACTTTCAGTTGCAGAATATTTGCCGTCTGCGACTGGCTGATCCCTTGCCTCAGATAGTGCAGAACCTGGCGTTCACGTTCGGTCAGGCTCTGGCGATGGCAGGCAGGGCAATAATGGTGCGCCCTTTCTGGGGGCCTGGAAGGCACTTGCATGGCTACTTTTACCATCTCCAGCATGTCGCAGAGGCTTTGGTTGCGGTATAGCGTACTACTTTTGGCGACACAGTGGATGGGGGCAGTAAAGCGCCTTTGAGCTTTATCACGTATCACAAAATAGAGCGGTTGAGGCTCGTCTGCAGGAAAGTTCCGGCAGAAGTTAGCTCTTTCTCCCTTATACAGCGCCTGAAAAATAATGTCAGGTTTATCTACGGAGTAACCGCTTAAAAAATTAACCTGAGTATTCAGATCGGTAAAATACTCAGCCAGTCCGTACTTCAGGCCGGCTAAGAAATAGCTATCGTGATCGTTTAATGAGATGGATATTTTTTTCTTCATGGTCAAGTTCCATTTAGTGTTGTGTCTATTTCAGCAACAACCGCGAAGATCATTTGGGGTGCTATAAAAGCAATGCGTTAGCCATAGAGGATACTTATCTGCATAACATGTTATACAAACATTTTTAATGTACCAAACTAACTCACTTAACCTCATTATATTGGCTTTTAATCTTGAGGATTTAATCTTTACTGGCCGATTGTTGGGGGGGGGTGGTTTTTCATGGCATAGCATTAAGCTTTTATACTATGCCATTTGCCACTAAAGCATGGCAGCAGATTAGTGGCGGGGTTAATATGCGATGTTAGTCCTGCTTTATGCAGACCAGGAACGGATTGCTAAACCCTCGAATTAATACTGCGTTGTGGAATAAGGGTACTACTTCCGTATAAATATCAACGAGTTCAATTTCCGGCATGACATATTTTCGCCAGATGTAGTCCGGCGTGGTGTCGGCGGGGTGGACTTGTTCATGAGTGAATTGGACATTGTTACCCCCTTTTATTTCTGATGGCGTGATGGAGAAGGCGGTGTTGCGATCCAGCAGATAGCGAGTGTCATTTTCTTTGATCGAGCCGGAGATGTAGAGCATGCCGGATTTTGATGAGGAAAATATAATGGTAGCACTTGCCTTAAGTATAATATTACTTTTTGCTTTCACCTGCAGCGACACTTGCTGAGTATCGCAGCGGAAGGGTTTTCTATCCTGATGATGAACATTGAAGTACCACAGGCACATCAGTAAGACGGTAAGGAGTAACGCTGCGCCAATAATTTTTTTCATTTCATTTTACTCAATGGTTTTAAATACTTTGCAATGCTGATAATCGCCTTCAGTCTGGTCTTTTTGACAGGCAGCCAGAAAAGTTATCTTCAATAGTTCGTTATCGGGGCGCTCTTCGGTATAAAAAATGTCTTGCCTGACCAGGTCACAATCCAGTTTTTCTGACTCCAGTATCTTTTTTGCCCTGAACTCTGAGCCGGGGACGGGATCTTTTCTGAGAGAGTAAATATCACATTGTTTATAGGTGCTAATTAATTTTAGCTGAGTTGATGGTGCCCTGAGCAGCAAAGCCAGGCCGATGAAACCCAATACAGCCAGCAGTGCCAGGGTAGGTATCATCATGGTTTTTATGGTCAATTTATCTGGCATGGCCAATGGAAGAGTACCGATGGACTTTTCCTCTTTAGGAGCTCCCTCCTTCTCTGGTTTCGTCACCACTTGTTCCACTTTCTTTATCTTGGCATCGGTTTTTTGTTTTGGTGTGGGGTGAATATCTGCTTCCATTCTAAACCCTATCTTAGGTAGGGTTATAATGATGGGTTTTTCTATCCCCAGGCTAACAAATGATTTTCTCAACTCACTGATGCAGTTGTTCAAGCCTGCGTTGGAAGCAGGAAAACCATAATCCTCCCACGCATTTTTCAGTAACGAATCACGGGATAAGTTAACCCCATTGCTTTTGATAAACTCATTAAGTACTCGGCAAGAGGGTTTTGAGAGTTCAAGAGCCGTTTGATTATTATTGTTTAATGCGAGTGTTCGATGCTCCGGATCAAACACAATGATTAAGTTTATGGTGTATTTCATTTTATAATCAACTTCCTAGGTGTTGTTGATGAGATGATTTTTCTGACTAAGATTAATCTTTCTTTATAAATTTAGGAGAAATCTAAGTTAAGTGTGTGTAGATAGTCAAGTGTGACTTTTGAATTTATTTTTCATCAACATTTACGTTGGTTTCTAATGAGTTAGAAATGCTGGGCATTGATGACTTTTCATTCATTTGCGGTATTTAATGTTAATTAATGTGATTTTTTAGATTAAAAACCTAATATTTTGCATAAGTGCAGATTAATTTGCTGTTTATTGCGATCGTACATAATATTTGTCGGGTCGCCGAAAGCTATGTGTATATGTCCTCAGCGTAACGTATTACGACAGGTAAGAACGGTGACGACCAATAATATGGAGGTGCAGGCTCGACCTGTGCTGTTTTTAGTTAGAAAAAAGGAAAAAACGATGAAATTTTCGCAAATTGCTATGGCCACCTTACTGGCGAGCGGTATCTCATTCGGCGCTCAGGCTGCTACCGGAAACAGCGGTACCGTGACGTTCACCGGAGAAGTCAGGGATTCGCCATGCGACCTGGCTGCGGGTCAGGATGGTGCGGATGTCAAGGTAGATTTTAGTCAGCTTTCCATGTCTGGGTTGAACTCAGGCAGAAGCGTCACCAAGGACTTCAAAATCAAATTGGAGAACTGTGTGATGGATAAGAAAACGGCGGAAATCACCTTCAACAGCACCAACCAGATTGCGGGTAAAAACCTGCTGAAAACCAATGGCAGTGCGACCGGTTTGGGTATCAAGATCAACGATATCACCTTTGGTACGGCGTTGGAACTGACGGGTCTGGGAGACGACAATAATACCCTGACGTATACGGCGATGGTGCAGAAAGCCGATGATGCCACTGCGGTCACCGGGGGTGATTTCACCTCTAGCACCAACTTTGTGATTGCCTATAAATAAAGAATTTTTCTGACGCAGGAGATGTGCTCTCGCGTCAGAACGTTTCTTATGCATGGCAGAACAGAGTCACCGTTCTGCCATTGCTATTGTCACCACCAAACACTATTCGCTGTGCGGAGTTAGCGCAAAACTCTTTTTATGCATTGTCTGGATAGACTTTTCCTATGCCTCTGTAGTTATGTTCAAACCCCTCTTGGGATCCTTATTGTGGAGGGGGCGGCAGTGTCTGGTGTAAATGATGTGATGGATTGCTTGTGAAAAGGACTCCGGATAATAACCTATGATTCAGTCACGGTTTATAAAAAATCGCATCACGCTGTCGATATTAATGATGCTAACGGCAGGGAATGCACAGGCTGTCAAATTCAATATCGATATGCTTGATGCGCAAGATAAAACGAATATCGATTTCTCTCAATTTTCTCAGTCAGATTATGTGATGCCGGATGAGTATCAATTGCGGGTCACCGTTAATGGCCAGGGACTGGGCAATGAACGAGTTATCCCATTTTATCTGCCTGAGGGCATGGCGGCTGCAGAGCCAGGTACCGTTAATTTGCCTCAAGCCTGTTTGTCACTGGAAATGGCTGATTCATTAGGGTTGACGGATTCTGCCCGTAACAAGGTCACTGCTTGGCATAACGGGCAGTGCGCCGATTTTAGCAGCCTGCCAGGGGTCACGCTGACTCCTGACCTCGGGGCCAGCGTGTTGAAGATCAATGTGCCTCAAGCTTGGCTGGAGTACAGCGATGATAACTGGCTGCCGCCCTCCCGTTGGGATCACGGTATTCCCGGGATACTGCTGGATTACAACCTGAATGCCTCGGTAACGCTTCCGCAAGGGAACGGCGGCCGACAGCGCAATATCAGCGTTAATGGCACCGCTGGGGTGAATGCAGGGGCCTGGCGCTTGCGGGCGGACTATCAGGGTAGTGATAGCCAGACCTCCGGGCTTAACCCGTCCTCCAGGCGCAACTTTGACCTGACCCGGGTCTATCTTTATCGCCCTTTACCCAGCCTGCAGTCAACGCTGACCCTGGGGGAGGATTATGTTAACTCTGCCCTGTTTGACTCCTGGCGTTATACCGGTGGGAAGCTGGCCAGCGATGAACGGATGTTACCGCCGCGTTTAAGAGACTACGCCCCGGAAATCATCGGGGTGGCTAATAGTAATGCACGAGTTACTGTGACCCAGCAGGGGCGCAAAGTGTATGACAGTACCGTACCGGCGGGCCCTTTCCGTATTCAGAGCCTGGACAGCGCCATTCGCGGCACGTTGGATGTGACCATTACCGAACAAAATGGCGAGCAGCGCAAGTTCAGCGTTTCCACCGCGTCGGTGCCTTATCTGACCCGACCAGGGCAGATGCGTTATCAACTGATCACCGGGCGGCCCAGCACATGGCAGCATAATCTGGAGGGCCCGCCGTTTGTTGCCGGTGAAATGACCTGGGGCATCAGTAACGCCTGGTCAGTCTACGGCGGCGGGACGTTATCTGGGGACTATCAAGCTGTGGCACTGGGGGTGGGGCGTGATTTGTTTGTGTTGGGAACCATGGCACTGGACGTTACCCAGACTGTGGCGAGATTTCCCCAGCACGATGATCGGCAGGGTAAATCCTGGCGTCTAAGTTACTCCAAGTTCTTTGATGAGATGGATACCGATGTGACCTTTGCCGGATACCGTTTCTCGGAGAAGGATTTTCTCAGTATGCAAGAGTATCTGGATGTACGTTACCGGGATGATGCTCGTGGGCGTCAGAAAGAACGCTATCAGATAAACATCAACAAGCGTTTTGAGGGGTTTTCTCTGGGGCTGAACTATGAGAGCCAGACGTATTGGGATCAAGGGGATACTGAGCAGTTTGGCGGAACTGTCGGTACCTATTTTGACCTGCCGTCGTTGGGGTTGAGAAACCTGTCTGTCACTGGCACGGTCACCCGCAGCCAGTATCAGGGGCGTGAGGATAATCTGGTTAACGTGATGATTTCTGTGCCGCTGGGGCTAGGTTCGGTGAGCTATAACGCCAGTCAAAGCCGAGGGCGCTATAACCAGCAGGTCGGGTATTACGGCGTGGCGGGGAATGATAGTTACAGCGTGAATGCTGGGTTGATCAGTGGCGCTCAGGCATCGGCCAATAGTCAGTTCAATGGCATGTACACCCATAATGGCAATATGGCCAAGGTTAGCGCGAATGCGGCTTTTGAAGACCGTGGTACCTCCTCTTTCGGGTTTAATGCCAGCGGTGGTCTGACGGTCACCGGGCTCGGCGCGGCACTGCACCCGGCGGGTTACAACGGCGGAACCCGGCTGATGTTGAGCACGGATGGCATTGCCGGGGTGCCGCTAAACACGTCGGGCGTCAAGAGCAACCGCTGGGGGATCGGCGTGTTGGGCGATGTAAACAGTTATTACCGTACGACTGCACGTATTGATGTTAACACCTTGCCGGATGATGTTGAGGCGGTTCAGGGGGTGGTAGAGGCCTCGTTGACGGAAGGCGCGATTGGTTACCGCCGATTTTCCGTATTGCAGGGGGCTACAGCGTTTGCGGTGTTGCGATTGGCGGATAGCCGTTTCCCTCCCTTTGGCGCGAGCGTGAGAGACCAGCGAGGACGAGAGGTGGGGTTGGTGGGGGAACAGGGGATGGCATGGCTCAGTGGTATTGCCCCTAAGAGTGCCTTGAATGTGGCGTGGGCAGGGGAAGTACAGTGCCAGGTGCAGTTACCAGCGCAGATTGGCGAGTCTAATCTGTTATTACCTTGCCGGCCAACCGCGTCGGATCAGATTAATTAATAAAGAGTACATACTTATGAGAGTTCGCAAGATGGCAACCCGCACCGTTTGGAGTGTAGTGACGTTGTTGGTATTCCCTTTAACGGTTCAGGCGGCGGTCACGCTAGACCGAACCCGGGCGGTATTTGACGGCGCCAGCAAGTCCATCAGCCTGAATATCAGCAACGATAACCAGCAGCAGCCCTATCTGGCGCAGTCCTGGCTGGAAGATGAACAGCAGAACAAGATGTTAACGGGTCCCTTGATCATTACGCCGCCGGTGCAGCGTTTGGAGCCGGGGGCTAAAGGGATCATTCGGGTGAAGGCCACGGGGTCGGTGAGCCAACTTCCCCAAGATCGGGAGTCGCTGTTTTATTTTAACCTGCGGGAAATCCCACCGGAAAGTGAAAAGCCAAATGTGCTGCAGATTGCGCTACAGACCAAAATCAAACTGTTTTACCGGCCGAAGGCATTGAAGCGTGAACCAGGAGCGGTATGGCAAGATCGGTTGGTCTTACATACTGAAACCGGCGGTTATCGGATAGAAAATCCCACGCCGTATTACGTCACGGTGATCGGGCTGGGGGGGAGTGAGCAGCAGTCGCTGGTAGGGGATTTTGACAGCGTGATGCTGGCCCCGAAAAGCAGTGCCCGCGTGAAAAGCGGCATATATGCCAAACCTTATTTAACTTATATCAATGATTATGGTGGCCGCCCCACGCTGGCGTTTCGCTGTAGCGGTAGCCAGTGCGTTGCTCGCTAAACAGGGTAAAGGGACTTATGAACAGACGATTGATGGGGGGAAGTGCCTGCCTGTTGCTGGTGCTATCGCTGGCGAGCCAGGCGGCCGATCATCTGGAGCTGGTATTTAATGGGGTGATCCTGGTGGCAAATTGCCAGTTTGATCAGGAGGGAAGCAGTCAGAAGGTCTCCTTGCCCAGCCAAAGATTACGCTTTTTCGAACACAACTCACGGACTCAAACCACGCCATTTACCCTTGGTCTGAAAGACTGTACGCCTGCCACGCTGGGGAAGATGGTGAAACTGACGTTTAACAGTACGCAGACCCAACAGGTCAACGGGGTCGCCATGCTGGCCACCACCGGCGATACCGGGCTGGTGATTGGTCTGGAAGACAGTCTCGGTCAGGCGATTATCCTGGGGCGTGAGGTGAAGGTCGGTACCATTAGCCAAATCGGCTCCGGGGGCATTAACCAGTTTCAGTTTGGTGCCTATGCGTTGGCTCCGGGGGCGGTAAAAGCGGGCGATTACAGCGCGACGGTGACGGTTGAGGCCAGCTATCAGTAGGAGAAAATATGCGACAAAATGGCAGACGATATTGGCGATATGGCCTATTGAGCCTGATGCTGGGGGGGGCAACGGTGCAGGCGGATGTCCCTGTCACCGTCAAGGCGACGATAGTGATCCCGGCGTGCAATGTCACCAGCGAGAGCGGTGAGTCACGGCTGGAAGTACCGTTTGGAGCGGTTAACTTGCAGGATGTCGGCAGCGCCAAAGCGGAAAAGTCGGTCCGCATCAACGTTTCGTGTAGCGGCGGGGCACCGGTGGGCAAGAGTTTGAAAATGTACTTGTCGCCTACCGCCTACGGGGTGATGAACACTATGGGAGCCAACGTGCTGGGAACCTCGCAATCTGGGGTCGGGATAGCGTTATCCCGCAACAACATGGCGTTTACTATTGGTCAATGGCTGCCGATACAGGCTGGGATGTTTACGCTCACCGGGCGGGTAGTTATCCAGGATGGAATGGGTGAAGAGGGCGGAGCGTTTAGCGCCACGGCGTCACTGTTTGCCAGTTATATCTAGATTATGAATATATCTGAGATAAAGAGTGCGGGGAATATACAAATGAGTGAAACGGGCAGCATAAAATACCTCAAGGCGTGGGGAGGCGGGCTATTAATCGGCTTGATGGGCATGGTTCCCGCTTTTGCTGACTACAATGTCGTCGCCGTAAGTGCCATCTCCAGGGTGACGATTAGCGGCAAGACAGAGGTGAGTACTGGGCTGGTAAGCAAGTATGTTATCGACGGTAGCACTGTTTCTGGCACGGTATCTTGTGGTGCTGCAAATTTGCCTTCAGCACAAGCATGGCACTATACGCTGATTGATTTGCCGAAAGAGCCTGAAAATGCTGAACGTCATCGGATTAATGAAAATTTATCTATTTCTGCCACGGCGGATAATAATTCCCATGGTAAGTGGGTAAATAAGAATGCGCAGTATTGTGCTTCAGATGGTATTTTAAATGAAAATGCATCGGGGTTTACTGCGGCTTTTCCTATTACGCTTTCATTTTATATAAAACGGCGTCCTATTGATAATCTGATTACTTTTCCTTCAATGCCATTGGGGGGATATATTCGCAGTTTTGGCAATCCAAGGGGGTTAAATGAAAGGATTTATACTATTCCGTTTTATCTGCAAGGGGGAACGATACAATTACCTAACACGTGCCAGGTGAATCCCACTGCTCTGACGTTGGACCACGGTACGCTGTCAGCAGATAGCGTCTCGCATCGCACTTCTGCACCCATTACTTATACCTGTGACTCGCCGGTGAGGGCGACTTTCTCACTGAGCTATGAGGCTGATGGGAATGGTGCATTGCCGTTGAAAGACACGGCAGGAAAAACCGGCGCGGTCTCTAAGCTGACGATTACCGATCCAGATACTGGGGCTTCAGGCAGAAGCATTGAGGCGGCTATTGGGACATCGAAAACCTTTACGGTCAGCAGCGAGCTTTCTAACATCACGGGGAGTGGGCAATTGAGTGGCAGCGCCTGGCTCATTGCCATACAGGATTAACTCAATGTGCTGCGAATGTGAGCTGTGAAACGTTCACCGTTGAGTGAGCGGAAAGGGGGCGCCGATCGGCCCCCTAAGAAGCACAATTACAGTTGAGTCAGTTTTTTCACTTCCAGACTCACTAGCTTCCCTTCCAATTCAGCCAGGAAGGCATCGTGGTAAGACATTGCCATATGCTCTTTCAGCGCCTGCTCAGAAGTCCAGCGCTCGATAAAGACGAACGCGCCCGGATGGCCCTGCTCTTCATGCAAATCATATTGGATGCAACCCGGCTCGGAACGGCTCGGGGCGACCATGGCGCGTACCGCTTTATCTACCGCAGCACGGTGTTCTGGCATGGCTTTAATCAGGGCGACTACTTTGATTTCACTCATTTTGGTTCCTTGTAAATAACATTAACCACAAAAGAAAGAGAGTTAGACCCATCAGCATTTGCTTCACCCAACAAACGCTGGGTTCATTATGGAGAACTTGGCGTTACCGGCAAGTCATTTGCGCATTCGGACTCAATTCGGCTAGCGGGGACTGAGGGTAAAAATGTGCGCTAGATCATTTTATTTTCGCAAAGTCTCTTCGACATGACAGGCAGTGCGTTGCACCTGTTCCTTTTGGCAAAACTTTGGTTTATGCTCGGCTGAAGCGTTTCAGTTATCACTGTTGTCAGTGGAAACGCCAGAGTGAGCGGTTGCGATGAGCAATGGGGTTTGACGAATAATGCAAAGCAGCGATTCACAGCAGGCGGTTCGCTAAAGTACTCTAGGCGAGATAATCAGTCTGCGCGATCCTTGACGTTGAACATTACCGCCAGAGATCGCCCTTTTTCAGGGAGTAGCATGACCATCCGCATAGCGATAAACGGCTTTGGCCGTATTGGCCGTAGCGTTTTACGCGCACTGTACGAATCGGGGAGACGCGCCGAAATTTCCGTCGTCGCCATCAACGAACTGGCACATGCCGAGGGGATGGCCCACCTGCTGAAATATGACTCCAGCCACGGCCGCTTTGCCTGGGATGTGCGCCAGGAATGTGACGTGTTGAGCGTGGGGGATGACAGCATTCGGCTGTTACATCAACCCGAGTTGGACCAGTTGCCCTGGGGCGAACTGGGCGTAGATGTAGTGCTGGATTGCAGCGGTGTATACGGCAGCAGGGCAGATGGCGAAGCTCATCTGACGGCAGGGGCAAAAAAGGTACTGTTTGCCCATCCGGGCGGTAACGATCTGGATGCGACCATCGTGTTTGGGGTTAACCACCAAACGCTGCGTGGCGAGCATCGCATCGTGTCCAACGCCTCCTGTACCACCAACTGCATTATTCCGATTATCAAGCTGCTGGACGATGCCTACAGCATTGAGTCAGGCACGGTAACTACCATCCACTCCTCGATGAACGATCAGCCGGTGATAGACGCCTATCATCAGGATTTGCGGCGTACCCGCGCGGCGAGCCAGTCGATTATTCCGGTCGACACCAAGCTGGCAGCGGGCATTACGCGCATCTTCCCGCAGTTTTGCGATCGTTTTGAAGCGATCTCCGTGCGGGTGCCGACGATCAACGTAACGGCCATCGATCTTAGCGTCAGCGTAAGCTCGAAGGTGTTGGTCACAGAGGTAAACCAGCTGTTGCAAAAGGCGGCACAGGGATCATTTCGTGGTATAGTTGACTATACAGAACTACCATTAGTCTCGATTGATTTTAACCATGACCCGCACAGCGCCATCGTTGATGGGACGCAAACCCGGGTCAGCGGACAGCACCTGATCAAGACCTTGGTCTGGTGTGATAACGAATGGGGCTTTGCCAACCGGATGTTGGATACAACACGGGCAATGGCCGCAAGCGGTTTCTAGTAAGGCGCTATCAACGTGGTGTTGATGCGTCGCTCAGGCAACTTTATAGAGAATCAACAAAGAGGGTTCACCATGTCTGTAATTAAGATGTCCGATCTGGATCTGGCGGGTAAACGCGTTCTGATCCGTTCCGATCTGAACGTACCAGTGAAAGACGGTAAAGTGACTTCCGATGCGCGTATCCGTGCCTCCCTGCCGACTATCGAAGCTGCGCTGAAACAAGGCGCCCGCGTGATGGTAACTTCCCACCTGGGTCGTCCTACCGAAGGCGAGTACAACGAAGAATTCTCCCTGCTGCCAGTGGTCAACTATCTGAAAGAGCATCTGAAATCCCCAGTCCGTCTGGCGAAGGATTATCTGGAAGGCGTTGACGTTGCAGAAGGTGAACTGGTTGTTCTGGAAAACGTTCGCTTTAACAAAGGCGAGGAGAAAGACGACGAAGTGCTGTCCAAGAAATATGCTGCGCTGTGCGACGTATATGTGATGGACGCCTTTGGTACTGCACACCGTGCGCAGGCTTCTACACATGGCGTGGGCAAGTTTGCTCCGGTTGCCTGTGCAGGCCCGCTGCTGTCTGCGGAACTGGAAGCCCTGGGCAAAGCGCTGGGTAACCCGGCTCGCCCAATGGTGGCTATCGTTGGTGGTTCTAAAGTTTCTACCAAACTGACCGTGCTGGATTCTCTGTCCAAGATCGCCGATCAGCTGATCGTTGGTGGCGGCATCGCTAACACCTTCGTGGCGGCACAAGGGAATAACGTGGGGCAGTCCCTGTACGAACCCGATCTGATCCCGAACGCGCAAAAACTGTTGGAAACCTGCGATATTCCGGTGCCAACCGACGTACGCGTTGCGACCGAGTTCTCTGAAACCGCTGTGGCCACGGTGAAGCAGGTCAACGAGATCCAAGACAACGAGCAAATTCTGGATATGGGCGACGTCTCTGCCGAGCGTCTGGCCGTTATCCTGAAGAACGCCAAAACCATTCTGTGGAATGGCCCGGTTGGCGTCTTCGAGTTCCCTAACTTCCGTCGGGGCACCGAAATTGTTGCACGCGCTATCGCAGATAGCGAAGCCTTCTCCATTGCAGGCGGCGGCGACACTCTGGCAGCTATCGATCTGTTCGGTATCGCTGACAAAATTTCTTACATCTCTACCGGCGGCGGCGCCTTCCTGGAATTCGTTGAAGGGAAACCTCTGCCTGCAGTAGTGATGCTGGAAGAGCGCGCTAAGCAGTAATTCAGATAACGGGGGGCGCAAGCCGCCCGTTTGTTTATGCTCCCCAGCTGAGCTGTGGGGGTAAAAAATCGCTATTTATCCATCGCTACCACTAGCTTGCAGGTTGTAGCTTGCAAGACGACGGGTATACGGCCAACGAAACAGGACAACGTCTAATGTCTAAAATTTTTGATTTCGTAAAACCAGGTGTCATCACAGGTGATGACGTGCAGAAAGTCTTCGCAGTTGCCAAAGAGAACAACTTTGCACTGCCAGCGGTAAACTGCGTGGGTACCGACTCCATCAACGCAGTGCTGGAAACAGCAGCCAAGGTACGTGCTCCAGTGATCGTGCAGTTCTCTAACGGCGGTGCTGGCTTTATCGCGGGTAAAGGCATCAAAACTGACGTACCACAAGGTGCTGCGATCCTGGGCGCAATCTCTGGCGCGCACCACGTGCACCAGATGGCTGAACATTACGGCGTGCCAGTGATCCTGCACACCGACCACTGCGCTAAGAAACTGCTGCCATGGTTAGACGGCCTGTTGGACGCGGGTGAGAAGCACTTCGCGGCGACCGGTAAGCCACTGTTCTCTTCACACATGATCGACCTGTCTGAAGAGTCACTGGAAGAAAACATCGAAATTTGCAGCAAGTACCTGACTCGCATGGCGAAGATCGGTATGACCCTGGAAATCGAACTGGGTTGCACCGGTGGTGAAGAAGATGGCGTAGACAACAGCCACATGGACGCTTCTTCCCTGTACACTCAGCCACAAGACGTTGATTACGCGTACGAAAAACTGAACGCTATCAGCCCGCGCTTCACCATCGCTGCCTCTTTCGGCAACGTACACGGTGTTTACAAGCCAGGCAACGTGAAACTGACTCCAACCATTCTGCGCGATTCTCAGGACTATGTTTCCAAGAAACACAACCTGCCGCACAATGCGTTGAACTTCGTGTTCCACGGTGGTTCAGGTTCTACCGCAGCAGAAATCAAAGAAGCGGTCAGCTACGGCGTAGTGAAAATGAACATCGATACCGACACCCAGTGGGCAACTTGGGAAGGTATCCTGAACTACTACAAAAAGAACGAAGGCTATCTGCAGGGCCAACTGGGTAACCCAGAAGGTGCCGACAAGCCGAACAAGAAATACTACGATCCACGCGTATGGACTCGTGCTGCTCAGACTTCCATGATCACCCGTCTGGAACTGGCATTCAAAGAACTGAACGCGGTAGACGTGCTGTAATATCGTCCCTCCGTTCAGATTGACGCTAAAAGGCTCCCTTGGGAGCCTTTTCTTTTTTTACCCAGGCATCCGTCACCTAAGTAGCTACCCCAATAACCCCGCCCCAACGTTAATCGACAGCCCCAGGATCAAGATATTGAAGACAAAAGAGATCACCGATTGCAACAGGGTGATTTTACGCACGTCTGCGGTGCCCACGGCCACGTCGGCGGTTTGTGAAGCCACGGCAAGGGTGAAGGAGAAATAAGCGAAGTCCCAGTAGTTTGGCTCGGCCAGTTTGCCGGGGAACAATAGCGGTAACACTTCTGTATTGGCCCGCTGGCGGTAAAACAGGTGGGCGTAGTGCATGGTGAATGCCGTGGGTAATAGCAGCCAGGAAACCACCAGTGTGGAGCCGGTCAGGGCGAGATGCAGCGTTTTCAACGCATCGCTGACCTGTTTGGCAGTGCTCAATTCAAACAGGATGGCCAGAATGCTCACTACGCAGCCCAAACTGACCAACGCCAATACCTGGCTTGCACTCTCGTCCTGCTTGCGTGCCAATTGCCGGGTACGTTGTGGCGTGCAGCCCAGCATCAGATGCCAAAGGCATAATAAATAGATCCAGGCCATCACGTTCCAACCAACGATCAACCGTTGCAACCATGGGAGATGAGCAGGAAGCAGCCCGACACACAGAAGCCCTACGCCTACCGAAATCAATAATCTGGGGCGCACTTGCCAATAGTGTTTCAGCGAGGGAAAAATAGCGATCACGATAAGCTCTCCTTGTACCGTAAAATCATTTCAATCATAGCTGATACCAGGTTAACCCGAGATTTATTCAGGTTATACCTGGTAAAACTGGTGGAAAATTTTACCCGTTGCGGTTGGCACTGCGGCAAAATGTTGGTTACCCTTAGCTGTGGTTTGTTTATTGGCCCTGTTTCGCCAGTATATTTTGCTCATTTTCCCCGCATGGGGATGTCAAGTAGGACGTCAGAATGGAAGAACTTAACGTAGTAGAAGGCATTAACAATGCCAGCAGTTGGCTAGTCAACCATCAGGATATGCTGATCCAGTATGCGGTGAATATTGTTGCCGCGATCGTGATTTTCATTATTGGTTCAGTGGTGGCTCGCGTAGTGAGTAATGCGCTCAGCCGCGTGATGAAGCTGCGTGGCATCGATGCCACCGTGGCGGATTTCCTGGCTGCGATGGCGCGTTACAGCATCCTGGCGTTTACCTTTATTGCGGTGCTGGGGCGTATTGGTGTTCAGACCACCTCAGTGATTGCCGTGCTGGGTGCCGCTGGCCTGGCTGTGGGTCTGGCACTACAAGGTTCACTTTCCAACTTTGCAGCCGGTGTGCTGCTGGTGGCCTTCCGTCCGCTGCGGGCCGGGGAGTTTGTCGATCTGGGTGGCGTTTCCGGCACGGTAGATCAGGTGCAGATCTTCTCCACTACGCTGCGTACTTCAGATAACAAAACCATTGTGGTGCCGAACGGTAAAATCATCGCGGGCAATATCATCAACTATTCCCGTGAGCCAAACCGCCGCGTGGATATCGTGGTGGGTGTAGCTTACGACGCTGATATCGATCTGGTGAAGAAAGTATTGGGTGACGTGATCGCGGCAGATAAGCGCATCATGCACGATAAAGGCGTGACGGTTCGCCTCAATGAAATGGCCCCTTCTTCACTGAACTTTGTGACCCGCTCTTGGACCACCAATGCCGAGTACTGGAACGTGTACTTTGATCTGATGGAAAACTTCAAGCGTCAGTTGGATGCTCACCAGATCGGTATTCCATTCCCACAGATGGACGTGCATGTCCGCCATGTAGCGAAAGCGGCAGAGCAGCCGGAGTAATGATCTGACGTTCCCTCACTTTCTAGTGAGGGAACGGATTTCAATCAATCAAACAAACGGTGCTAACGGATCGGCGGCGGCAAAGGCCACTTCACGTTCCGCCTGCGGGGGATAGATCAACTCGTTGGTAATGGAGACTTTGATTTTCTTTCCCTCTTCTTTGGTGAATTTCACCACCTGATCCCAACCTTCGCTATAGACCGCGCCCCAGGCCCCCAGATCCAGACAGGTAACGTAATTCACCTGGCGGTAGGGCAAGGGTTCAATACCGATCAGATCGGCAGCGACGTTATGGCCGACAAAGCGCCCTAACATAATGGCGTGCTGGCAGGTCATCAGAGCGTGATTGCCTTGATCGTCAGTACGGGCAAAGGCGACATCGCCGGTCGCATAAACCGCGTTTTGCCCAATCACTCTTAACTGCTGGTCGACATGCAGCCTGCCTTGCGGATCGCGCTCACCTGGGATTTGCCGGGTTAACGGGCTGGCCTGTACGCCCACGGTTAGAATCACCGTGCTGGAGGCGATATGTTCGCCGTTTTTCAGCGTCAGCCCGCTCTCGTCAATGGCCTTAATCTCGCAATTCAGCCGCCACTCGACCCCCAACTCTACCGAGGCTTGGCTAATCACGTCGCGCAGTTGCTCGCTGTAACGGCCTCCCGCTACTGGGCTGCGATCGACGACAATCACACGAATTGCAGCTGAGTCACCGAGGATCGCCCGTAAGCGTGCAGGCATTTCGGTGGCCACCTCAATACCGGTAAAGCCGCCGCCACAAACGATGACGGTATTACGTGCGGCGGTCTCAGGTTGCTCGGCCAACGCAGCAAGATGCCGCTCCAGGCGGGCTGCGCTCTCCATTTTATCGACGTCGAAGGCGTACTGCTGTGCTCCTGGTAGGGCATGAGTGATGTGGCTACCGGTCGCCATGATCAGACGATCGTAACGTACGGCAGTCAGTTGGTCCTGCTCGTTGCGGTACCAAACCTGCTGGCCAGCGCTATCAATCTCACTGGCAACCCCGGCGAGGAATTTTACCCCGGTTACTGCGAATAATGGCAGCAGCGGAGCGGCGTAGTTTTCCACCTCGGACTCATAGAAACGTGGGCGGATGCGCAGCTCAGGCTGGGGGGCCAGTACGGTAATCTCGATATCGTGACGACCGTGGAGATCGGCTAATCGTGCCGCGCTCAATGCCGCCCACATCCCTGCAAAACCGGCACCCAGAATAAGAATTTGTTGTTTCATACTGTCACTCCGCTGTTGTTTCATCTGCACATTGGTTCAATTGCTTAACTGCGACTATATTGATCGTAGTTAAGATCATCAAGCCTTTTACACGCCATTCCGGATGTGGTTTGTTTAATTAATTGAATTTTATTATCTTTTAATTATTTATGGCGTGGAGGTATGCTGGCATTGCATCGTCGAAGGGAAGAAATTACTATTTAACTCAGAATTAATCGTGCGGAGAACACATGGCGTTCTACAGTTCCGGGGTGGAGTATGGCATCCATAGCCTGATGTGTATGGTCGATAGCAAAGGCGAAGGGCGCGAGATGAGCGTGCGTGAAATCGCCGAATTGCAGGGTGTGCCTTATGACTACCTGGCCAAGATATTCACCAAGTTTTCCAAGGCTAAACTGGTTGAAAGCACCGAGGGTAAAGGCGGTGGCTTCCGGCTGGCCAAACCGGCCGATCAGATCACCGTGCTGGATATCGTGGCGGCTATCGACGGTGAAAAGGCAATCTTCGACTGCAAAGAGATACGCCAACGCTTGGCCGTATTTGATGCAGCTGCGCCCGACTGGGCCTGTGAAGGCATTTGCGGCGTACGCCAGGTGATGAATATTGCCCAGCAACGTATGGAAGAGGCGCTATCACAACATACCGTGCTGGATCTGGTGCGGCGGATGTTGAGAAAGGCGCCAGATGTCTTCCCGATTCAGATTGAAGAGTGGATCGATCATCGCCGTAACGATTGAGCATTAGCATTACTGATGCCTGATTAGAAATATCCATTTCCCCTAATAATTTTCTCTTCGTATGATGCGCGTGTTGAACAGCACACGCCGCTTTCCCGGCGCTGATATTGCCAGAAGGAACACCATGTTAGCCATCTATCTGCAAGGCTTTGCCTTGAGCGCCGCGATGATCCTGCCGCTTGGCCCACAAAACGTGTTTGTGATGAACCAGGGGATCCGCCGCCATTATCATCTGATGACCGCCTCGCTGTGCGCGTTGAGCGATATCATTCTGATTTGCGCCGGTATCTTTGGCGGTAGCGCCTTGCTCAGCAGTTCACCGATGCTATTGGCGTTGGTGACCTGGGGCGGCGTTGCTTTCCTGCTGTGGTACGGCTGGGGGGCTTTCCGTACCGCGTTTAGCCAACATCTGGAGCTGACAGCGGCGCAAGAGATGAAGCAAAACCGCTGGCGCATTGTGGTGACCATGTTGGCTGTCACCTGGCTGAACCCGCACGTGTACCTCGATACCTTTGTGGTGCTCGGCAGCCTGGGAGGGCAACTGACGCCAGACATTCGATCCTGGTTTGCCCTTGGCGCGGTCAGTGCTTCGGTCGTCTGGTTCTTTGCCTTGGCATTGCTGGCCTCATGGCTGGCTCCGTGGCTGAAAACCCTGACGGCACAACGGATTATCAACGTTCTGGTCGGGCTGGTGATGTGGGTCATTGCACTGCAATTGGCCTGGCATGGGCTAACCGCTAATTGGTAATAATCGGCCGTAGGAGCGAGCCGGGCGCAGCATGCGGCGCCCCTACAGCCCGATTAGCCCTTATATTTGTCACTAATCCGAATTCCAAGGGCGGCAGGATGTGTTAGCTTTGAAGGCAAGCATTTAGTCATTCAAGGAGACACTGTGAAGCTTAAAGCATTGGCCATGGCCGCAATGATTGGATTAGGCACGTTACCTCTGGCGCTGCAGGCAGCAGAAGTACCTGAAGGGCCGCATGTGGTCACTTCCGGTACGGCCAGCGTGGACGCCACCCCGGATATTGCTACGCTGGCGATCGAAGTCAGCGTCTCTGCCAAAGATGCCGCCCAGGCGAAAAAACAGGTTGATGAACGCGTAGCGCAGTATTTTGACTTCCTGCAGAAAAACGGCATTGAAAAGAAAGATATCAATGCGGCCAACCTGCGTACTCAGCCAGAATATGACTATCTGAAAACCGGTGAATCGCAGCTGAAAGGCTACCAGGCCGTGCGCCAGGTGCAGGTAACCTTGCGCCAGTTGGATAAACTCAACGAGCTGTTGGACGGTGCGCTGAAATCGGGTTTGAACGAAATTCGTGCGGTTGAGCTTGGGGTAGCCAAGCCAGAGGTTTATCGCGAGCAGGCTCGTCAGAAAGCGATTGAAAATGCCACTCAGCAAGCCGCTTCGTTGGCGCAGGGCTTTAAGGCCAAGCTGGGGCCGGTGTACAGCATTCGCTATCACGTTGCCAACTACCAGCCGATGCCGGTAGCTCGCATGTTTAAAGCCGCTTCTGCGGCACCGGAAAGCGATGCCGCTCAGACTTACGAGCAGCAAAGCATTCACTTCGACGATCAGGTGGACGTGGTGTTCGAGCTGAAAACCAACGCCGCGCAGTAAGCAATCTCTTGCCTGGGCGCGGCGTCATGCTGCGCCTTTAATCCTGCCTTAACACCTGATGCCCATGCGACAGCAGCGCATCGGTGACCTTACGCATCATGCGGCTTTCCGGTGCAAAGCGGTGCCAGAACAGCATACGGCGCTGGAACAGGCCCGGTGTCAGGTCGATCAGTTCTCCGCTGGCCAGCTCTCTCTCAATCTGCAAATGCGGGATCATACAGCAGGTGGTGCCTTGCCGTGCCAACTGAACAAACGCCTCTGACGAGTTAACGATATGGCAGGGAACGCTGCCCGGCGAGAGATCGAAGTTCTGCTGTAAAAACGCCTGATGCATATCATCGAGATGATCGAATGCCACCGCTGGTGCCTTCAGCAGGGCAGAACGGGTCACGCCATTAGGGAAATAGCGTTCGGCAAAGGCTTTCGAGGCGACAAAGAGATAATCCAGCGCGCCCAACCGATCGACCAGGCAGCTCGGCAGCGGCTGCGGCTGGATACTCACCGCACCCACCACTTCGCCCCGGCGCAGACGTTCCTGCGTGCGGGTTTCGTCTTCCACCTGCAAATTCAGGCGTACCGGAGAATCGGCCAGCACCGGCTTTAGCGCCGGTAACAGCCAGGTTGCCAGGCTGTCGGCGTTGACCGCCAGTGACAGCAACAGCGGCGTATCGACCCCATTGTCATTCCCTAACCACTCCTCTTCCAGCAGTTCGACCTGATGCAGCAAGGCCAGCAGTTTTTGACCCTGCTCGGTTGGGCGCGGTGGCACGGTGCGTACCAGTAGCGGTTGGCCGAACAGGTTTTCCAACTGTTTGATGCGCTGGGATACCGCCGATTGGGTGATGCAAAGTTTTTGTGCCGCGCGCTCAAAGCCACGCTCACGGATCACCGCGTCCAGCGCTTGCAGCGTTCTATAGTCTGGGCGTTTCATCGGAGAGAAGATCCCTTTTAGTAAGTTGATTCAGGCACTATGCCACATTTTTGCACTTTCTCAGGTGAAAAAATCCCGCCGCTCTTTTCAGAGCGGGCGTCGTAGGGAGGAGCAGAAATGTGCGTCAGGTTAAATAAGTGTGTTTTAGCCTAAGTTGCCGTCAGTGATTTACCCTATAATACGCACACGTTTTCGTACATAGGCAATGAACACATCATGACTCAGGATGAACTGAAAAAAGCGGTAGGCTGGGCAGCATTGGAATTCGTGAAGCCTGGCACTATCGTGGGCGTGGGCACCGGCTCGACTGCGGCTCACTTTATCGATGCGCTGGGTTCGATCAAACACCAGATCGAAGGTGCGGTATCCAGCTCAGACGCGTCGACCGCCAAGCTGAAAAGCCTGGGGATCCACGTTTTCGATAGCAATGAAGTGGATTCGTTGGATATCTACGTTGACGGTGCCGATGAAATCAACGGCCACATGCAGATGATTAAAGGCGGTGGCGCAGCGCTGACCCGCGAAAAGATCATTGCTGCCATTGCCCGTCAGTTTATCTGCATTGTCGATTCCACCAAGCAGGTTGATGTGCTGGGTAAATTCCCGCTGCCGGTAGAAGTGATCCCGATGGCTCGCTCCTACGTGGCTCGTGAACTGGTCAAGCTGGGCGGCCTGCCGGAATACCGCCAGAACGTCGTAACCGATAACGGCAACGTGATCCTGGATGTGTACAACCTGGAAATCCTCGATGCCATCGCGTTGGAAAACAAAATCAACGGCATTGCTGGCGTGGTTACCGTTGGCCTGTTTGCCAACCGTGGCGCGGACGTCGCGTTGGTTGGCACGCCGGATGGCGTAAAAAAAGTGGTCAGATAATCTGGCCGTAAAGCGGTGAGCCTGCTGACAAAGTCTCAGCCGGTTCGCCGCTTTTTACTGGCTTACGGTCCGCCACGCATAATTCTTGTCTTAAAATATCTTTTCTTAAAACGGGCGAATTTGGTGACATATGTCACATTCCGTTAATAACCTCCGTTAAGCTTCTGCCTAAATCTTTCCCAATGGCATTTTCCACCAGAAACCATCGACATCACTGAGCCTTGTGCTAACGGGCAGGCAATCGTTTGTATTGCCGGGCGCGTTATTTTTGTTATGTTGGAGGGACGTGCTGTTGATTTTGGGTTGCTGCCAGTGTGGTGGCAATTTGAAAGCTATCCCCGTCGTGTGGTTTAAAGGATGACGGGTATAAAGGGGAAAACAGCCGCTTCTGAAGTCTGAACATAGGGTCGGGTAAATGGCAAAAGTATCATTGGAGAAAGACAGGATTAAGTTCCTGTTGGTAGAAGGGGTTCATCAGAGCACCGTGGATAACCTGCGTGCTGCCGGATATAGCAACATCGAATATCACAAAGGTGCGTTAGACACCGAAGCGCTGAAGGCATCGATCCGTGATGCACACTTCGTGGGTATCCGATCGCGCACGCATTTGTCCGAGGAAGTCTTCGCGGCCGCAGAGAAGCTGGTTGCGGTGGGCTGTTTCTGTATCGGCACCAACCAGGTTGATTTGAAAGCGGCGACCAAACGCGGCATTCCGGTGTTTAACGCGCCTTTCTCCAATACTCGATCCGTGGCCGAAATGGTGCTGGGTGAGCTGCTGTTGATGCTGCGCGGGATCCCAACGGCCAACGCCAAGGCACACCGTGGCCAGTGGCAGAAACTGGCCGTGGGCTCGTATGAAGCGCGGGGCAAGAAGCTGGGGATCATCGGCTATGGCCATATCGGTACTCAGCTCGGCATCCTGGCGGAAGGCCTGGGGATGAAAGTGTTCTTCTACGACATCGAGAACAAGCTGCCGCTGGGTAATGCCCAACAGGTGCGCCATCTGTCCGATCTGCTCAATATGAGCGACGTGGTCACGCTGCACGTGCCGGAAACGCTGTCGACCAAGAACATGATCGGCCCCGAAGAGCTGGCGCTGATGAAGCCAGGTGCGATCCTGATCAACGCCTCACGCGGCACCGTGGTGGATATCCCGGCACTCTGTAACGCCTTGGCGAGCGACCATCTGGCCGGTGCGGCAATCGACGTGTTCCCGGAAGAGCCTGCAACCAACAGCGATCCGTTCAATTCTCCACTGTGCGAGTTCGATAACGTGTTGTTGACGCCGCATATCGGCGGTTCAACCCAGGAAGCGCAGGAGAACATCGGTGATGAAGTAGCTGGCAAGCTGGCGAAGTATTCCGATAACGGCTCAACGCTGTCTGCGGTCAACTTCCCAGAGGTGTCGCTGCCAGCACATGGCCCGAACGCCAGCCGTTTGCTGCATATTCATGAAAACCGCCCAGGCATCCTGACGCAGATTAACCAGATCTTCGCTGAAGAAGGGGTGAACATCGCGGCCCAGTATCTGCAGACCAGCTCGGAAATCGGCTACGTGGTTATCGATATCGAGGCGGAAACTGAACGTGCTGATGCAGCGTTGCAACGTATGAAAGCGATCGAAGGGACCATCCGCGCCCGCTTACTGCTGTAATCGGTAACCGACGGAACACCAAGGCCGGAGCAATCCGGCCTTTTGCTATGCGGAGATTGGCCAGGCCCAGGTTTGTGATGGGGTGATAATCTCTGGCAGAGGGATATCCCATTGCTCCACCGGCAGGGCGCTAACTTGTTGGCAATCGTGCGCAATCCCCAGCGGATAGGGGCCTGCGTGTTGCCAGTTTTGTAAGGTGCGATCGTAAAACCCGCCGCCCATCCCCAGACGTTGCCCTGCCGAATCGAAGGCGACCATCGGCGTCAATACCACATCCAACAGTGACACAGGTAAGACGTGGCGGACATCGAGCGCTGGCTCAAGGATTTTGAAGCGGTTACTCACCAGCGGCGTTTGCGCAGTGTAATGCAGGAACAACAGGTTACCAGGGCTGAATGGATGCAAAACGGGCAGATAAACCCGTTTACCCAGCTGCCACAGCCGCTCGATCAGCGGGCCTGTATCTAGTTCGCCATCAAAAGAGAGAAACGCCGCAATGTGTCTGGCTGCCTGAATGCGTGGATGTTGCGCAATATTGCTGGCCATTTGCTGGGCGAAATCATGCTGTTGAGCGGGCGTTAAGGCACGGCGTCGTTGGCGTATTTCGTTACGGATAAGTTGGCGTTGCTGAGCGAACTGAGGTTGCAAAGACATAGTGTTAGGTTCGCCAGTAGTGGTGAGTTAACACACTGAAAACGCAGGTGAAGGGATCTCCGAGATGCCGTCGCAGGCTGTAACCCTTGAACCCATGGTTCAAGGTGAACGTGCTGTCACAATCTTAAGGCTTCTCGGACGGGCCGAGCATGCACACCGATCGTGGATCATCACATTCTGTTGGTACTAAATATCGGCTCAGGGGACTGGCCCGCTGGCAAACATCTCAGAGAAATTTTTCACTCATTGCCGGAGCCTTCAACTCCAGCAACTTAAGTTATTCGAATTGTGCATCCTGACGTTCAGAGATGCGACCCTGTTCAAGCAGCGCTTGTTCAATGGTCTGTTGCAGCATACGAATTCGTTGTTCCATATTGGCCGCATAGTCACGCGTTTTCAAGCGTTCTTGAGCAAGTTCGTGACAGACGTTCAATGCTGCGATAAATACGAGTTGCTCTGTATTTGTGACTCTAGTGCGAACTTTAAGATCTTGCAACCGTTGGTTAAGATCTTCTGCTGCCATGTTCAACGCATCTTGTTGTTCTGGCGGGCAATTGACTCTTAACGAGCGGCCAAAAATTTGAATATCTACCGGTTGTGCAGACATGCCACCTTCCTGCCTAAATTTCGCGCCAGCACCGGTCAGCCATTGCCGGGCCACCGAAGCGGGCGCCACTATATATACCTGGGTACCAAGATTCAACACTTTTTCAGTACCTGGTTGTAATCTACCGCGCCTAACATTACCAAACAAAAAACGGTTGCAAAATGCGTATTTACCGTACGTTTGCCCGGACTGCGCTGATTATAACTAGCCACTGAGGTGTTGCCTCAACTGGTATACCAACGGACCTTGGTGGTAGCATAACACGAACTTATCCTGCCAACGATGACGAATGCGCATGTCTATACAGAATACATTTCCAAGTTACCAATCTTTGACCGTGGCTCTTAACCAGCAGGCGGTTGCTTTGACCGCAGCCGAGATGCACGGTTTGATCAGTGGCCTGCTGTGCGGTGGCAACCGTGATGCCAGCTGGCAGACGCTGGTGTTTGATCTGACCAACGAAGGCATTGCCTTCCCGCAGGCGTTGAGCCAACCGTTACAGCAACTGCATGAAATCACCCGTGATACGCTGGAAGATGACGAATTCATGTTCCAACTGATGATGCCGGAAGGCGAAACCGTCAGCGTGTTTGACCGTGCGGATGCCTTGGCGGGTTGGGTAAACCACTTCCTGTTGGGGCTGGGCATGATGCAGCCGAAGCTGGCGCAGGTGAAAGATGAAGTGGGCGAGGCAATCGACGATCTGCGTAATATCGCTCAACTGGGTTATGACGAAGGCGAAGACCAGGAAGAACTGGAACAGTCGCTGGAAGAAGTGGTGGAGTACGTGCGCGTTGCTGCGCTGCTTTGCCATACTGAATTTACCCGCCAGAAACCGACGGCCCCGGAAATTAAAAGGCCAACGTTGCACTGACCGGCGGATCCCACGTCCGTTGGCCGAGAGCGCTGATAACCCCTACTGACTGCGTTCAGCAGGTGGCATAAACCGATTTCAGGAGATGTGATGACCCAGCAGGAATTCCATAAACGCCGTCAGGCTTTGTTGGCACAGATGGCTCCGGCCAGCGCGGCAGTGATTTTCGCCGCACCGGAAGCGACGCGTAGTGCAGACTCTGAATATCCTTACCGTCAGAACAGTGATTTCTGGTATCTGACCGGTTTCAACGAGCCGGAAGCGGTGTTGATCCTGGTGAAGAGTGATGAAACTCATAACCACAGCGTGCTGTTCAACCGTGTACGCGATCTGACGGCAGAAATCTGGTTTGGCCGCCGTTTGGGTCAAGACGCGGCTCCGGCCAAGCTGGGGGTAGACCGCGCGCTGGCCTTCGACGAAATCAACGATCAACTGCACCTGCTGCTCAACGGCCTGGACGTGGTGTATCACGCGCAGGGGCAATATGCCTATGCCGATGAAATCCTGTTCGGCGCGCTGGATAAACTGCGTAAAGGCTTCCGCCAGAATCTGGAAGCCCCCGCAACCCTGACGGATTACCGTCCGTGGCTACATGACATGCGCCTGTTCAAATCGGCAGAAGAAGTTGCCGTTATGCGCCGCGCCGGTGAAATCAGCGCCATGGCGCATACCCGTGCGATGGAAAAGTGCCGCCCGGGCATGTTCGAATATCAGCTCGAAGGGGAGATCCTGCACGAGTTTAACCGCTTGGGCGCCCGCTTCCCGTCTTATAACACCATCGTCGGCAGCGGAGAAAATGGCTGCATCCTGCATTACACCGAAAACGAATGTGAAATGCGTGACGGTGATTTGGTGCTGATTGATGCCGGTTGTGAATATCGTGGTTATGCTGGCGATATTACCCGTACCTTCCCGGTTAACGGCAAGTTCAGCAAGCCGCAGCGTGAGGTATATGACATCGTGCTGGCGTCGATCAACAAGGCGCTGGAAATGTTTAAACCGGGTATCAGCATTCGCGAAGTGAACGATCAGGTCGTTCGCATCATGATCGCCGGATTGGTTGAGCTGGGCGTGATGAAGGGCGACGTGGAACAGCTGTTTGCCGAGCAGGCACACCGCCAGTTCTTTATGCACGGCCTGAGCCATTGGTTGGGGCTGGATGTGCATGACGTGGGCCACTATGGCTCAGCGAGCCGCGATCGCGTGCTGGAGCCAGGCATGGTGTTGACGGTAGAACCTGGCTTGTATATCGCACCGGATGCTGATGTGCCGCAGGAGTATCGCGGTATCGGTATCCGTATCGAAGATGACATCCTGATCACCCAGGACGGTAATGAGAATTTGACCGCCAGCGTGGTGAAGGATGCCGACGCGATTGAAGCCCTGATGGCGGCGGCCAGATAACATGAGCGTAATCATTGTGGGCGGTGGGATGGCGGGCGCTACGTTGGCGCTGGCGATTTCATCTTTGACTCAGGGCAAGGTGGCCGTCGATCTGGTGGAGGCAACCCTGCCAGACGATCGTGCGCATCCTGGCTTTGATGCACGGGCTATTGCTCTGGCGCAGGGAACCTGCCAACAGCTGATGCGTATCGGCGTTTGGGCTGCGTTGCGGGACTGTGCCACGGCGATCACTCACGTCCACGTCAGCGATCGCGGGCATGCCGGTTTCGTGAACCTGCATGCGCAGGACTATCAGGTGGAGGCGTTGGGGCAGGTGATTGAACTGCACGACGCTGGGCAGCGGTTATTCGCCCTGCTGGCAAAGGCCCCTGGGATCACCCTGCATTGCCCGGCTAAAGTGGTCGATGTGCTGCGTACAGTCGATCGCGCTGAAGTGCAGTTGGATAACGGGCAGCGCCTGACGGGCCAGTTGCTGGTAGCGGCGGATGGTTCACGTTCGGCGCTGGCGCAGGCCTGCAATATCCAGTGGCAGCAGAGTGATTACCCGCAGTTTGCCACCATTGCCAACGTTTCGACGGCCGAGGCTCCACAAGGGCGGGCGTTCGAACGTTTCACCCGCTACGGGCCGTTGGCGCTGTTGCCGATGTCTGGCGGGCGTAGCTCGCTGGTGTGGTGCCACGCTCGGGAAGCTCGTCAGCAGGTCGATAGCTGGAGTGATGAGCGTTTTCTCAGTGAGCTGCAACAGGCCTTCGGCTGGCGGCTGGGCAAGATGCTGAAGGCGGGTAAGCGCCACAGTTACCCCCTTAGCCTGCTGAGGGCCAATCAGCACGTTAGCCATCGTCTGGCGCTGGTTGGCAACGCGGCGCAAACGCTACATCCGATCGCCGGGCAAGGATTCAATCTGGGTTTGCGAGACGTGATGTCGCTGGCGGAAACCCTGGCAGAAGCCGCGCAGGCTGGCACCGATCTGGGTGACTATGCGCTATTGAGCCAATATCAGCGACGTCGGCAACAGGATCAGCAGGCGACCATCGGCGTCACCGACGGTTTGATCCGCCTGTTTGCCAATAGCTACGCGCCGCTGGTCGCCGGGCGTAATCTGGGGCTGATGGCAATGGAGCAGCTACCGGCCATGCGCGATGCCTTTGCCAAACGCACGTTAGGCTGGGTTGAACGCTGATTTATTCCCTCATATTCCTTGTCGGAGAGGGTTGGGTCGAAGTTGGGATGAACACTAATTTTTGCCCTACCTGCCTTGCCGAAGTAGGGCAATATTTTGATAAAAGTCACCGAATCAGCTCCCTCTCCCTGTGGGAGAGGGGTGGGGTGAGGGGCAAATTTAAGGAACTCAAGCAGCATGCAATCATTTGATGTGATTATCGCCGGTGGCGGTATGGTGGGATTGGCACTGGCCTGCGGTTTGCAGAGCAGTGGCCTGCGCATAGCGGTGCTGGAACATCGGCAGCCAGATTTATCACCGCTGCCAGAACAGCCAGCGTTGCGCGTATCTGCCATTAACGCCGCCAGCGAGCGCTTGCTGCAAAGCATTGGCGTGTGGGATGAGATCCGCAACCTGCGCGCTAGCCCGTATAACGCGATGGAAGTCTGGGATCGTGACAGCTTCGGCAAGATCGCGTTTCGCGGCGACGAATGTGGTTTCAGCCATCTTGGCCATATCATAGAAAACGAGGTGATCCAGCAGGCGCTGTGGCACAAGGCGGCCACCTTGGCCGATGTGACGCTGCTCGCCCCGGCTGCGCTGAAACAGGTGGCATGGGGGGAAAACGACGCCTTCGTCACGCTGGAAGATGGCCGTATGTTAACCGCCCGGCTGGTGATCGGTGCCGACGGAGCCAACTCCTGGCTGCGTCAGCACGCCGATATCCCGTTGACCTTCTGGGACTACCGCCACAGCGCGCTGGTGGCCACTATTCGCACCGAAGAGCCCCATTTGGCTACGGCCCGCCAGGTGTTTCATGGCGAAGGGATCCTGGCTTTCCTGCCGTTTAGCGATCCGCATTTGAGTTCTATCGTCTGGTCGGTTGCGCCAGAAGAAGCTGAACGGCTGCAACAGCTGGAACCGGAAGCCTTTAACCGCGAGCTGGCAATGACCTTCGATATGCGTCTGGGCAACTGCAAGCTTGAAAGCGAGCGGCTGACCTTCCCGCTTACCGGGCGATACGCTCGCAGCTTTGCCGCCCATCGTCTGGCGCTGGTGGGGGATGCGGCACATACCGTGCATCCACTGGCCGGACAGGGGGTGAACCTGGGCTTTATGGACGCCGCCGAGCTGATATCCGAGCTGAAACGCCTGCAACGTCAGGGCAAGGATATCGGCCAGCATCTGTATCTGCGCCGTTATGAACGCCGCCGCAAGCACGGTGCCGCAGTGATGCTGGCGAGTATGCAAGGGTTCCGCGAACTGTTTGCAGGCCATAACCCGGCGAAGAAGCTGCTGCGCGACGTGGGCTTAAGGCTGGCCGACAGTCTGCCGGGCGTGAAGCCGAAACTGGTGCGCCAGGCCATGGGGCTTAACGATTTGCCGGACTGGCTCGCCTAGTCAGCTTGGAGCTGACAAACCTCACTATGGGGCGCCACATACTGCGCCCGCGAATCTGCATGTTTACCCGTCATCGATTTCCCTTATATCTCCCTTCGTTTGAGAAATTCTAATTTAAGGCAGAATTTCTCATTACTTTTTCTAATTCCATGGTCGGTTATCAAAAACCGAAATTCTCTATCCCAGCCCCTGTTTGTTATATAACTTCGGATTTTTGCCGCTTTAATTGTTAATTTTGTGCCTCAAAGCGCATTTTTCCAGTGAAAAACTCTGCAAACTAACGCGGCATTTTACTGACCCTGAACTCGGTCGAACCTATTTTAACTTATGGTTAATAGGGGCGTTCGGTGTTAACGTCAGGGCAAAGGTATCGTTTGCGTCGTTAACCATTGGCGAGGCAATTGTGTTGAGCAGCCAGCGTGTTTCGCGCAATCAGGCCCGCGAGCTACACCCGCCTTATTGCGTAATAACACCCTGTCTTCGGCTACTTGAGTGGAAAGAGGGAAAAGATGGCAAAGCAAACCCCACTGTACGACCAGCACGTGGCGTGCGGTGCGCGCATGGTTGATTTTCATGGCTGGATGATGCCGCTGCACTATGGCTCCCAGATTGATGAACACCACGCCGTGCGTCAGGATGCCGGCATGTTCGATGTCTCCCATATGACCATCGTGGATCTGCGCGGTGCTCGTACCCGTGAATTCCTGCGTTACCTGCTGGCGAACGATGTCGCCAAACTCACTCAATCGGGTAAAGCGCTGTATACCGGCATGCTGAATGCGTCCGGCGGCGTGATCGACGATCTGATCGTCTATTTCTTTACCGAAGACTATTTCCGCCTGGTGGTGAACTCCGCCACCCGTGAAAAGGATCTGGCCTGGATCGAACAGCATGCGGCTCCGTTCAACGTTGAGCTGACGGTGCGTGACGATCTGGCGCTGGTTGCGGTGCAAGGCCCACAGGCCAAAGAGCGCGTCGCCACCTTATTTACCCCAGAACAGAAGCAGGCTGTAGAAGGCATGAAGCCTTTCTTCGGCGTGCAGGCGGGGGATCTGTTTATTGCTACCACCGGCTATACCGGAGAAGCGGGCTATGAAATTGCCCTGCCGAAAGAGCAGGTGGTGGATTTCTGGCAGAAACTGCTGGCCGCTGGGGTAAAACCTGCCGGGCTGGGCGCTCGCGACACCCTGCGCCTGGAAGCCGGTATGAACCTCTACGGCCAGGAAATGGACGAAGGCGTTTCACCACTGGCTGCCAATATGGGCTGGACCGTTGCCTGGGAACCGCAGGATCGTCAGTTTATCGGCCGTGACGCGTTGGAACAGCAGCGCGAAAATGGCACCGAACAACTGGTCGGCTTGATCATGACGGAAAAAGGCGTATTACGTAATGAGCTGCCGGTACATTTCACCGATGCTAACGGTCAACCTCAGATTGGGGTGATCACCAGCGGTTCTTTCTCACCGACCTTGGGCTTCAGCATTGCGCTGGCGAGGGTTCCGGCCGGTATCGGTGAGCAGGCCATCGTACAGATCCGTAACCGTGAAATGCCGGTGAAAGTCTGTAAGCCAGGTTTTGTTCGTGCCGGTAAGTCACTGATCAATTAGTTTTTATTCTTCGAAGGAGTAGCAGGCCAATGAGCAATGTGCCAACAGAATTGAAATACGCCACCTCCCATGAGTGGGTGCGTGATGCAGGCAACGGCGAATACGTTGTCGGTATCACCGAACACGCGCAGGAACTGCTGGGCGATATGGTCTTTGTCGATCTGCCGGAAGTCGGCACCACGGTTTCCGCGGGTGATGACTGTGCCGTCGCAGAGTCGGTCAAGGCCGCTTCCGATATTTATGCGCCAATCAGCGGTGAGATCATCGCGGTTAACGGCGAACTGGAAAGCTCCCCGGAGCTGGTCAACAGCGAGCCATACGGTGAAGGTTGGCTGTTCCGCATCAAGGCATCCGATGCGTCAGAGCTAGACAAGCTGCTAGATGCGGGTGCTTACCAGGCCTCCATCGACGAATAATTACTATCACGCCCCACTACCCTGTGGGGCGTTTTGCAGTTCAGGCTATATCCCGTACCCCGCAAGCATTCAGGAATTTGTAGCAATGACTCAGACACTCAGCCAACTTGAACACAGCGAAGCGTTCATCGAGCGCCACATCGGCTCTTCCGCAGAGCAACAGCAGCAGATGCTGGAAGCCGTGGGCGCTCGCTCGCTCAGCGCGCTGATCCAGCAGATTGTGCCAGCCGATATCCAATTGCCAGGGCCTCCGCCGGTAGGCGATGCGGCCACGGAACATCAGGCGCTGGCCGAACTGAAGGCGATTGCCTCACAGAATCAGCGCTACAAATCCTATATCGGTATGGGTTACAGCGCGGTGCTGACGCCGCCGGTGATCCTGCGCAACATGCTGGAAAACCCAGGCTGGTATACCGCTTATACCCCTTATCAGCCGGAAGTGTCGCAAGGCCGCCTTGAGGCGCTGCTCAACTTCCAGACGCTGACTCTCGATCTGACCGGGCTGGATCTGGCCTCTGCCTCCTTACTGGATGAAGCTACCGCTGCCGCAGAAGCGATGGCGTTGGCCAAACGTGCCAGCAAACTGAAAGACGCCAACCGCTTCTTTGTGGCTGATGATGTGCACCCACAAACGCTGGACGTTGTGCGTACCCGTGCCGAAACCTTTGGCTTTGACGTGATCGTCGACAAACCGGCAAAGGTGTTGGAGCTGCAAGGCGTGTTTGGCGTACTGCTGCAACAGGTTGGCACCACCGGTGAGCTGCACGATTACAGCGCCCTGTTGGCAGAACTGAAAACGCGCAAAATCATCACCAGCATGGCAGCCGATATTATGGCGCTGGTGCTGCTGACGGCACCGGGCAAGCAAGGGGCCGACGTGGTATTCGGTTCTGCACAACGCTTTGGCGTACCAATGGGCTACGGTGGCCCACACGCGGCGTTCTTCGCCTGCCGTGACGAATTCAAACGCTCGATGCCTGGCCGTATTATCGGGGTGTCCCGCGATGCTGCCGGCAATACTGCGCTGCGTATGGCGATGCAAACCCGTGAGCAACATATCCGCCGTGAAAAGGCCAACTCGAATATCTGTACCTCGCAGGTGCTGCTGGCCAATATCGCCAGTCTGTATGCGGTGTACCATGGTCCACAAGGCCTGCAACGTATCGCCGGGCGTATCCATCGCCTGACCGATATTCTGGCCGCGGGCCTGCAACAAGCGGGTCTGACACTGCGCCATCAAACCTGGTTCGACACGCTGACCGTGGAAGTGAAAGACAAGGCGGCGGTGCTGGAACGCGCGCTGGGCTTTGGCATCAACCTGCGTACCGATATCCACGGGGCAGTTGGCATCACGCTGGATGAAGCCACTTCCCGTGAAGATGTGCAGACGCTGTTTGCCCTGTTGGCAGGCGATAACCACGGTTTGGATATTGATGCGCTGGATGCAGCCGTGAGCAAACACAGCCAGTCGATCCCGGCGGCCATGCTGCGTAAAGATCCGATCCTCACGCATCCGGTGTTTAACCGCTATCACAGCGAAACCGAGATGATGCGCTATATGCATCGTTTGGAGCGTAAAGATCTGGCGCTGAATCAGGCGATGATCCCGCTGGGTTCCTGCACCATGAAGCTGAACGCCGCTGCGGAAATGATCCCGATCACCTGGCCTGAATTCTCTGAACTGCACCCGTTCTGCCCACCAGAGCAGGCCGCAGGTTATCAAGTGATGATTGGGCAATTTTCTCAATGGTTGGTGCAACTGACCGGTTACGATGCGGTGTGCATGCAGCCTAACTCGGGCGCTCAAGGTGAATATGCCGGTCTGCTGGCGATCCGCCGCTATCATGAAAGCCGCAATGAGGCAGGGCGTAATATCTGCCTGATCCCAAGCTCGGCGCACGGTACCAACCCGGCTTCTGCCCAGATGGCGGGCATGGGCGTGGTGGTCGTGGCCTGTGACAAGAACGGCAACATCGATCTGCACGATCTGCGGGTGAAAGCCGAGCAGGCCGGGGAAGCCCTGTCCTGCATCATGGTGACCTACCCGTCAACCCATGGCGTGTATGAAGAAACCATCCGCGAAGTGTGCCAGATCGTGCATCAGTTTGGCGGCCAGGTTTACCTTGACGGCGCCAACATGAATGCGCAGGTGGGGATCACCACACCGGGCTATATCGGCGCGGACGTATCGCACCTCAACCTGCATAAAACCTTCTGTATTCCTCACGGCGGTGGCGGCCCAGGCATGGGACCTATCGGCGTGAAGTCTCACCTGGCACCGTTCGTTCCAGGCCACAGCGTAGTACAGATTGATGGCGTCACCACCCAGCAGGGCGCGGTTTCTGCCGCACCGTTTGGCAGCGCCTCTATCTTGCCGATCAGCTGGATGTATATCCGCATGATGGGCGCGGAAGGGCTGAAGCAGGCCAGCCAGGTGGCGATCCTTAATGCCAACTACATCGCAACCCGCCTGAAAGACGCTTATCCGGTGCTGTATACCGGCCGCGATCACCGCGTGGCGCACGAATGTATTCTGGATATCCGCCCGCTGAAAGAAGAGACTGGCATTAGCGAGATGGATATCGCCAAGCGCCTGATCGACTACGGTTTCCATGCGCCGACCATGTCGTTCCCGGTGGCAGGCACGCTGATGGTTGAACCAACCGAGTCGGAAAACAAGGTGGAGCTGGATCGCTTTATTGATGCGATGCTGGCAATCCGCAGCGAGATTGACCGCGTGCAGCAAGGCGAATGGCCACTGGAAGACAACCCATTGGTCAACGCACCGCACGTGCAGGCGGAACTGGTTAACGACTGGCAGCATGCTTACAGCCGCGAGCTGGCAGTGTTCCCGATAGCGGGTGTGCGTGAGAACAAATACTGGCCGAGCGTGAAGCGCCTGGATGATGTCTACGGCGATCGTAACCTGTTCTGCTCTTGCGTACCGATGAGCGACTACGAATAACACCATCTGCCAAAACGATGATCGAGGGACACTGCATGATGCCGTGTCCCTTTTTTATTGCAGCACCGCAGCGATTGCTGTTCACTGATTAACCTATCTTTGAGCAGCAGTTGTCTGGCTTGCCCTCGTGAGTACCCGCTATTATTTCTGATCTCAACAGCAAGGAACCGTAATGACAAAAGTAGTGTTAGTGACCGGTGCCAGCCGGGGCATAGGCCGTGCGACGGCGTTATTGCTAGCTCAGCAGGGCTATGCGGTGGGTGTCAATTATCTGCGTGATAGTGCTGCTGCTGAGTTAGTGGTGGCGAAGATCCACCAACAGGGTGGCAAGGCACTGGCTCTGCAGGCAGATATCGCCGAGGAAGCAGAGGTGGTGGCGATGTTTGCCGAACTGGAAGCCACGTTGGGGCCAATCAGTGCTCTGGTCAATAACGCAGGCATTTTGTTCCAACAGGCGAGCATTGAGCAACTCACCGCCGAGCGGATCAATAAGGTGCTGACGACTAACGTCACCGGGTATTTTCTCTGCTGCCGCGAAGCGGTAAAACGTATGGCGCTACGGCATGGTGGGCAGGGCGGATCGATCGTCAACGTGTCTTCCGCAGCGTCGCGACTTGGGGCTCCGTGGGAATATATCGACTATGCGGCCTCAAAAGGGGCGGTGGATACGTTGACTACCGGTCTGGCGTTGGAAGTGGCGGCACAGGGGATACGCGTCAACTGTGTTAGGCCAGGTTGTATTTACACCGAGATGCATGCCAGCGGAGGAGAGCCGGGGCGGGTAGATCGTGTGAAGTCTGCGTTGCCAATGCAGCGAGGTGGTCAGCCAGAGGAAGTGGCGCAAGCTGTTGCCTGGCTGCTTTCCGATGCGGCGTCCTATGTCACTGGCAGTTTTATCGAAGCCGCTGGCGGACGTTAAGTACGGCAATCGCGGAGTCCCCTCACCCCGACCCTCTCCCACAGGGAGAGGGAGCCAGTTCAGTGTGGTAGTCAGGTGCCGTGATCACTCTGCTTCCCGGTGCAAAGGAAACTGATTCAGGAGGTTGGTTGGGCAGGTTTCTGTAACTGATAGCAACTCGATCGGTCCCTCTCCCACAGGGAGAGGGAGCCAGTTAAGTGTGGTGGTCAGGTGCCGTGATCACTCTGCTTCCCGGTGCAAAAGGAAACTGATTCAGGAGGTTGGTTGGGCAGGTTTCTGTAACTGATAGCAACTCGATCGGTCCCCTCTCCCTGTGGGAGAGGGTTAGGGTGAGGGGCATTACTTCAGCCAGCCTTTACGCTGTGCATCCTGCAAATGCTGCTCCAAATATTGCCACAGCTCGGGATGGATATCGGCAATCATCGTATTTCGGTCCAATACCTGTTGCAGGCTGATATCATTCTCTACCCAGCTCTGACCGCCGTTGTGCAGGTTCATCAGCATTGGCATGCAGCGATCCAGCACCAGTGCAAAGCGGGCATCGGCGCTTTCGCCTGCTTCATACTCCTGCCACAGCGCGGTGAAAACGCCACGTTGAGGTTCCGGCAATATCCCAAACAGCCGTTTTGCCGCCGCCACTTCCTGATCGTGGATCGCCGCCCGTGCCGCCAGATCGTAAACCATGACGTCACCGGCATCGATCTCGACGATATCGTGCAGCAGAGCCATCTGGATCACGCGCTGAATATTCACTTCATCGCTGGCATAAGGAGCCAGACTCAAGGCCGCAATGGCAAAGTGCCAACTGTGCTCGGCCGAATTTTCCTGACGTTGGGTGCCCATCACCTTGGTACGGCGTTGCACGCTTTTAAGTTTGTCGATTTCCATCAGAAACTGGATGGTTTGAGTCATGGAGCCAAAGTCTAACGCGGGTACAGCGGATGACATGGTACGAACCTCGAGGTGAATGATGGGGTACCCGCCGTCTTCCAGCCGTAACTGAAATCCATAGGGTGCAAAGCATATCGATTGTAGCCCAGCGGGCTGAGGATTTCGATGTTAGCGTGGTGTTACAAGCGTACACAGTTTTATTTTAGCGTACACGTGTACACTGGAATCGTTCTCAGTTAATCTCATTTGCAGTTAATTCGCACAATATGCGTTGTTTTGAGGGGTTGCGCGTTATGGGGAAAAAGGACGAAGTGAAAGTCGGGGCAGACCAGTTGCCCGCCACGGCTTATCCATGGGCAGAGGAAATTGCCAACAGCATCAGCCACGGTATCGGTTTGGTGTTTGGGGTTGTCGGCCTGGTGCTGCTGTTGGTTCAGGCGGTAAACGACGGCGCTGGGGTAACGGCCATCACCAGTTATAGCCTGTATGGTGGCAGTATGATCCTGCTGTACCTGGCTTCTACGCTGTATCATGCTATTCCACATCAGGGAGCCAAGCACTGGCTGAAAAAATTTGACCACTGCGCCATCTACCTGCTGATCGCCGGAACCTATACGCCGTTCCTGCTGGTGGGTCTGGACTCACCGTTGGCACGAGGGCTGATGGTGGTGATCTGGGGGCTGGCGCTGTTCGGCGTGATTTTCAAACTGGCATTTGCACACCGTTTCGAGGTGCTGTCGCTGGTGACCTATCTAACCATGGGCTGGTTGTCGCTGATCGTGATCTACCAGTTGGCAATGCGCCTGGACGTCGGTGGAGTCACTTTACTGGCGGTGGGCGGCGTGGTGTATACGCTAGGGGTGATTTTCTACGCCTCGAAACGCTTCCGTTTTGGCCATGCGATCTGGCACGGTTTTGTGCTCGGCGGCAGTGTGTGCCACTTCATGGCGATCTACCTTTACGTATAACCCCCCATCTGTTGTCGATATATTGCCAAAGCGTTTCTTTTGGGTTAAAAAGAGACGCTTGTTTCTTTCGGGTATCCAGCAAGCCTTAGCTTTATTTCTGAGCCCGCCAAACCTCTTGCTTTCAAGTCGCAGGGGGTTGGCTGCGCTTGCTGCTGGCTGACCTGCATCTTGAGATCTATGGGGTATTTGCACCTTCCGGTGCCTTTAATCATTACCCAGGACTCTTCACTATGATCGTTCGTTTATCCAAAGCCCTGCTGGTTTGCGCTATCGCGCTATTTGCCTCACTGGTGGCCTTTGGCAATATCACCGATTACGACACCAACTTCGCTTTCGTACGCCATGTTTTTATGATGGATACGATCTTCCCTGATGCCACTATCACCTATCGTTCCATTCAGTCGCCATGGCTGCATCAGGTGGGATATATCGGCATTATTGCGTTGGAAACCCTTACCGCTATTTTGTGTTGGATTGGGGGGATCCGCCTGCTGTGCGGCCTGAAATTGCCTGCGGCCAGCTTTAACCGGGCCAAGACTTTTGCCATCGCAGGGTTGACGTTAGGCTTCCTCACCTGGCAGGTGGCCTTTATGTCGGTTGGGGGCGAGTGGTTTGGCATGTGGATGTCAAAACAGTGGAACGGGGTGCCCGATGCCTTCCGCTTCTTTGTCACTATTTTGCTGGTGCTGATTTATCTGGTGCCGCGTGATGGGGAATTGGACGAATAGCTCGTCTGGCCGCAGGCGCGATGCCTGCGGCCAAACCACTTACTTTTCTTCCGCCAGTGAGTAAGGCAGAGGCTTGATGGCGAGCTGACTGCTGGCATCATCGCGTACGCGCAGCACGCTGTCCGCTTCCAGATCGTTATTCATCACCACCTGTACCCACAGCGTTCCGTCAGCCAGCGAGATTGCCGCCAGCACGCTGCCGGTGCGGCGCCAGTTGTCACCCAGCTTCAACTCCAGATCGTCACCCGCCTGTGGAACCTGGCTGCCTTTACCTTCCAGCCAGTACAGGGCACGTTTGTTGGCCCCTCGGAACTTGGCGCGAGCCACCATTTCCTGCCCGGTGTAGCAGCCTTTGCTGAAGCTGATCCCGTCCAGCGCCTGAAGATTGGTCGCCTGAGGGATCAACTGCGCACTGTTTGCTGCATCAATCACCGGATAACCGGCCTCGATATCCAGTGCCAGCCATTGGCGGCTGTCGTTCAGCTCAGCCTGTCCTTCCAGCTTGGAAGCTAGCAGAGCGGCGGTTTCTGCCGTGGTAATCAGCACAAAACGTTCTGCTGGCAGCGCAAAGTGCAGCAAGGTGGTATCGCCATCTTGCACCACTTGATGTTCTGCATCCGGCAGGGTGCTAAACACCTTCGCCAATGCGGCCCGCGCCTCAAGGCCAGCGAGGCCCAGCAGCACCGCATTGCTGTCTGCCGCGATGGTGATTTTGGAGAACACCGCGTATTTCTTTATTTCCGCCAGTTGGCTTTCCAGCACGCTGCGGCGCTCAAGATAGGCAAAGCCTTCACCTCGGTGGAATAAACGCAGGTTGCTCCACATTTTGCCTTTGGCATCGCAATGGCCGCACAGCACGTGTTGATCGGCCGCCAGTTTGTCGATATCAGCCGTTACCTGGCCCTGAAGATATTTTACCGTGTCTGGCCCGCTCAACTGCACCATGGCCCAATCTTCCAGTGAGATCAGCGTCAGTGGCAAATAGGAAGAGGCGGAAGGTTGACGGGGTGGAAAAGGAATATTGAACGCCATAATCGGTTCCTGCTGCATGTTTAGCATACCTGTTGGGGTTGCTACCATGGTAAAAGAGGTGGCTGGCTTTGCAAACAGTTATTACCAGGCAGCGCTTTTTTTGACATTTTACGTTTTGTTGGGTGAACGCCCTTCCCGGCGAGTATGTCAAATTGTTACTCTAGGCGCTTACGGCCAACGAGACCCAATTGCACCCAAATCGTTGGCTGACGGAATTAAATTGCGCGCGCGTTGCCATACCAAGTGTCGGTTGCCCAAGAGCATGGCAAGCCATGCCGAAAAGAGGTTAGTCATAACAACATGGATATTAATAATAAAGCACGTATTCACTGGGCCTGCCGCCGCGGCATGCGCGAGTTGGATATCTCGATCATGCCGTTTTTCGAACATGAATACGATACGCTGAGTGATGCAGACAAGGCCGTATTCATCCGCTTGCTCGAATGTGACGACCCCGATTTGTTCAACTGGCTGATGAATCATGGCGCTCCGCAGGATCAAGATCTGCAGAGAATGGTGTCCCTGATCCAAATGCGAAATAAAGCCCGTGGCCCAGTGGCGATGTGATGTCCGCGTTTCCTGGCGTACCCAGTTAGTCTCATTGCTGACTCACGGCCTGCTCATTTTGCTGATCCTGATCGCCCCGTGGCCGGAAGGCTATGGCCCGATCTGGTTAGTGCTGTTGACGTTGGTGGTGTTTGAGTGCATTCGCAGCCAAAAGCGCATTGCATCCAGGCAGGGAGAACTGCGGTTGCTGGCTGAACGCCGGATTGAGTGGCATGGCCAGGAATGGCTGATGGTGAACAAGCCCTGGATGCCTGGGTTCGGTATTTTGCTGTCGCTTCAACAGATCGATGGCAAGAAACGCCATCGGCTGTGGTTGGCTTCGGATTCCATGAGCAAAGCGGATTGGCGCCAACTGCGTCAACGGTTGTTGTTTGAACAATCCGCTACCGACGAGGACGTATAATGAAACCGCTGCTTTGGCTGGTAGAAGACGAGCCCAGCATTGCGGATACGCTGATTTATACCCTGGAGAGCGAAGGCTTTCAGGTGCGTTGGTTTGAACGTGGCGAGCCTGCTTTGCAGGCTTTGCAACAGGGCTTACCGGCGTTGGTGATCCTCGACGTCGGCCTGCCCGATATCAACGGTTTTGAGCTTTGCCGTCGGCTGCTGGCGCAGGCGGCGGATTTACCGATCCTGTTTCTTACTGCCCGTAGCGGCGAGCTCGATCGCCTGATCGGGCTGGAAATCGGTGCCGATGACTATGTCGCCAAGCCCTTTTCCCCGCGTGAGGTCAGCGCCCGCGTGCGCACGATCCTACGGCGTTTACACAAGCAGCAGCGCTTGCAACAGCCTGCCCTTTATCATTTTGGTGCCTTCAGCCTGGATGAAGAGGGGGCCACGATCTGCTACCACCAACAGCCGTTGCCGCTGACCCGCTATGAATTCTTGTTGCTGAAAACCCTGTTGCAAGCGCCTGGCCGGGTGTTCTCCCGCCAGCAGTTGATGGACATCGTTTGGGCACAGGCGGAAGAGAGCCTGGATCGTACCGTTGATACCCATATCAAAACGCTGCGGGCCAAACTGCGGGCAATCGACGCCGCAGAACCCCCGATCCATACCCATCGCGGCTTAGGCTATAGCGTGAGCCGCCAGCCATGAGGATTGGCCTGCGCCTGCTGTTGGGCTATTTCCTGATTGTGGCGGTGGCGGGCTATTTCGTACTGAGCATTTTCGTGCAGGAGGTCAAACCTGGCGTACGGCGTGCCACTGAAGGCACGCTGGTGGATACCGCCAACTTGCTGGCACAGGTGGCGCGGCTGGATATGAGACATGGGGATGCGGCAAAAGGTCAGTTGGCACAGGCTATCGCCCAACTAAATCAGCGGCCGATCGGGGCCAATATTGCCGGGATCCGTAAAGATCGTAACGAATATCGCGTCTATCTTACCGATGGGCGCGGCAAGGTGATTTTCGATTCATCAGGCCAGGCGCTGGGGCAGGATTACTCCCGCTGGAACGATGTTTATCTGACATTACGTGGCCAATACGGTGCGCGTAGTACCCGGACGATTGCCGATGATGAGAGCAGTTCGGTGATGTACGTGGCCGCACCGGTAGTGGAGCAAGGGCAGATTATCGGCGTGTTGAGCGTCGGCAAGCCTAACAGCACCATGGCACCGGTGATCCGCCGCAGTGAGCGGCGTATTTTGCTGGCGGGTGCTGTGTTGCTGGGGATTGCGCTGGCGATCGGGCTGGGCTTCGTCTGGTGGATTAATCGCTCGATCAACCGCCTGGTGAGTTATGCCGACGGAGTGGCGCACGGCGAGGCGGTGCCGTTACCACGCATGGGCAGCGTTGAACTTACCCAACTGGCGCAAGCGCTGGAAAGCATGCGTATGAAGCTGGAAGGCAAGGCTTACATTGAACAGTATGTGCATACCCTGACTCATGAACTGAAAAGCCCGCTGGCGGCGATCCGTGGCGCGGCGGAACTATTGCAGGAGTCACCGCCTCCGGCGACGGCAAAACGCTTTTTGACCAACATCGAACAGCAGAGCGCCCGCATTCAGCAATTGGTCGATAAGCTGTTGGTGCAGGCGCAGTTAGAAAGCCGGCCCGGTTTGGAACTGGCTGCGGTAGCGATGGTGCCGTTAATCCGGCAGATTGTCGCGGGTAAAGAAGCACAGGCGGCGCAGCGTGGTGTCACGATTGAGTTGGGGGCGTTGGCGGAAGCATCGCTGACTGGAGATGCGTTTTTACTTGGGCAGGCGCTGAGCAACCTACTGGATAATGCCCTGGATTTCACCCCGGTGGGTGGCTCGGTTAGCATTGATGGCGAGCGGTTAGAGCATCATTACCAAATCACCCTTTGCGATACTGGCAGCGGCATACCCGACTATGCGCTGGATAAAGTGTTTGAACGCTTCTATTCCCTGGCGCGGGAAGATAAACCCAAGAGCAGCGGTCTGGGCCTGAACTTCGTGCAGGAAGTGGCGCGCCTGCATCGTGGCACCATCCGTTTGCAAAACCTGCAACCCACCGGCGCGAAGGCCGTTCTCACTTTACCTCTCTGATTACAACTTATTTTCCGCACTTCACCTTCTCTTCACATAACCACATTCTGATTTCACTTGCCGACTTTATCGTAGCGACATTACCTACAAGGAGTCTGCCACGATGTTTAAATCGGTACTGTTTTGGAAAATAACCACCCTGCTGGGATTGATGATCCTAATGATGATCCCGGTGGGCATGCTCATGGATGTGGTACAGGAGCGCAGCGGCTATCGCCAGAGCGTGGTGGGGCAAGTGAGTGAAAGCACCAGCCGGGCGCAGCGTATTCTTGGGCCAGTGATCGTGATCCCGTACACCTTGCGCGAAGAGAAGAAAAACGAAAAAGGTGAAATCAAGATAGAGACCAGCCGCTATCAACGCTTTGTCTTGCCCGAATCCTTGGTGGTGAATGGCAGGCCCAACGTTGAGATCCGCAAGCTGGGTATCTACCAGACTCAGGTGTATCAGGGGCCACTGGATTTCCAGGTGAAATTCGGCCAACCCGATCTGGAGGATTTGCAGCATAGCAACATTACGGTCGGCCAACCCTTCCTGATGCTGTCATTAAGCGATTCTCGTGGTATCAAAAGCATCTCTGCCCTCAACGGCATTCAACAGCAGGCCAAGTTTGAACCGGGTACTTTGGTCAGCGGGCTTTCTCAGGGGATCCATGCACCGCTGGCCCTGGCCTCGTTGCAGAAAGAAGGGCTGACGGCGGATTTCACACTGAACCTGGCAGGGACCAGCAGCTTGTCCCTGGTGCCGGTAGGGCGCAGTTCCGAGTTGCTATTACAAAGCAACTGGCCGCACCCGAACTTCCTCGGCAACTTCCTGCCGGATGAGCGCAAGGTGACCGATAAAGGCTTCTCTGCCCGCTGGCGCAGCACCTGGTTTGCCAACAACATTAATAGCGCCTTCATGTATGACAACGGCATTATGGAAGAGGAAAAGCTGCCGACCTTCACGACTAGCCTGATCGAACCGGTCGATCACTATCAATTGACCGAGCGAGCGGTGAAGTATGCGGTGCTGTTCCTGGGGTTGACGTTTATGGCGTTCTTCCTGTTCGAAACCCTGACCGGGCTGCGGGTACACCCGATCCAGTATCTGCTGGTGGGGGCGGCGCTGGTGCTGTTCTACCTGATCCTGCTGGCTTTCTCGGAACATCTGGGATTCGACGTGGCCTACCTGCTGGCAAGCGTGGCCTGTAGTGGACTGATTGCCTTCTACCTCAGCGCCGTGCTGCGCGGGATGCGCCGTGGCATGCTGTTCGCCGCCAGTCTGCTCCTGCTGTATGGCATTCTGTATATGCTGTTGCAGTCGGAAGATAACGCGCTGGTTTTAGGTTCGGTGCTGCTGTTCGGGGTGCTGGCAGGCATTATGCTGCTGACGCGTAAACTGGACTGGTATCAGGTGGCCGACCCGGCTCGCTTGAAGGGCAACGCTGCTGAGCCAGAAACCGCTGAGACGCCAGCCAGTAATGGCGAGAGCCGTTTCAGGTTGTGGAAATAAGGACTTTGTTGGGCGCGATATCGCGCCCAATTTCGTTACAGCAGCGGTTCCATTTCCAGCAGGATCTGTTCACACCACTGTTGCAGGCGTTCTTCGCTCAGATCGTACTGGTTCACCTCATCCAGCGCCAGGCCAACAAAGTGTTTGCCGTCGGCGCTGAGCGGTTTGGGGCTGGTGAATTCAAACCCGTCAATCGGCCAGAAACCGATAAACTGTACGCCCTGCGGGGCAAGCTGGTCGTGCAACATCCCCAGCGCATCCAGGAACCATTCGCCATAACCTAACTGATCGCCCATCCCGTACATGGCGACGATCTTGCCTTTCAGGTCTAGTTCAGTCAGTTGCGGCCAGATCGCTTCCCAATCCTCTTGCAGCTCACCAAAATCCCAGGTTGGAATACCCAGGATCAGGATGGAATAGTCTTCCATCAGCTTGGGAGAAACGTCTTTCAGGTTGTGCAGGTCGACCAGGTCTTCACCCAGAATCTCACGGATTTTTTCTGCCGCCATCTCGGTGTAGCAGGTGCTGGAGCCGTAAAACAGACCAATCTTCATATTTAAACCGTTTATAATGCCGTGTGTAGAATTGCAACGAGTATACCTTAAGGCATAATGCCTGTGGCATATACCCGTCGTCTTTCAAGCTGCAGCTTGAAATCCATAGGGTATGAAGATAATGAAGAGGGGACCGCGTGCAACAGCAAGACAGTGCGCTGATTGAGCAATTCCTGGATGCGTTGTGGATCGAACGCAATCTGGCAGAGAATACGCTGGCCTCTTATCGGCTCGATTTACAGGCGCTGGCCGGTTGGCTGGCTCTCAACAACCGCAGCCTTTTACAGGCCGAAGCTCTGGACTTACAGGCCTTTCTCGCCGAACGGGTAGAGGGAGGATACAAAGCGACCAGCTCAGCCAGGTTGTTAAGCGCGATGCGACGCCTGTTCCAATATCTCAACCGTGAAAAAATGCGGGCGGATGACCCCACCGCGTTGCTGGCCTCGCCCAAATTACCGCAGCGGTTACCCAAGGATCTGAGCGAAGCGCAGGTTGAGGCCTTGCTACAGGCGCCTTGCGTCGATCAACCGTTGGAGCTGCGTGACAAGGCTATGCTCGAGGTGTTGTATGCCACCGGCTTGCGCGTGTCGGAGCTGGTGGGGTTGACCATCAGCGATGTCAGCCTGCGCCAGGGCGTGGTGCGGGTGATCGGTAAAGGCAACAAAGAGCGCCTGGTGCCGTTGGGCGAAGAAGCGGTGTACTGGATCGAAAATTATCTGGAACACGGCAGGCCCTGGATGCTGAACGGCCAGACGCTGGATGTGCTGTTTCCCAGCAACCGCAGCCAGCAAATGACCCGCCAGACGTTCTGGCATCGGATTAAACACTATGCGATCCTAGCGGGTATCGACAGCGAACGGCTGTCTCCGCATGTGCTGCGCCATGCTTTCGCCACCCATTTACTGAACCATGGGGCCGATCTTCGTGTCGTACAGATGTTATTGGGGCATAGCGACCTCTCAACCACACAAATTTATACTCATGTAGCCACTGAAAGATTGAAACAGCTACATCAACAGCATCACCCGCGCGCCTGACGCGCAGGGATCGAAAGGATTGGAAGAATGAAAAAAGGTTTAATGCTGCTCTCCCTGCTGGTGGCCTCGGTTACCGGCGCGGCCCATGCTGACGATGCAGCCATTCAGAAAGCACTAGGTAGCCTGGGCATTAAGCAGGCAGACGTGCAACCCTCGCCGGTCGCCGGTTTGAAAACCGTATTGACCGAAGGCGGCACGCTGTATGTGACGGAAGATGGCAAACACGTGCTGCAAGGGCCGCTGTTTGACGTCAGCGGCGGTGAGCCGGTCAACGTGACTAATCAACTGTTGATGACCCGTCTGGAAGCGCTGAAAGATCAGATGATCGTCTACAAAGCGGCGAAAGAGAAACACGTGATCACCGTGTTTACCGATATCACCTGTGGCTATTGCCACAAGCTGCACGAGCAGATGAAAGAGTACAACGATCTGGGGATCACCGTACGCTATCTGGCGTTCCCGCGTCAGGGCCTGGAATCTCAGGCAGAGAAAGATATGCGTTCCATCTGGTGTACCGCAGACCGGGCTAAAGCCTTCGATGCCGCCATGAAGGGCGACGCAGTGTCTCCGGCAACCTGCAAAACCGATATCAGCCAGCATTATGCACTGGGCGTACAGTTTGGTATCAACGGTACTCCGGCTATCGTGCTGAAAAACGGCATGGTTGTCCCTGGCTACCAAGGGCCGAAAGAGATGGCCGCGATGTTGGATGCGCATGCAGCCTCCGCAGCCACGAAATAAGTCACGGTGAGTATTAAAACCCAATTACGCCGCCGCGAGGCGGCAGATGCCAGCCATTTACCCGCCAGCCTGCCCCCCCTGTTGCGTCGTTTATACGCGTTGCGTGGAGTTAAGGGCGAGCAGGAACTGGAGCGTAGCGTCAAGGGCATGTTGCCTTGGCAACAGTTAAGCGGTATCGATGCTGCGGTAGCGATATTGCAGCAGGCACTGGCCGATGGTCGTCGCATCATGGTGGTGGGCGACTTTGATGCAGATGGTGCCACCAGTACCGCACTGACGGTGCTGGCCTTGCGTAGCATGGGCTGTAGCTCCATCGAATATCTGGTGCCCAACCGTTTTGAAGATGGCTATGGCCTGAGCCCCGAAGTGGTGGAACAGGCGGCGGCTCGGGGTGCCGAGCTGATCGTTACGGTCGATAACGGCATCTCTTCTCATGCGGGTGTAGACGTTGCGCACGGCTTGGGAATACAGGTGCTGGTCACCGATCACCATCTGCCTGGGGATACCTTGCCTGCGGCAGAGGCGATCGTTAACCCGAACCTGCGTGACTGTGATTTTCCCTCCAAATCCCTGGCTGGTGTTGGCGTTGCCTTCTATCTGATGTTGGCGTTGCGGGCCAAGCTGCGTGACAGCGGCTGGTTCGAACAGCGTGCGCTGGCTATGCCTAATTTGGCCGAATTACTGGATCTGGTGGCATTGGGCACGGTGGCAGACGTGGTGCCGTTGGATGCCAACAACCGTATTCTGGTGTATCAGGGGCTGAACCGCATCCGGGCTGGCAAGTGTCGGCCAGGTATCCGCGCTTTGCTGGAGGTGGCCAACCGCGATGCGCGGCAATTGGCCGCTAGCGATCTCGGTTTTGCCCTTGGGCCACGGCTGAACGCGGCAGGGCGGCTGGACGATATGTCGATCGGCGTAGCCATGCTGTTGAGCGACGATATTGCCCAGGCGCGTATGCTGGCCAACGATCTCGACGCGCTCAACCACACCCGGCGTGAGATTGAGCAGGGGATGCAGGTGGAAGCGCTGGAGCTTTGCGATCAACTGGAGCGCACGACCACTGAGCTGCCTTACGGGTTGGCGATGTATCACCCGGAGTGGCATCAGGGCGTGGTAGGCATTCTGGCTTCGCGTATCAAAGAGCGTTTCCATCGCCCGGTGATCGCCTTTGCCCCTGCGGGCGACGGCATTCTGAAAGGCTCTGGCCGCTCGGTGGCCGGGTTGCATATGCGTGATGCGTTGGAGCGGCTCGATACCCTGAATCCTGGGCTGATGATGAAGTTCGGCGGCCATGCGATGGCAGCGGGCTTGTCGTTGGAGGAGGCCAAGTTTGACGAGTTTCGCCAGCGTTTTGGCGAACTGGTCGGCGAATGGCTAGATCCCGCCATGCTGGAAGGCGTGATCTGGTCGGACGGCGAACTGATGATGCAAGAGCTGACCCTGACCACCGCAGAACTTCTACGTGAGGGCGGGCCGTGGGGGCAGGCGTTTCCTGAGCCAACCTTTGACGGCAAGTTCCGTATCCTGCAACAGCGGCTGGTGGGCGAAAAACACCTGAAGCTGATGATCGAACCGCTCGGTGGCGGCCCATTGCTGGACGGCATCGCCTTCAACATCGATACCACGCAGTGGCCGGACAGCAGCATCAAAGAAGTGGAACTGGCGTATAAGCTGGACGTGAATGAGTTCCGTGGCAACCGTAACGTGCAGTTGCTAATCCAACACCTCTGGCCGCGTTAACCGGTTTATCAGGGCACCTTCGGGTGCCCTGATCTCAATCCCCCACAAAAACTGACCAACTCGCTATAAACTGGCCGCTGGATCCGCTAGAATTACCGGTTCCAATGGCATTTCGCCATCGACGACATCAACGTAAGAACGCAAAAAATCATGTTTGAAATTAATCCGGTAAAAAACCGCATTCAGGATGTGTCCGAGCGGACAGCCGTTCTCAGGGGGTATCTTTGACTATGATGCCAAGAAAGAACGCTTAGAAGAAGTTAACGCCGAGCTGGAACAGCCGGACGTTTGGAACGAACCTGAACGCGCACAGGCATTAGGCAAAGAGCGCTCGTCGCTGGAAGCCATTGTTGAAACCATCGATCAACTGGAACAAGGCTGTGAAGACGTCACGGGCCTGCTGGAACTGGCGGTCGAGGCGGAAGACGAAGACACCTTTAACGAGACCGTGGTTGAGCTCGATCAACTGAGCGCCAAGCTGGAACAACTAGAATTCCGTCGTATGTTCTCTGGTGAATATGATAGCGCGGACTGCTACCTGGATATCCAGGCAGGCTCCGGCGGCACAGAAGCACAGGACTGGGCCAGCATGTTGCTGCGCATGTACCTGCGTTGGGCGGAATCCAAAGGCTTTAAAACGGAAGTGATTGAAGAGTCCGACGGCGACGTCGCGGGCCTGAAATCGGCAACCATCAAGGTTATCGGCGACTACGCGTTTGGCTGGTTACGTACTGAAACCGGCGTGCATCGCCTGGTACGCAAGAGCCCATTCGACTCCGGTGGCCGTCGCCATACCTCCTTCAGTTCCGTATTTATCTATCCGGAAGTGGATGACGATATCGATATCGAAATCAACCCGGCCGATCTGCGCATTGACGTTTACCGCGCCTCCGGTGCCGGTGGTCAGCACGTTAACAAAACCGAGTCGGCGGTGCGTATTACCCACTTGCCAACCAACATTGTGGTGCAGTGCCAGAACGATCGCTCTCAGCATAAGAACAAGGATCAGGCATTCAAACAGCTACGCGCCAAGCTGTATGAATACGAGATGCAAAAGAAAAATGCTGATAAGCAAATGCTGGAAGACAACAAGTCTGATATCGGCTGGGGCAGCCAAATCCGTTCTTACGTGCTGGATGACTCCCGCATCAAGGATTTGCGCACCAACGTCGAAACACGTAATACGCAGGCCGTACTGGATGGCGACCTGGATAAATTCATTGAGGCAAGTTTGAAAGCCGGGTTATGAGGAACAGAAATGTCTGAGCAACAAGCACAAGGCGCCGAACAGGCGTTGGATCTCAACAACGAGCTGCAGTCACGCCGTGAAAAACTGGCCGCGCTGCGCGAGAACGGCATTGCGTTCCCGAACGACTTCCGTCGTGATACCACCTCCGACAAGCTGCATGCCGAATACGGCAGCAAAGAAAATGAAGAGCTGGAGTCTCTGGGTATCGAAGTGACCGTGGCTGGCCGTATGATGACCCGCCGTATCATGGGTAAAGCCTCCTTCGTGACGCTGCAGGACATGGGTGGCCGCATTCAGCTCTACGTCGCACGTGACGATCTGCCTGAAGGCGTTTACAACGAGCAGTTCAAGAAATGGGACCTGGGCGATATCCTCGGCGCACGCGGTAAGCTGTTCAAGACCAAAACTGGCGAACTGTCTATCCACTGTACCGAGCTGCGTCTGCTGACCAAAGCACTGCGTCCACTGCCAGACAAGTTCCACGGCCTGGCCGATCAGGAAACCCGTTATCGCCAGCGTTATCTGGATCTGATCGCCAACGAAGAATCCCGTAACACCTTCAAGATCCGTTCTCAGGTGATGGCGGCGATCCGTAACTTCATGGTGGGTCGAGGCTTTATGGAAGTCGAAACCCCGATGATGCAGGTGATCCCTGGCGGCGCGTCTGCTCGTCCGTTCGTTACTCACCACAACGCGCTGGACATCGACATGTACCTGCGTATCGCGCCAGAGCTGTATCTGAAGCGCCTGGTGGTAGGTGGCTTCGAGCGCGTGTTCGAGATCAACCGTAACTTCCGTAACGAAGGCGTTTCCCCGCGTCATAACCCAGAGTTCACCATGATGGAACTCTATATGGCGTATGCGGATTACAAAGACCTGATCGAACTGACTGAGTCGCTGTTCCGTACGCTGGCGCAGGACGTGCTGGGTGACACCAAAGTGCCTTATGGCGATGAGGTGTTCGACTTCGGCAAGCCGTTTGACAAGCTGACCATGCGTGAAGCGATCAAGAAATATCGCCCGGAAACCAATCTGGACGATCTGAACGATATGGCTAAATCCGTAGCGATTGCCGAGTCGATCGGCATCAAGGTTGAGAAGAGCTGGGGCCTGGGCCGCGTGGTTACCGAGATCTTCGAAGAGACCGCGGAAAGCCATCTGATCCAGCCAACCTTCATCACCGAGTATCCGGCAGAGGTTTCTCCGCTGGCACGCCGTAACGACGAGAACCCGGAAATCACCGACCGTTTCGAATTCTTCATCGGTGGGCGTGAAATCGGTAACGGCTTCTCGGAACTGAACGACGCAGAAGATCAGGCGCAGCGTTTTGCCGATCAGGTTAGCGCGAAGGATGCTGGTGACGACGAAGCGATGTTCTACGACGAAGACTACGTCACCGCGCTGGAACACGGCCTGCCGCCAACTGCAGGCTTGGGCATCGGTATCGACCGTATGGTGATGCTGTTGACCAACAGCCACACCATCCGCGACGTGATCCTGTTCCCGGCCATGCGCCCGAGCAAGTAATCTTCGCCAAGTGATTAAACCGGTGCAGGCGACTGTGCCGGTTTTTTTTCGCCTGAAGAGAGCGGGGTGTTGCTAACCGCTTAAAACATCGGCAGTTATGCACTTTCTTCTCTTGCCCGGCGCGCATAACCGGTTATAATGCCAGTCGCACACCTAAGCGGGTGTAGTTCAATGGTAGAACGGCAGCTTCCCAAGCTGCATACGAGGGTTCGATTCCCTTCACCCGCTCCAATCTCAAGTCTCCCCGAACTCCACCAAAATCAACAACTCTCTGATTTAACAGCGTTTTTATCATTTTCTATATCAACTTGGTTTAACCCGCATTTCCCCAATCAACCCAGTATCTTGTGCAGAAATGCGTGTAGTTGCACCTATGCAGTTTGAAACGACACAAATTGCGTGATTTCAGAGGTGGAAACTATACTCATGCCATCTTGGAAAACCACTTCTGCGTAGATCTGACAAGCCGCCTTACAATTAGAGGGGAATAAGGCATGGTTCGGTTGGTAATGATTTTATTGGGGGTCGATTATTTGCGTAACCGCTGGCGAGGGTTGATGACTGCCGGTTGGTTAGGTGTGTTAGCGGGCTTAATCGTTTTCATCGATGCGTTAGATAACGCGATTTATTTCCCTTTGCATCCCTTCGCTTTCCTGTTGTTGGTTGAGGGACTGGCAACGCTGATGGTCGCGCATACCGGCATCGGCGGGCAACGTACCTTGCGTTACGTAAAAGGGGGCGCATTTTCCCTGGCTGCGGTATTGATCTTGAGTGGACAACACCATGGCCATTTTATTTTATCGATGATTTTTGGCACTTTGTTTTTGGCCGATGGGCTACTGCAAATTGTCTCTGCTGGGGTCGTGCGCTATAAAAACTGGAAGTTGGTGGTGGCTGGCGGTGTATTGGAAGTCATGTTAGCTATTTTCTTCTTTCAGCCCTATCCGACCCATTATGTCGGCACCGTGCCTTATTGTTTAGGCCTGGGGTTGATGTTTGGTGGGTGGAATATGGTTATGCTGGCGATGCGCGTCAAAAAGCTGGAGGTCAACCCAGCAGTTTTGGGTAATAAGGCCGCAGAGGAAGCCAGTAGCGCAATAACCACGCCTTTGGTAACTGAATGGGAAGGCCCTCCGGCTGATGATGAACCTGCACTGACCATACATGTCTGGACTCCAGTGGGATCCTCGAAGAGTGCAACGGTGCCTCATCCTGTTATTGATCGTTATATTGCTGCGGTGGATAAAAACGGAGTGATTTCCACTGGCCATGCTGCACTTGAATCTCCGGAAGGTATTTATATCAGTTTGTATCCGGCGGTCGATATTGACCGGTCGCCAGATCAATTTACCCGCTTGCTACGGGCAACCGCAGACAATAATGTTGAAGGGAGATTCCAACCGGATTATGTGACTGAGTCAGGTGCATGGTGTCCTTCAACCCAGCGCGTGCGGATCAGAAACTACGATGCTGAACGTCTGAAACGTTTCTGGGAAGTTTATCGTGAAGACAATACTTATAATCTTACGCATCGTAACTGCTCAAGCAGTGTGGCGCGGGGTCTTGAAGCGGCGCTGGAAGGTGTAGTGAGCAAAATATGGGGACAACGTGGCCACTGGTGGGTGTTGAGTAAAATTCTCACGACGCCGGAATTATGGGTGGCGGTACAAATACGTAAACGAGCAAAAACGATGGCCTGGACACCAGGGCTGGTGCTTGACTATGCACGTGCATTAAGCATGTTGGCGGATCCACGGCCGGCCGGTTGGATAACTACCATACGACGTGCCCTGGAGAAAATGTTTTCTTTGCGCAAGCAATGGCGCGATGAAAAAGCGCAAGGCACGATAGCGCCAGGCGTTCGCAATGAACCCTCAAATGACAAAGGCAACTAGCGATTATGGCAATGTTTCTCCCTTTATACGTAGGGCTTTATTATTTGCATCAATAGCATGATGAACACTTTGCTGATTGGTATCAAAAATATCGTCAATAAACCATTGCCCATTCTCAGCCACTAAATCAAACCCGGTGGTTGTCGTAAGGTTGCTATCACTAAAAGCGCGAAAGGTGACTGTGGCATGCGATTTTTTATTATCGTTAGAGAGAATATTGATATTCTTCACCACCAGGTTCTGATAATCCTGACACTGGCAGATCGGGTCAGCGTCAAGATAGCCTATATCGCCCGGCAAGGTTAGCGCCTGATCCTCTGCCAGCACCGCGATGAATTTCTTTGAAGCAATGCGCTTCGGACCCGTTTGGCTAATGAATGCGACTGAAACATCATCATGGCTATAGGTGGCATAAATCCGTGCTAAAAAGGCACTGGGATTTTCAATGGCCAATGCGGGCTGTGGGAGTGCAGCAAACGAAAGGAGAGAAAAGCAAAGCAAAGCCAAAAAACGCATGGTTACCACCCCCTTAAAAGTTCTCTATCCCTTAAATCAGCTGGTCCATACTACGGAGCGCTCACGTTGATGGCAACGCCTGATGCCTCTTACTCAGCCCTGTACGCAACCAAAGTATACGTTGGAAAACTATTCCTAAAGAAAGGGATGCGACCAAAGATCACCACGGTGAACGCGATGATTAATAACATAACCAAAAACAAAATCACCAGAGACATCGCAAACCAGAAGCCACTCATTTCAATCGTTGTAAGCCCTATAGATACACCATACAAGGCCCCGCATATAAGGATAAGTGACGTAGTGATCCCAACGAAGTTTGCCAGCCTTCTTCGAAGGCTTTTCTTCTGAAACTGAAACGTCGAGGGGTTAACATTGAAGTCATAGAAAACCTCCTCAGAAATCACCAGCTCAGGCCGTTGCAGCGAGGCAATCTGCATCAGTATTGCACGTGTAATATCCCAGTAATGCTTGAATTTCTTTATTTCATGCACCGGGACTAAATTTTCTTTCGTTTCACCAGATTGGTTTACGGTGTAGATAACCAGGTTTTTAGTGTTGTTTTTATAGCCCGTATTACGAAAGCCAATCGTGGCCTTGGTGCCGTCCTCTAACGAGCCAGTGACTTCTGGCCATAGTAGCTGATAATGACTTACACCGCCTGAAAGATCGTTGTATCGCGTATAAAAAACACCTTCAGAGGTGACGTTAAAGTATACCTCTCCATGCTTTAATTTTAAGTTGTCGCTAATTCTTTTAAAGAATAAATAATTCAGGGGGAGAAGGAACAATAAAAATAAAACACCCAGTAGAAAGGTGTCACCCTCGATAAAAAATAGGGTTGGCGTAGCCAGAGATGCAATGAAAACAAGTGTGAAAACGGGAGAAAGCAATAAGTAGAGCGTCTTTGTCGCTATTCTACGCTCGATGGCAGACACATCATCACATCGCTTGGAGGGGCTGGCGAAAAACGCGGTATGTTCGGCAATCATACTTTTATATCCCTATAATCAATCACATAATCACTGACGTGATGCCTTACTGTACCATAGGTAGTTAGCCGGAAGGCTTAAAACCCAAGAGCTCAAGCCTGGTAGATTACCAGACTCAGGGACTATTTTCTGCTTATGATAAACGGCTCACTGCAAGGGAAATCTCCGCTTCTGTGGGCATGTGCCCGACAAGATTATTGCAGGATGCAAGGTGCCAGGTTCGGCCGCGTATTTCAGCCATGTTAATGCCTCATCGGTGTTATCGGGGTTCAGTAGCGTTGGTCAGTTCGCTTTCCTGTTTATGACAATCAAGCTTTGCATCGCGGGTGTAAGCATAGAAAGAATAAATATACATCCATTAATAACCCCGGCGGTTCGCCAGGGTTATTGCCATAATAGGTTATTTAAAGGCTGACTTTCCTGCAAACTGTGCTGACGAGCCCAACTCATCCTCAATTCGCATGAGCTGGTTGTATTTTTCGATACGCTCACCCCGGCACGGGGCTCCTGTTTTGAGATGACCTGCACGCATGGCCACTGTCATATCGGCGATAAAGCTGTCGATCGTCTCTCCGCTGCGGTGTGAGATAAAGGCACCCCAGTTGTTGTCATGGCAGAGCTGAACCGCATCAAAGGTTTCACTCAGGGAGCCAATCTGATTGAGTTTAATCAATGCAGCATTCGCAAGATTTTCATCAATCCCGCGCTGTATATACTTCACATTGGTCACAAACAGATCGTCACCAACCAGTTCAATCTGATCTCCCAATCGATCATGCAGAATTTTCCATCCTGCCCAGTCATCTTCCGCAAGGCCATCTTCAATAAGGACAATCGGGAAGGTTTTAACCAGCATCTGGTAGTAGTCCGCCATCTCCTGCGAGGTCAGCTCGGCATTCTCCGTACGCAGATGATATTTTCCGTTTCGATAAAACTCACTGGAGGCTGGGTCCATACAGATAACGATATCTTCATTAGGGCGGAACCCTGCTCTCTCTATGGCAAGGACAATCAGTTCCAGCGGTTCACGATTTGAAGAAACTGCCGGGGCAAAACCGCCTTCATCGCCCACACCGGTCGACAGGCCCATTTCAAGAAGAACCTGACGAAGCGACTGATATACTTCGCTACCCCAACGCATGGCCTCCCTGAACGTTGGTGCACCGTAAGGCGCAATCATATATTCCTGAAAGTCAGCCCCCTGACCGCGGGCATGAACGCCCCCATTGATGATATTCATGCAAGGCACCGGCAGCAGATTTGCCCCAATCCCACCAAGATAGCGGTACAAAGGCGTATGAGATAGTTGAGCGGCGAGCCGTGATACGGCCAATGAAGCGCCCAAAATAGCATTTGCCCCCAGGCGCGCTTTATTATCCGTCCCATCCAGGGCAATCATAATGTTATCGATGCCGCGCTGATCGCGTACATCATGCCCTTTAAGGCTGTTATGAATCTCAGTGTTAACGCTTTTGATCGCGTTGAGGACTCCTTTCCCGCCGAAGCGCGCTTTATCACCATCGCGGCGCTCTATAGCCTCTCGCGAACCGGTACTTGCTCCGGAGGGGACGGAGGCTCTTGCAACAGTACCGCATTGGGTTGAAACATCGACTTCCAGGGTTGGGTTACCCCGAGAGTCCAGGATTTCACGGGCATGGATTGTTTCAATAATAAAGCTCATATAAACCTCTAATATCAGTTGGTTGCAATATGCTTAATCAACACGTCAACGGTCAGATGGTTGACGAATTCAATTGAATGGGAAGAGAGCATCCCGAAAAGTCTGTTTTTATGTCCCATAATGACCAGATCTACACCCGCATCGGCGACGTAGGCCTCTACGTCTTTAAAGCGGCTGATCGTCACTATCTCTTTCACATCCACGGGAAAATTGACTGTCTTCACTAACCGACTAAGCATTGCTTTTACCGCAATAATTTCAGCAGACTGCCGGTCTTTCGTTAAAGAGTCTGAGGTAATGTCTAACTCTTGAAGATCTGAAGTGAGGTGTCCAAGGGTGATCACCGTCCCTTGTTCATGAAAACCCCTGGCGACACTTTGAAGCAGAAACTGGCCGTCGGTTTCATCGCTGAGCATTAACAGAGCATGTTTATACATTTGCATTGATTACCTCGAGGAGGTTGAGAGAGTATCCGTCAGCCACGGCAGTATCTCTTTTTTCCTGCTTATAATGCCTGGAAGAGACAGACACGTTAGATTGAACGCATTATTTTCTGAGAAATATATCGTTGTGTGTTTCTTAAAGATGTCCGTGACAGCCAACATCGCAATGTCAAAATCGCCGGACTGACACTCTTTTGTTAATGCGATAAGTAGGTCAGCGAGCATTGCATCTACTGCTGACATGCTGGCGACTTCGATTTGAGAAAGCAGCACCGACTGGGCGTTAATCCGGTAGCGTTTGGCATCTTTCTTAAGAAGTGAGTCTGGTGTTTGCCCCCCAATATCTGTTTTCGCGATCAGCAACTCTTTCACGAAAGAGTCATAATTGAGTTGGCTTATGGAGGATAATGACTGCACGGCAGCGATGTCTTGAGCTGTAGTGGTAGGTGATGTGAGCGCAACAGTATCACTCAGTATCGCTCCTAACATCAGAATGGCCTGAGATGAAGAGATCGGCTGAGGATTTTCAAGGGTAAGGATTTGCCAGATCACCGTGGCACAGCAGCCATAGGAACGTATCCAAACATCCGGGGGATCCTGTGTCATAACGGTGCCCAGCCGGTGATGGTCTATGATGCCAACAATGTTGCCGTCGGCAAGTGAGGAAGGGCCCTGTTCCAGATCGGTAAAGTCGACCAGCCATACCTGTTTGCCACTGAGGTCTTCGTCGAGCAAGGGGGGAGGGGCTACGCCGGCCTGCTGCAGAATAAATGCCGTTTCAGGTGTAATTTCACCGAGCCTAAAAGGAGTCGCGCGCTTGCCGAGATTTGTCAGCCAGTCTGCTGTAATGAGTGCGCTGCAGATGCTGTCGCTGTCGGGATTCTGATGGCCAAAGACATAGATCATTTCAGCGTCTCCTCTGAGGTATCAGACGCAAGAAAGATCAAAGGTAAAAGATGATTTTTTTTCATAAGTGTACCTGACATACGTGCCTAAGGATAAAAGCAAAAATGTATATCAGGCGTCATCATCCGAACTGGACAGTCCGGCGGTTGGGAAAGGTGGAACACCATCACCTTGAAAAAAAGCATAGGGCAAAATTATAATCTGTGCAACAAAAATGCCGCCTACTTTGACCGTGATCATTTTTTTCCTGACATTCAGAAAATCGTTTAAAGCTTCACTACTTTGAATTCTAGGTGAATTTTATTATTCTGAACTACGTTTCACGACTACATTGAAGTACTCTACAACCGGACACGGCGCCACCGTTATCACAGCGGCATCTGTCCAGAGGCCTTCGAAAAGGCCTCATCGTGAGGAAAGAAACTGTCTGTAGAATTGGGTGTGCTCCAGTGATGGAATAATGGCAGGCTAATCACTAAAAGCCATATCCTATATCAAACGTCCCTATGTTTACATTGTAATTGTGCATTTTCATACGTTGATAAGATAAGCCGATACTCCAATGCCGCTCATCACCAAAATAATACTTCCACCCAACGGCGCCATAAAGGCCAAGTCCGTTTTTACTCTCAATAGTATTATCTTCATGATAAAGGTTAGTGCCTGCTCGAATATAGAGTGAATGATGCCCCAAAGGCAGCATGGCTTGCAAGGCGAGCGGAATTGTATGATAGGTTATATTTTCAGGATGAGCGTAACCATCTGAAATAATTAGGGCTGTATCGCCAGCTAGACTAGCATGTCCATAGGCATAGCCAGTATAAATGCCCAGGTTTTTTGTAAAACCATATTGATACCCTATTTGTATATGACCACCTGCATCATTACCTTCTATATAAGTAACTCCAGAATTTAAAGATAACTCTTGCCCCGCAAGTGCAGATAGTGGAGCAATGAGGAAAAGCAAAGCATAGCATGTTTTTTTAATTTTCAAAATACACTCCTTAGATATAACTAAACGTTCTATGGTGGGAAATATTTTTTTTAATATCACCATGATGTAATTCCTAATGGTAGTATTAACAAACTAAACAATGGTTTCGTCTATTTGTTGATACTCTAAAAGATAATCTACCTAGTCTTTTAATTGCGGTTTTTGTATGGGTGGGATGATGGTTTGACACTCCTCTCATAGAAGCGCTCACCATATTGTTAACTAAAAGAATGGTACCTATTAAAAATAGGGTTTTTAAAAATTTATTCATGATGGCAATGTCCAAAATATGCGTATTTTTATAACTCACTGTTTTAAAAAACATTTCATGATGTTTTTTATTGCTAATTACAGATCGTGAGGAATAGGAGAGGTAATAAATACAGGGTAAAACAAAGGCAAGGATGGATTTAGAGGGTTTATTCTCTACGTGTACCAAGTAATAATAGGTTTTTGTTGATTTTTTCATGACGATACCTGATAAGTTAGCCTATTTGAATAAGCGAAAATATATCAGGCGCCATTATCCACTTTATAGGTTAATTATAAGTGGCGGTTCGGAGAAGGTAGAGCACCATTACCTTTGCGTCAATTATCATTCAACAAAACAGGGAAATCAAGAAAAAAATAAAAATGGAAGCCAAGATGTTCAATATACCTAAGTAATGACAAATGGCGTATCACTAACATATTGTATTATATTTGTTTTGTTTTTAAAGGTTACACAGCAGCATCATTACCATGCACATCTTACTTACTAATTGGCTACATTACTTACTATAGTTTAACTTATAATCAATGCAGCAGCGCCACAAATGCAGTTTAAAATCCATGATGATTGTTTACTTTAAATTAAAAGTGATTTTAATAATACCTTTCATGTAATCCATTTTGATGATTGGGGGGAGTGATTTTTCTAGGCATGGTTTAATGTTGGGTAATGTTTAATGGCATATGATTTTATGCTATGATTGAGCTTGATTAACTATGAGTAAGAGATTGATTAAATGAAGTTAGATGCAATACTTTGGGATTATGATGGAACACTGGTTAATACCGTCCCCAAAAATATTTCCATCACTAAGGAGATTCTATCCATTGTCGCGCCACATTTGACAAAAGAAAATTCACCCAAATGCTTACAGAGTGAAGAGTTATACCATATCGCTAATCATAGAGCTAAAAATTGGCAAGAGCTATATATTGATTACTATGGGTTGTCGCATGAAGAAATGTTAATTGCCGGAAGCCTGTGGGCAGAGTTTCAAGATAAAAATAAAACCAAAGTTGTGCTTTTTGATGATATTAAAGATGTTTTAATTAAATCAAGAGATATCCCTCATGGTATTTGCTCACAAAACTCAAAGGGAAATATCCGTAGAGTGCTTGAAATAAATGGGGTGTCTGAATTTTTTAAAGCTATTGTTGGTTACGATGATGTTCCAAATCATTACCAAAAACCACATCCATTTGGTGGTGTTAAATGTTTAAAGTCAATTTTTGGCCATGCTAAAAATCATTCAATTATGTATATAGGCGACCATGAGTCTGATACGCAATTTGCTCGTAACATACAATCCGAACTCGGCGTTAATGTTATCTCAGTAGCTGCAGCATATAGTCTTTCTGAACCTAAACACTGGAAAGTTAAGCCAGATTATATTGCATATACTACAAAGGAACTTTTATCTATTATTGATATTCACATGTAAATAGATTAAACAGGGTTTTAACTCAGGCGATCTTGCAGGCGAAACGTTGCAATGCCCTGGTCATATCACGCATCAACACTACTTTAGTTTGTCATGCTTTCAGTCCAGACCTACTTATAGCACCTCCTTATCTAATATGACATGTACGAGCAGCCTCTTCGGGCTGCGCATTCTCGTCTTCAAGTTACTTCAACCGTTCAACGTCGGGCTGTACTGGTCCACGGATGGCAGACCATATGTTTTAATATTACCAGTAATGATAATGAATTTATTCAGTTAATAGATCCCATTATCACTTCAATAATGATAATTATTATTGAACTCTATTTTTGTGTGCTGGTCTTATTTTTCATTAAAATTATCTTTCATTTTTTGAATGATGATAATTATTTTGTATCACGGAATTGGTAAGGGGATATATCAAAGTGTAAATCAAAAAACATATTTCTGTAAGGCTGTTTTTATTTATGAAACTAAAGATTTCAACGGATTTTCTTATTCCCTATAAATCGCAATTAAAACAAGGGATTGTTGTGTTTTATATCCATTCTGTAACATAGATAAAAACGATCGATTGAGGAATTTTCATTGGTAATAACGTGTTTTACTGCGAGTATTATTGATTTAGTCTTTTGCGAAAATTCTTAATTAATATTTAAGGGGTTGTAATGAAATGTCATTTTTTCAAAGCAAGAAGCTTGTGTTTTATACTGGGGGCGGCAATTTCTGTCGTGGCTAATGCGAGTGTAAATAGCAACTCTATTTCTGGTGAAATTTCAGTTTCCTTGAATGTATTACCCGGCTGCGTTGTTAAATCTGCCCAGCAACCCAGTGATTTATCCACCGTTTCTGATGGCCAGCAATGGATGATGTTAGCTTTTCCTGATACAGGTGCAACTGCAGGCTCTCAACTAAACGCACAAGATAAAATTAATATTCAATGTACGGCGGGAGCACAACCTTCATTGATTTTAGATGCAGGGAAACAGGGTGATAACGACGCATACAATATGTTGAATGAAGATAATACAACGAAAATGCCCTATACCCTTTCCATTGTTCAAGAAGGTACCAGTATTATCAAACCGAATCAGCCAGTAAAAATCACCAGTTCTGGCGATGTCTCACTTTATGCTAAGGCCACTGTCCCACAAAATGCTCAGGCAGGGAAGTATACGGATACCATTGAAGCCACCATAAGCTGGTAATTGAAGGTCATGGGCATCAAATTGTCTTCAACATCCTTGATACTGGTGCTGGGGTTATCCACCATGAATTCCCCTGTACAGGCTAAGGCTGGCCAGCAAGTCAGCGCGAAGTTTGATGTCACGGCCACTATTAATAACGGTTGCAGATTCATAGGGAGCAATAAACTTTCTGTGGATCTGCCTGACCTATTGATTGGCCAATCCTCAGTTTCCAGCCAAGCCTATTTTAACCTGCAGTGTACACCTGGTGCTAACGCAACCATTGGTATTGATAGTGGGCAGCATCCCTTAAGCAGGGGTAACCGAGCGTTAGCATTGGATGGAGGAAATGACCAACTGATCCCCTATCAGATTTTTGCAGTGAAAGAGGGAAAGAAGATTGAATGGGAAACTCCCATTATATTCACCCCCTATGAGTTAAATAACAAAATTGAAATTGACGTGGAAATAAATCACCCTCCATCTCCACTTATACCAGGTCATTATACAGACACAGCAACTATAACTGTCTCTTACTAAATGCAAAATAAATTATTTGGTGGAATACCGCATGAATAAATTACTTTTTTCTTTTGCCATGCTGGCATTTTCTACTCATTGCTTTGCAGCAGCAAATATGGAAATCTGGCCGGTCACGATTTCTTTTACTGGTAGTGCTAAGAACAGCGTTTTTTGGTTAAAAAACGTAGGTAGTGAAAGTGTCAGTCTGCAAGTCAGGGTATTGAACTGGCAACAGGCAGACTCTAATAACTTGTATGCAGAACAAAATGAGGTTTATACGGTACCTGCTTTTACCATTATCCCGCCGCAAAAAAAGATCCCGATAAGGATATATGGTATCAAGAATCAAGGCGACAAAGAGCATGACTTAAAGGTTATTATCGACGAGTTACCGACGCCTGATGTAAATCAAAAGAGCACACAGAGCAATATAAAAATCCGCATGCAATATATTCTCCCCCTGTTTGTCTATGGGCAAGAGTTGCAATCCGCTATTCTTCCTGGTGCAGACGGTGTACCAAAAGAAAAACATCATTTAATCTGGTCTGTTAAAAAAAATACGTTATGGATAGAGAATCATGATAAGACGCACGTAAAAATCACCTCCATTGATTTTAAATGTGGAAAAAAAGCATGCTATCACCAGGATATTCCCGTCAGCTATGTTTTGCCAAATGCTAAAATGGCGTTCGTACTCCCTCATGATCATTTAATTCCAGCTGCTGCAAGCGCTTTGGAAATTCATCCATCCAGATAAGTAGCAGCAATTTTCCCTGCGCCTGGCTGAGAGCGAGAGCGAAATGATAATGAATAAGATTACGGTATGTCTGCTAATCATAATACCGACGACAATGGTTCATGCAGCAACCTACGTTGACACTATTCCCACCCAGAACAACGCAAGGCAGGACCATATTTTCATGGTCAATATTAGCGAAAACGGAAAACATTTGCCCTCTCCTGAGCGGGTCATCATGAATGGCAGTATGATTGCTCTGCCTACAGAGACTCTGGACAGCCTACACATTCGTTACGCAGGCTATCAGGTGAAAGATCACTATGTGGATATAAGAAAAATCAGCGGTGTCACCGCCATTTATAATGCCAAAACTCTGGAGCTGGCGATTGATATCCCTCCAGATTGGATACCATTACAGCTCGTTAAAATCCCGGATCGCTGGAATTCCCCCTATTACGCTGAGAATGTAACTCCAGGCTTTGTCTTTGATTACGATATTTATGATGAGCACCCTCGTAACAGTAGTTATTTCTCTTCCTGGATGAATGGGCGCTACTTTAATCATTTTGGCTACGTGAATCTTTCCGGGCAGTATATCAATCTCCATCAAGGGGGGCACGGCTATTCCAGATTCAAGCGGCTGAATACCAGTTGGGTTTTCAATAATCGCAACAGTGCACAAAAGCTGATACTTGGTGACATTCAAACCGATTCGGGCAATGGTTTTGGTGGTGTCTACATGGGGGGAATTCAGCTCCGTCGGGACTACACGCTACGCCCCGATATTGTCACTTATCCCTCTCTGCGTCTGAGAGGCACTGCTTCGACGCCCTCTTCGCTAGACTTTTTTGTGAATGGCTATCGTTCGGCCAGTTCTCATGTCGATCCTGGCGCTTATGTTATCAACAATATCCCTTTTATTAATGGTGATGGAACAATGACGGTAGTGACCACCGATGCGAATGGTCGGCAGGTCTCTAGCCGTATTCCTTACAGTATCCAGACTGACATGCTGCGTCCTGGATTAAGCGACTTCAATTTTTCAGTTGGAGCGCTGCGCTACAATTATGGTTGGCAGGATGATCAATACAAGAATATCGCCCTCAGTGGTTCTTATCGCTATGGTATGACCGACCGCCTCACCGCACTTTCCCATATTGAGGGTGCGGATGGGTTGAAGATGCTGGGGGGGGGATTCCAGTTCAATATGAATAGCTGGGGCCGTCTTGATGCCACGGTCACCATGAGTGATGCGCAATACTCGCGGCGAGGTGCCAGAGAATACCTTGGTTACAGCAAACAATTCCAGCGCGCCAATATTAACATCAGTCACATCCGCTCAAGCGGCGGCTACCGGGATTTAGACAGTTTTGATTCTGATTACGGTAGTGCATTAGCCTCGGATCAGATATTTGCTTCTTATGCACTTGGCGCTTCGGCTGGCGTCCTGGGGGCTGGGTTTATTTATCAGCGCGATGATATTGGCATTACGCATAAAATAGCCAATTTGTCATACAGTACCCTTGTCGCCAATCTTTTCAGTCTGTCGATTTCTTACAGTAAAGCCTTCTCTGAGGACCGGGCGGATAACTTTATGCTAGGGATATCACTTCCTTTCGGCGGTAATACCCGAATCGGTGTACAAAATATGCAGAGCAACAGTAACGCCAGTACGAATGTCGTTTCACTGACGCATAACTCCGGTTCAGATCTAGGGGTTGATTGGGATCTGAATTATAGCCGCGAGAGAAATGCCGACATGGGCTATCGCGATATGTCTGCCACTTGGAAAATGCCAGCGTTCATCGCCAGTGGTGGGGCATACGGTTACAGGGATCTAACGCCATGGGTTGGGCTGCAGGGGAGTGTAGTGTTTATGGATAAAAGCGTCTTTTTCACCAAAACGGTGGGAAATGCGTTTGTCAAAGTGGACACCTATGGCGTAGAGGGGGTCCCGTATTACCTGGATGGAGCCTTGAAAGGCAAAACGAATAATCAGGGGATTGGTTTTATCATTGACGTCGTCCCCTATGAAAAGAATCTGGTCACGATCGATCCTTCCTATTTGCCTGAAGATGTCAATGTCACTGACGTGAGAAAGAGTTTCTTTGTGCCGGAAAACTCGGGTTACAGCGCGAAATTTTCCCTACAAAACTTGAATGACCAAGTATTGCTGCGCCTTGTTCCGCCACGTGGAGTGACTTTAACATCAGGAAGCGAGATCCAGGATCAACATCACCATACCGTCGCGCTGTTGGGTAATGGTGACTTGGTTTCAATGAAAAGGCCGCGGGTGACCGAGACTTACACGCTGGTTTCGGACGGACAAAAACGGTGTTCCTTCCAGCTTTCAGCAGAAAATAAACACGGCATTGAGGTGGAAACATGCGCACAATAACCCTGCATTTTCTTTTGCTGGCGCTTAGCCTGACTTTTGTGCCTTCGACTTGGGCTATTACCATAAACTGGTCTAAGATCTGTGATATTAGTTGGACGGATGAAGTGGTCGATTTCACTGCGGGTGGGGCAGTTTCTCCGTTGGATCTTGCCGATACCCCGCAGGATTACAGCCAAGCGGTTCATGTCTGGTGCGATCAAGCTCCCGATATCACCACCAAAGATGCTCAGCATATAGGGTTAGTGGTAGAGCAGCAGCATAATAGCGCGACTTCTTTTCTGGCCATGTCGGCAAATCAGGCGAACCAAAGTTTATTGCCCTTTGTCTTTTGCCTTGGTAATCATGGCTCCAATCTGCTTTGCGTCGATACGGTGAATAAAAAAATAACCTACAATTGGGGAACGGATGCATCTGTTCCTTCTCTGATGCCGCAGATTTTTCAGAAAGTCACCGATGGAGAAATGCCTGATGATTGTGCAACAAAGGGCACATGCGGTAAAGGTCGTATATGGCCTATCCCCAGTGGACCGTATGATTACGTTGCGCATGTGCATATCACCACCGATCCGAAAAAGATTGCCTTATCGCCTCCTATACCAGGAGCTTACTCTGATAACATTACTCTTCGTCTCAACGGGCAGGTGGCTTCTGGCCGCACCCTCATCCCTGATCTTGACTTGACCGCCGATAACAACCCGACGGTTACCTTGACGGCAACGCTGAAAGACGACTGCCGCATTATCAATACCCCAGATGTGCATTTTGATGGTGCCTTTTCATCGGAGCTGACGCAAACGCAAGATATTACCCTGCGTTGTACTAACACGACCCCCTATACCATTAGCTTTCAGGGGGAGAACGACAGCATTGGTTGGCACCAGATGAAATCACAGACCTCGGATACTTTTTTACGTTACCAGATGTATAAAGATGAATTACATACTCAGGTATGGGATGCAAATCAAGCCGCGGGGGAGGGTAATGGCAAAGAGCAAAAATTGAGAGTCTTCTATGCTACCGATCCATCACAACAGAATGTGCCGGCGGGGAGCTATAAAGATACCGTTACGATGACGTTATCCTATTGATTATTAGTACGTTGAACCTGGAATTCAGGAAAGGTTAATCTGGATGAGCAGAGAGCGTTTACTGGCATCCACCACTTACGGGGACATGTACCCTAGAAGATTATTTCAGGATGAAAGGCAACAGGAATGGCTCAGTAGATTGCTCTAGTAGAGTGATAAGTTCGGGGTCCATATATTGGTAGTCATCAGGTATATCGAGAACATGCAGCGGTTTATGTTCCAACAGGCGGCGATACTCGGCCACCAGCCGGTTTTTGTGTTTTTGCTCCATGACAAAAATCATATCTGCCCAGTGCAATAACTCCGGTGTCACCGTTTTTATGGCATGACGGCTGGTCCCGGCCGACCTTGCGGTCAGGCCGGGAGTCCGTTGCCAGATGCGTTCTGCGGTAGGGCTGCGCCATTGATTACGGCTGCAGACAAACAGCACATTCATGGTTATTCGATCTCATCGAGTGCGTTACGCCGGGCTACGGCGCGGGATATCTGCGGATACTCTATGCCTAATTGACTCGCTCGCGTTATTTTATGTGAGCGGGTGTAGAGCATTTTCCACCGCTTCTCTTTGGTGAACTTGGGTTGAAAATCCCCCATCTCACGGTGTTTGTTGCGTTTGTTGTTAACCAGGCGCCAGGCCCGGCCACGTATGTCAGTCATGTTAATGCCTCATCGGTGTTATCGGGGTTCAGCAGCCGCGATAATACGAGAGGTAGTGCAGCAGCATCTTATGCCGCCCGTTAATGCTAACATTTCGGCTATAAACAATAAATCGTCTTGATACTGTGGCCGCTGGCCTGACAAGTCGCAGCCTCTCTACGGGAAATAAAAGGAATGCATGATGTCAGTGAAGGATAGGTTATTGGCGCTGTTCGTGGTGGTAGCCTGGGGGCTGAACTTTGTGGTGATTAAAGTTGGGCTGTATGGCATGCCACCGTTTTTATTGGCAGGCCTGCGTTTTGCGCTAGTCATGTTCCCTGCCATCCTGTTTGTCAAACCACCGCAGATCCCGCTTCGCTGGATGCTGGCGTACGGTATCACCATCAGCTTTGGTCAGTTCGCTTTCCTGTTTATGGCGATCAAGCTTGGCATGCCTGCGGGCTTGGCATCACTGGTGTTGCAGGCTCAGGCTTTCTTTACCATTTTGCTCGGCGCGCTGCTGCTGGCCGAAAAGCTGAAGTGGAACCATATTGCCGGGATTATGATTGCCACCGTTGGCATGTTTATGTTGGCTAGTGCGGGCATGGCTGGGCAAACGACGGCAGGCATCACGTTGACCACCATGATGTTGACGCTGGCCGCAGCGTTATCCTGGGGACTGGGGAATATCACTAATAAGGTGATTATGCGCGATCGCAATGTGCCGATCATGTCACTGGTGGTGTGGAGCACGCCCGTACCAGTGGTGCTGTTCTTCATATGCTCATGGCTGTTTGAGGGGAAAACTCAGTTGATTGACAGCCTGGTGCATATTCAAGGCGAAACTATTCTAGCGCTGATCTATCTGGCGTTTGTTGCCACCATTATGGGTTATGGCATCTGGGGTAACCTGTTGAGCCGTTACGAAACCTGGCGCGTTGCGCCGTTGACGCTGCTGGTGCCGGTTATCGGTATTCTCTCTGCCGCATGGCTATTAGACGAAAGGCTATCATTGCAACAAATGATCGGTGCATTGGTTATCATCGTGGGCTTGCTGGTCAATGTGTTTGGTGGTTTGCTCAAGCCTGCCATCAGAAAATATCAACAGCGCTAGTGGTGTGAAGGGGGGAAATGCTGAACTCCTTCATCTACTCATTTTTTCATACTGTGTCCGTTATCCATTGAAGGTAGCGCGATAAAGCATGAACCAACTTTACCATCACCAGCCCTAATCTAATTGTTTCACCCCCACACATTTTGCGACTATTCCGGATCCATCGCTATAGGCATCGGTGGTACAGTGGCGCGATTTTCATTCATTTGATGTTTTTTTGGCTGTTGAACGCCGAGGTGTGAGTATGAGTAAGTTTATTGCTGCGGGCCTGCTGGCCGTTTTACTGTCCGGGTGTGCTACCGAGTCGCCTTGCGTACCGGTCTATGATGACCAAGGCCGTCTGGTTCATACCAATACCTGTATGAAAGGCACCACCCAGGATAACTGGGAAACCGCTGGGGCGATTGCAGGCGGGGCGGCAGCGGTGGCTGGCCTGACATTGGGCATTATCGCGTTAACCAAATAGTGATTTTTTAGTCGGGGCGCAGCGTAGGCGCCCCGATCCTATTACTGCTGTTGAGCCAGTTTTTTGCTGTCACAGCCGGTACTCTTGCATTCCCGCTCTACGCTTTTCAGAAAATCGATACGGCTTTGCATGGTCTTGTTTGAGCAAGCGACATTGATCATGGAGTCGTCGCTACATTGACTGTCCCGATTTTTCAGCCATTCGATCTGCGACTGCTTCAGCGTCTGCTTTTGCGGCTGAGTCAGCAGCCCCATCACCTTTTTGTATTGCACATTGATTTCTTGATCCAACTGCACCATCTCCAATGCCGCGCAGTAGGTCACGTCATAAGGGGTACGCGGGCTGTCACAACCCCCGGCCAACGCTGTGGCAGAGACCAACAGCAGCGAACATCCCAAGATTGTTTCTTTAATCACTTTGTACTTCTCCTTGTTTGGTTTTGAACTGGCTACACAGTAAACCAATGCCCGCGTTTGCAATAGCCCGATCGAATACAAATATTCAACCGGGCTTATGCAGTGCCTTTACTTCAGTCTTAGCCCTCGGTTTGCGGTGTGACCTTTTGCTTATCGGAGTTCATACAGCTGTAGATCACCGGCAGCACCAACAACGTCAGCACGGTAGCGAAGCCCAGGCCGAACATGATCACCACCGCCATGCTCTGGAAGAAAGCATCGCTAAGCAGTGGGGCCAGACCAAGTACGGTGGTAAAGGCCGTCAGCAGGATAGGGCGCAAACGCGAGGTAGAAGCGTCGATGATGGCCTCCAGGATCGGTTTTTCCTGCCGCTGTAACCCGATCTCCTCTACCAGCACAATGCCATTACGGATCAACATGCCGCTTAAACTCAACAGGCCAATCAGCGCCATAAAGCCAAACGGAATACCGGTTAGCAGGAAGCCCACGGTGACCCCAATCAAGGCCAGTGGAATGGTCAGCCAGATCGCGACGGCATTTTTCAGCGAGCTGAACATCAGCACGGTGATGATGAACATGATCACAAAGGCCACCGGCAGGCTGGTGAACAACCCGGCCTGGGCTTCCTTGGTGCTTTCATAGTCGCCGCCCCAATTCAGTTCATAGCCGCGCGGTAATGGGATGGCATCAATATCCGGTTTGATGCGTTGCAACAGTTCGGCAGAGGTTTCACCGCTTTGGGAGCTAGGATCGGCCTGAACCGTCAGGGTACGCTTGCGATCCCGGCGCATGATCAGAGGATCTTCCCACTCGGTAGTAAAGCCGTTGACCACGTTGTCGATGGGAATAAACGCCTGCCGCGCCTGGCTCCAGATCATCACGTCGTTCAACCGTTCGGCATTCAACCGCTCCGAGTCCGGCGTTCTTAACACAATCGGCATTAACCGTGTGCCATCACGATATAGGCCAACGGCTATCCCGCCAAAACTCATGCGCAGCGCACTGTCGATTTCGCGTTTATCCACCCCTAATTCACGGCCAAGATAATCCGAGAACTGCGGACGAATGACCTTGCTGCGCTGTTGCCAGTCGTGCATAACGCCGTCGGCATTGGGGTCCGCGCTGGCGATGGTTTCTGCCTTGGCCGCCAGCGTTCGCAGCACGTTCGGATCCGGGCCGATAAAGCGCGCCTCAATGGAACTGTTATTCGATGGCCCGAACATGATGCGTTTGGCCTGGGCGTTCACCTGGGGGAAATTGTTGCGTACGTAGCCCTCTATTTGGCCGATCATACCCGGGATCTGGTTGAGCTGTTTGGCTCGTACCATTATCTGTGCATAGTTGGAATATTGCCGCTGCGCGTTGTAGGTGAGCATAAAGCGCATTGCCCCCTGGCCGATGGTGACCATGGTATCGCTGACGCCGTCTTGCGCCTGGATATGCTGCTCGATCTGGGCTGCAATCTTTTCGGTGTAGGCGATATCGGTGCCGTAGGGCAGCCAGAGATCGACGAAGAAGATCGGCGTATTGGACGGCGGGAAGAAGCTTTGGCGCACGTTGCCAAAGCCGATCACCGAGACGACCATCAACGCAGCCAGCACCCCCAACGTAATGGTGCGCTGGCGCAGCAGTTTGCCCAACAGATTGCGATAGACCCGGAACAGCCAACCATCATAAGGGGATTTGACCGGCTCATCGGGTTTTGGCTCGGCCATTTTCTGTTTTTCAAACGCCCATTTGGTGAATACCGGCGTCAGGGTCAAGGCGGTGAACCAGCTCAGCATCAGGGAAATCAGCAGTACCTGGAACAGTGACTTACAGTATTCCCCGGTGGCATCATTGGATAAGCCGATCGGTGCAAACGCCAGAATGGCAATCACCGTCGCCCCCAGTAGCGGGAACATGGTGCGTTTGACCACGTTATTAATGGCCTGCAGGGTCTTTTCACCCTGTTGCCGCCCAACCAGCACGCCCTCGACGATCACAATGGCGTTATCCACCAACATACTTAAGGCGATCACCAGCGCCCCGAGCGAAACGCGCTGCAGCTCAATGTTGAACAGCTTCATGATCAGCAGGGTGCCAAGCACGTTCAGCGCCAGCGAGGCGGCGATCACCAGCCCGCTACGCACCCCCATAAAGATCAGCAGGGTGCCGACCACGATCAGCAGCGCCAGCAAGAAGTTCATGATAAAGCCGTTCACCGCGCCTTCTACTTCATGGGACTGATCGTAGAAAACGCTGATATCCATCCCGGCGGGGCGTTCTGCTTGCAGTTGGGCCAACCGGGCCTTGACCGCCTCGCCCACCACAATCACGTTCACATTCGGGGCAAAGGATACGCCGATGGAGAGCGCAGGCCGCCCGTTGGCACGGTAGATATTATTGGGAGAGTGGGTTACGCCCTGGCTGATAGTGGCGATATCGCGCAGGTAAACGCTGCGCGGGCTGCCTGGCTCGCTAATCAGCAGGTTCCCCAATTCTTGCACGCTGGCAAATTCCCCGGTGGGATGCAGCCTGATCGACTCGCTGCCCACCAACAGATCCCCAGCGTTGGATACCACGTTCTGCCGGCTCAACAGATCGTAAAGCCGCTGTGGGATAATATTGGCGGCAGTCATCTGGGCGCGGGAAATCTCAATCTGCACCTCTTCCGGGATCACCCCGACAATCCCTACCTTACCTACGCCCGGCACCACCACTAACTCACGGCGTAGCAGCTCGGCAAAGTTGCGCAGCTCCTGATTGCTAAAGCCATCGCCATATAGCGAGAAGAAGAAGCCGTACACATCGCCAAAATCATCGTTCACTATCGGAGGGCTGGCACCGGGCGGTAACCGTATCGCGGCATCGCCAATGCGCCGGCGCAACACATCCCAGATTTGCGGCAGTTCAGCGGCACCGTATTCGGCACGGATATTAATGGTGATCTGCGACAGCCCCACGCTGGAAATGGAGGTAACGTTGTCGATATAAGGCAGTTGCTGAATGGCATTTTCCAGCGGCAGGGTGACTTCTTCCTCCACCTGCTGGGCCGAAGCGCCGTCATAGCGGGTGACCACCACCGCAGTCTTGATGGTAAAGGCCGGATCCTCCAGCCTGCCGATGTTGAGAAACGCCAGCACGCCGCCAATACCTAGCAGCAGGATCGCCAGCCAGATTCGGGTGCCGTTGTTGATAAAGTTCTCTGTCAGTTTCATTACAGACCTCGCTCACGGACCCAGGCGCGCACTTCCTGATTTGGGCGCAGTTCGCGAGTACCGGCGGCGACAATCCGTTCACCATCGGCCAGACCGGAGACGATCTGTATTCCGTTCGCGGTCAGTTGTCCAGTTTCAACCTGACGAGATTCCACAAACAGTTTGCCATCACGTTCCTTGATCACCCACACATGGGGCTGATTGCGTGGGCTGTTATCTGGGTTAAATATCGCTTCTACGGGCACAATGACATTGGCCTTCTGCGAAGCCCCGGCCAGATTACCGAGATTGATTTTCACGCTGCCGCTCATTCCCGAGAGTAGTGGCAGATCTTGTGGGCGCGGCATGGTCAGGGTCATTTGATAGGTCAATGAGCCCGCTGTGGTATTGGTGGTGTGTTCTTTATAGCGAGCGGTAAACTCGCGGCCTGGCAAGTTGTTCAACAGAACAATAGGTTGGTACTGTGCATTGTTTTCATCAATCACAATGAACAGATTTTCGGGGATGCTGAAGACTACATCCAGCGAATCCAGCGAGTTCAGGGTCGCTATCGGTTGGCCTGCCGGGATCACTTGATAGTTACGGGCAGTGAGCGTGGCAATCACACCGGTAAAGGGGGCACGGATTTGCATATCGCTCACTTCTTCCCTGGCCAACTTCAAGGCGGCCTGTGCCGAGTCACGCGCTGCGCGATGAACATCCAGTTCGGCACGGGGAATAACATTGCGGGCACTCAGGGTGGCGAAACGATTGAACTGAGCCTGCGCCAGATCGAATGTGGCCTGCCGATCACGTAGCCGCAGGCGTGCGTCATTACTGTTTAGCTCGGCAATCACTTGCCCCTGGTTGACTCGTTCCCCTTCTCGTACCAGCAATTGCTGCAGTTGCCCTGGGCGCTTAAAGGCCAGGTCGGTACGGTCACCCGCGATAATCCTGGCAGGGAAGATGCGTACTCCTTGCTGGGCACTGTTGCTAACTTCAAAAATGTTCACCGGACGGACGCTTGTGGGTTCTTCAGGCGTCTCTCTGTCACAGGCAGTAAGAAAAAGTGTGCAAAGCACAACGGCAACCAGTTTTATATTCACGATGCAATCTCTTAGGATCGGATTTTAGGGGGAGCGATGAGTTAACTCGTTGACCATATGCATCACGTCTTACCGCTCGTCTAGGCCAGCTCCGGCCTTTGTTCTCGCTGCTGCGGGAACTTAATCTTGCTACTGTGACCGTAGGACACAACCGCCTCGGATTTCACGCACTCCCGGCGCTATTCCCCTTACCCACTAGCGGGCGTGCGCAACCCATATTGTTTCCTTCAGTTTCAACCACTCGTAGACTCTTCAAGCTTAGTATGCCGTTTGCCAATGTGAGTAAATTATCTTCAGTTGATGCCGTCGGCCCGGTTTTTGGCTATGGTTAATCTATCAACGCTAATGATTTCCCGGCTAAGATAATGAGTACCCGCGGTGGCAGGATGCCGATGATGGTACGGATTAAGATGATTCCTGGTTATGATCTGAATCATTTTCCGCATTATTGTGTTGGCTATGATAAAAAGCCCATTGCCGTACGCCTCGCGTTATCAACATTGCAAGTTGCTCCGCTTTCTCCTTCCGATTATCGCCTCGTAATACCGTTTAGATTTTCTTTAATATCTTTCGTTCTTGATGTGGGGCTGACTTTACGCTCAGGGAATTATCCTTTATTAATTATTGTTATTTTTTACTGTATATCTAGTAGTGTATTTTTTATTGTATTCAATCTTATTATTTAACGAGAAATATCCTGCATTAGCGGTGTTATGATTTTTTTGGAATATGTCAATTGCCACAAAAATTATTATTGATCTGCTTTAAACGTCGGGCTATCCTTGGGTCATAACTCTTTTGAAAGAACGAAATAACTCAGTTTGACTTATCTTCTGCGCTTTAATAAAGGTATGGCTAATCGTACCTTTATATCAAGCGTAGGATTACTCTATCACTGATGATAGACGTTACTCGGGCTGTTTTTGTTTCACTTTTATAAAAAGGACGATACTGTGAAAAAAGTTAATACCATAGATGCAGGTGCAATTGTTGGTGGTAAATGTAAAAGAGTCTGTGCTGTTGAGTATGTGGGTGGCGCTGGTGGTGCTTGCTATGTCGTCAGAACTTGCCTGGATAAGAATGGCCGAATTGTGAGTCAGACTAGCTCCTCTGTTGATCCTGCTAACTGCCCGGCTGGCCGGCCGTAAGCGCTTCCTGAGTTTCAGGATATAATTTGGGGCTGATGCAATAGGATTTTTGCATCGGCCTGTTTGAAAATAGGGCTTATTGATGGACAGGGATGTAATGGCTGTTGGCTTGCCGACGGCGCTACGTGCTAAATAAAAATGGCTATCCCTCCGTTATAAGATCTCATTGGTGTGCCTTTTTTAGGATGTACGGTTTATGTTCAAAAGACCCCTGCTGCTTCTCATTTACACCTTGGCGATCATCGTTATTTCCTCGTTGATCACGACGGCCTATTTCCACTATTTTGTATTGAATCAGGGCATCGAACAGCAAGCTCTGGTTGCCGTCAGCGATAACAAAATAAAAAATAGCCCGATCAAAGAGGGTAATACCATCGTCGAGATATTCTCTTACGGCTGCCACTACTGTGCCATAAACGAAGAGAATATTGCCAAGCTGGAGGCGCGTATGCCAGCAGGTACAAAACTGGTCCGCCTGCATCTCAATAATGCACAGAGCAATGGCCTGGCAAGTTTCGCCCCATTATTTGCCACCTTGACGGTGATGGGTATTGAACCGCAGCACCGTGAAAGCGCCTATAACGCCGTCATCAAACAAAAAAGCGATCTGAGTCATCCTCAACATCGTGATAGCTGGTTGGCGGAGAACGGTATCGACCTCGCGGCTTATCAGGCTGCCAGTCAAACTCCGCAGGTCGCAGAGTTGCTGAGCTATATGACCACCGTGTCCGAACACTACAAAATCAACGCGACCCCAACCTTTATCGTCAACAAGAAGTGGCTGGCCCTGCAGGATCGCGATTTCCCTGAGTTTGCCGATCACCTGCTGTCGCTGCTGCAGCATGATAAACCGCTGGAGCAATAATGCGTTTCTTTGCCGTGTGGGTTTACCTGGCATGGAGAGATACCCTGGCAAAAGTCGCGCGGGGTTTTTTGCCGTTGCGCAGAGCACAGAACAAGAGCGTTTGCTGGTTGCTGCGGCATGGTGATTATCGTTGGTTTCTTTGGCTGGCGGCGCTTAGCCGCTGGCTGCGGTTGAGTAACAGGGGGGAGCGCAGGCGTGCTTTTGTGGCTGCAGCCAATAAGCAATGCCTGATTAACGATGGCCGCAAGGTGGATTTTGCCAAGATCAGTCAGCGGCGTCGCTTGCTGGATATGGCCGCTGCCTATGCCGGTAATGCCCAGCTCCTGGCCCAGTTGGAACACTGTCAGGTACAGCTCAACGCGGTAGTCGAACCCTTGCACCGAGCAGGGCAACCGGTGGTGCTTGCACCGCTGCATATGGTCTCTGACGTGCTGGCTGGCATGGTAGGGGCCGGGGTTTTTCCAGGGCAGGCAACGGTGGTGGTTTCTGCCAGTGCAGAGGTCTATCAGGAAAGAACGCGACAGCAAGCGGGAATTAACCTGTCTTACTGCTCTATCCATGACGATAACCGGGCGATTGCTGGCAATTTGACGAGCGCGATTATGGCGGCGGCCGATCATCAACGCAATATCATGATTTTCCCTGATATCTCACCGGATTACACCGTCAATACCAATGAGGCAAAAACGGCGAAGCTCCGTTGTCGCCTGTTTGATCGCCCGGCCAACCTGCACAGCGGCGTTATTCGAATCGCCAGAGCCTTGTCTGCGCAGGTGGTCTCTTATTACCTGTATTACGACCAGGGAATAAAGATCCACATCTATCCGCCGATAGCGGCCTGCAACCTGAAAGCCAAACTGCCGGAACTGATTGAAACGTCGATCGTCAGGCACCCTGAAGATTGGCTGTTATGGCACTCACATTCGTTATTTTTTATCAATGAATAACCTGGAAATTGAAGAAGTCAGATCATGGAAAAGATAATCCCGGCGCTGGTGTTTCAAGGCGAAACGAATGAATGTGGACTGGCCTGCATCGCCATGATGGCGGAAACGCAGGGCATCAGTGCGCCATTGGAAAGCCTGCGTGAGCGCTATCCCGCCTCGCAGCACGGCACTTCGTTGGCCACGCTGTGCGACATTATGGCCGAGCTGGCGATGCCCGCCTATCCCGTTGCCTTCGAGCACGGTGAACTGGCGGAAATACCGCTGCCTGCCATTTTACATTATGGGGCGAGCCATTATGTGGTGTTGGCCTACCGTAAAGGTAATCACGTTTGCGTGATGAACCCAGGCATTGGCCAGCAACTGTTGCCGATTGATGCGCTAAAAATGGAAATCAGCGGATATGCGTTGGTACTGGACAGTGAAGCCCAGCCTGACCCTCAGGCGTTGGCCAATGTTAAGCCCAGTAAACGCTTCAGTGCGTCCGATACCATGAGCCTGAAAGAAACCGCGCGTATCCCCGGTATTTACCGGCTGATGATACTGGCGTTTCTGATCTCGTTAACGCTGTTTATCATGCCGACGATGGTCAGCAGCGCCATCAATCAGGTTTTTTCCAGCGCAGGTGAAACCGACTTCCCTTACTTCTACTTCCTGTTGGCATTTGTCGTTTCGACCACGCTGGCCTTCGGCGTGCGTTGGATCACCGAGCGCTTTATCAAACGCTTTGTGGTGATCAACAGCGTGGCTGGATTCTCGCGCTTGCTCAGCAATTCGCTGAACTTCTTTGATAAACGCGCACCGGGCGAAGTCTTCAGCCGTTTTTCCAACTGGCAGATGGCGTCGGGGACTAAAATCGAACTGGATAACGGCCTGCGTACCGATTGGATCATCGGCGCTATCGCACTGGCGGTGATGTGCTACATGAGCCCGCTGCTGGCCATGGTGTCTGGTGTGGGGGTCACCCTGATGGGGTTGGTCAGCGTTTGGGCCATCTATCGTGACCGTTTCTACACCCAGCAGTTGCAGGTAAAAACCGCCGAGCAGAGCGACTTTATTCTGGAGAGTATTCAAGGATTCTCCACCATCAAGTCCGCTGGGTTGGACAGCCAGCGTAAAGGGATGTTCGCCAAGTTTGCTCTGGCGCTGTTTACCTGTCGCCAGCAGCAGAAGATGTACGAGCAGGTCAAAAGCAGCCTGTATCAGTTGATCGGTAGCCTGGAGATGGTGTTCTTTATGTTGCTGGCGTTGCCGTTGCTGAAAAACGGCACTATCACGCTGGGTGAGTTCTTTGCCTACAGTTTTGTGCGTGAAATCTTTACCTCTTATATCACCAAGATTTTCTACTCCGTCCTGCAAAAGAACCAACTGCACGTGATCGATACCCGAGCCAGAGACTTGTTCCCGTCGCGGTCTGAACAGGATAGGGCGGAGGATGCGCTACCTGCCCCCATCCCAAAATTCACTTCGCAGTTACGTTATAAAAATATCGCCTTTGCCTATGACGCCCAGCAACCGGTATTGCACGACCTTTCCCTGTCGCTCAAACCGGGGAAAAGCATTGCCATTGTGGGTGAGTCGGGTGCGGGAAAAAGCACCTTGCTGAAGGTGATGACCGGCCTGATGCCCCCCCAGCAGGGGCAGGTGATTGTTGATGGCCAGCCGCTCGATTATCAGCAGGTGCACGCGTTGTTCTTCCTGCAAAGCCAGGAGGACATCTTGTTCAATGCCTCGGTGCTGCAAAATATCACCCTGTTTGATGAGGAGTTCGATGAGCGCAAACATCGGCAGATCGAGCGCTCCCTTGCAGGGCTGAATCTGAGCTTGGTGATAGAAAAACTGCCGGGGGGGTTGAATGCCCTGATCCGCGAAAGCCATGCAGGGCTATCTCTGGGGCAACGCCAGCGTCTGCTGCTGGCGCGAGCTATGTACAGCGATCGTCCGGTGCTGGTACTCGATGAGCCTACGGCCAACCTGGATGAGGAAACTGCGCACCAGGTGATGACCACCTTGCTGGCACATTGCCGCGAGCAGCATAAAACGTTGATCACCGTGACGCACAGCGAAAGCGTATTACCGATGTTCGATCGGGTATACCGCGTGAACAACGGCCATGTGGTGAGCGTTGCCACGGAGCTTGAAGCGCCAGCGGCGTTAACCACGGCGGTGAGTTAATGAAGTTGCAAATGTTTGGCATGGATAAACGCAGGCTAGTGCCGATTGCCTTGCTGTGCCAGGTGGTGTTGATCGGCACGATCGCCTGGTTCATCGTTGGGCCTACGCAGAATAATACCTATGACATCGAAGAGATCGCCCGTGGCGATATTGAGAAAACCGTCTTGGCCACCGGTATCCTCAAACCGGCTCTGCAGGTCAGCGTCGGTGCGCAGGTTAACGGACAATTGCAAAAGCTGTATGTGAAGCAGGGCGATCGCGTCACCCGAGGGCAACTGCTGGCGGAGATCGATCCGACCTTGCAACAGAATGAGTTGCGTAAATCGGAGGCTGCCTTGCAAAGCGCTCAGGCGCAGAAACAGGTCACCCAGGCAACGCTCAAGCAGTATCAGCAGGAGTTGAAGCGTCAGATGAAGCTGGATCGCGATGGTTCGGGTGTGAAAAGCGATCTGGAGAAGGCGCAGGCGCAGTTCCAAACCCAGCTTGCCCAGTTGAAGGTCAACGATGCGCAGATCGTTCAGGCGCAGATGGAGCAGCAAACCGCGAAAGCCAATCTTGGCTTCACCCGCATCGTCGCGCCGATCGACGGTGAAGTGCTAGGGATCGTCACTAAAGAAGGGCAGACCATCGTGTCGTCACAAACCGTCCCGACCATTCTGGTGTTGGCGGATGTGGACACCATGACGGTGCACACCCGTATTTCGGAGACCGATATCCTGAAGGTGCGCGTGGGGCAACCGCTGTGGTTCTACGTTGTTGCCGATCCAAAACAGCGCTACGACAGCGTGATGGGCTCGATCCAGGAAGCTCCGAACGAAGCCTTGCAGGAAGACAACTCGTCAGGCTCTGCCAATCAGCAAGCCTCGGCGGTGTATTACAGCGGCGTGTTTGCCATTGCTAACAGCAAACGTCTGTTGCGCACCTCGATGACCGCCCAGGTCTTTATTATCACTGAACAGGTGAGAAATGCCCTGCGCGTGCCGGTGGCCGCCTTTGGTGAACAACAGGGGCACGATCGCTATCAGGTACAGGTGATGAACGGTAAACAGCTTGAAACACGCTGGATCCGCATCGGCCTGAACGACCGCCAATTTGCCGAAGTGAAAGAGGGGCTGAAAGAGGGCGACCGCGTAGTCTTGGCGCAGCATGTCGCCGGGAGTGCTAGCAATGGTTAAGCCATGCCCTCCCTTGATCGCACTGAGCGGTATCTCCCGCCATTTTTTCTCCGGTTTACAGACCGTGGCAGTGCTGAAAAATATCACCCTCTCCATTCAGCGTGGCGAAATGGTAGCGATCGTTGGCGCGTCCGGCTCGGGGAAATCCACGCTGATGAATATCATCGGCTGCCTGGATAAACCCACCGAAGGTGAGATGCAGATCAAAGGTATCTCCACCCAGCTTGCCAGCAGTGAGCAGTTGGCCCAGCTACGCAGTCAGTACATCGGGTTTATTTTCCAGCGCTATCACCTGATGCCTTATCTAAGTGCTGCCGAAAACGTCGCCATTCCCGCCCTGTATACCGCTATGCCTGCGGCGGAACGCCAGACGCGGGCCGAATATCTGTTGACCCGGCTTGGGTTGCAGCAGCGGATGAACTACAAACCCGCGCAGCTTTCCGGTGGGCAACAGCAGCGCGTCAGTATTGCCCGGGCGTTGATGAACGGGGCGGAAATTATTCTGGCCGATGAACCGACTGGTGCGCTCGACCGTGCCAGTGGTCAGGAACTGATGGGGATCCTGCACTCCCTGCACCGTTCGGGGCATACCATCATTATCGTCACCCACGATCGGGACGTGGCCAATCAGGCGCAGCGTATCATCGAAATCAGCGACGGTGAGATCGTGGCCGACCAGCGTAATGAGGCGGAAGCCCTACAGGAAACCAAACCTGCGCTGCCGGTTGCCGCGGCTACCGGGCGCAACCCGTTTTGGCCGAGCGTGCAAGAGGCGGTCAAGATGGCCTGGCGTGCGTTGCTGGGGCACCGCGCAAGGGCCTTTTTGTCGATGTTGGGCATCATTATCGGCGTCTCTTCCGTGGTGTCGTCAATGGCGGTGGGTGAGGGTGCTCGGCAAAATATACTCAATGAAATTAGCCAATTGGGCACCAGCACGTTAGATGTTCGCCCCGGCCTGGGGTGGGATAAACCGCGTCCGGACCTCGCCCGCTCGCTGACGGTGGTTGATGTTGAGCTGCTGGAGCTCCAGCCTTATGTCGACAGCGTGTCGCCGGTGGTCAGCAATACCGTGGCCGCAGTGCGCGGTGGCAAAGAGGCGATGGCTTCGATTTCCGGTATCAGCAACGCCTATTTTCGTGTGCAGGGCCTGAATTTCCTTTCCGGCAACGGTTTTACCCGGCGCGATCTGGATGAGCGTGAACCGGTGGTAATCATCGATCCGGAATTACGCGACACACTGTTTGAGCTGGATGAAGTGGCTGAAGGTGGGATCGTCCAGCTTGCGGGTACGCCTTACCGGGTGATCGGCGTTGCCGAACGTAAAGGCGGCAAATACAGCGGCATGATGCTGGGCGCCTGGATGCCTTATACCGCGGTGCTGGAGCGCATGTCCGGCGATATGCCGATCGAGTCGATTATGCTGCGTGTGCATGAAGGGACCTCGCTTATTGAAGTGCAGGGGCGCGTCGAACGGCTGTTGGAGCAGGCGCATGGCCGGCGCGACTTTTTCACCCAGACCAATGACCAGATGACCAAGGCCATCCGTAAAGCCTCGGATTCCATGACGCTGCTGATCACCGCCATTGCCGGGATTTCGCTGCTGGTGGGCGGGGTTGGCGTGATGAACATCATGCTGGTGTCGGTCACCGAACGTACCCACGAGATTGGCATACGCCTTTCGGTCGGTGCGCGGCCTGCGGACATCATGCGCCAGTTCCTGATTGAGGCGATGGTGATCTGCTCGCTGGGCGGGTTGATCGGCGTTATTGGCTCCGGGTTGGCCGGGGTGATTTTCTCCCTGGTGACGCAGGAGTTCACCATGATTTTTACCTGGCCGCCGCTGGTGCTGGCCTGTGGCTTCTCAGCGTTGATCGGCCTGGGTTTTGGCTTTTTCCCGGCGCGCAACGCGGCGCGTCTGCATCCAACGGAGGCGTTGGCGCGCGAATGATGATGAACAAACTCCCTCTACTACTGTTGCCCCTGCTGCTGAGCGGCTGTGGCTCCTTGACGAAAAGCGACTATCAGCGGCCAATGCTGTCAGTACCTGCTGAGTGGCGGATGCAGCAGACCGGAAGCGATTTTCTGCAACACACCGAGCATTGGTGGGATAACTTCGACGATCCTCAGCTCTCCGTGCTGATTGGGCGGGTGCTGACCAGCAACAACGATCTGGCCATTGCCGGGCTGCAACTCCAGCAGGCGAGGCTGGCGGCCGGGCTGAAGAATACCAACCTGACGCCAACCGCGACGGCAAACGGCGGGGTCAGTAATAGCAAGAATCTACGCCAGAATACGAACTCCACAGAGTCTTACAGCAGTGGGCTGGAGCTAAGCTATGAATTAGATTTGTGGGGCAAACTGGCGCGAACCAGGGAGCAGGCGCAGTGGCAGGCTGAGGCCAAGGAACAGGATCGGCAAAACGCTGCGCTGACGCTGATCGGCAACACGGCACAGTATTATTGGCAGATCGCCAACCTTAATCAGCAAATCAAGCAACAGCAGGCGGGGCTGGAAATCGGCCAACAGACGCTTGCTATGGTGCAATCCCGTTATGACGCCGGTGCCGCCGGGCAACTCGACCTGCAACAGGCGCAGCAATCGCTGATCAATCGTGAGAACACCTACCGCACGCTGCAACAGCAGCGGGAAGAGAACCGTAATGCGCTGGCGATCCTGTTCAACCGTTCGCCCACCGATCATCAGGCCGAACGCCGCTCCCTTGATATCAATCAGGAAGTGCCGGTAGCGAGCGCTTTGCCGGTAGACGTCATTGCTCGTCGGCCTGATGTGCAGGCGGCAGAAAAGAACTTGCGTGCTGCGCTGGCAGGGTCGGATGTGGAGCGTTTGAACTTTTATCCTACGCTTTCGCTGAGTGCTTCACTTAATGCGGGCAGCACGATTTTCCAGCAGTGGTTCAGCAACCCGAGCAGAAGCTTGGGGAGCAGCGTTGCTTTACCCTTCCTGAACTGGAATACCGTGCAACTGACCATCGAAATAGCCGATTTGGACGTCAAGCAGGCGGGGATCACTTTCCGCAGCCAGGTCTACAACGCGTTGGCCGACGTGGATAACGCCATGTCGCAACGGCTTAGCTATCAACAGCAAAAAATCAATCAACAACGCAACCTGCGGCTTGGTCAGCAGCGTTTGGCGCTGGCCAACAGCCAGTATCAGGCCGGTGCGGTCTCTCTCCAGATCTTGCTGGATGCCGAGGATGCGTTATTGACCATTGAAAGCAATTTGTCAGATCTGCAGTACAACTACCTCAATGCCACCATGAAGCTGTGGCTGGCGTTGGGCGGCGGTGTGGAAAAAGACGGTGATATAACAGGATGAAATCATGAATAGAGATGCTTTGCCACGTCGCGTGGTGGTTACAGGCTATGGTGCGGTCACGCCATTGGGGATGAATACCGAGCAAAGCTGGGCGGCGATGATGGATTACCGCTTGGGTTATCGCTATTGCGATAAATCTGCCATGGGGATCCAGTCGCATTTTTTGGGGGTGATAGACGACGAACCTGACTTGAAAGGGGTACCTGCCGCGATCCGCCGCCGTTTGCCACGCTTTGCCCGGTTAGCCTTGGGGGCGGCCCGCGAAGCAATGGAGATGGCCTTCCATGGGGAAAGCCCGGCGGCCTATTACGATCTGCTGGACTGCGGCACCATCATTGGCAGCGGCTGGGCGGGCCAGGATGAAATACAAAACAATCATGAGGACTTTCTGCGTGCAGGACTGGGTTCACCCTTTGGCTGTTTCCTGTCTATGCCGAATGTCGCGACGGCGGCCTGTAGCCTGTTCTGGGGCCTGCGCGGCTATCAGAATAGCCCGATTGCGGCCTGCGCCACCGGGACGATCGCCATTGGCGATGCGTTTGAGGTGATCCGCAGTGGCCGTGCCTCGATGATGCTGGCTGGGGCTGGGGAGTCGTTAAGCAGCGACACTGCCGTCTGGAATATCGATGTGCTGCGTGCTTTGACGAGTGAGCAGGACGACATCAGCAAGGCCTGCTGTCCGTTCAGCCTCGATCGCAACGGTTTTGTCCTCTCGGAAGGTGCGGCCGTGTTGTGCCTGGAAGAGCGCGAAGCCGCACTGGCGCGTGGGGCAACCATCCTGGGGGAAATCAGGGGCTACGGCAATTACTCTGATGCCTTCGACTTTACCGCCCCTGCGGAAGACAAGCTTGCCCGGGTGAAAACCATCCAGCACGCCTTGCGGCAGGCCGGGGTGACGGCGGAGGAGATTGACTATATCAATGCACACGGCACCTCTACGCCCCTCAACGATCTGAATGAAACCCAGGCGATCAAGCTGGCCTTTGGTGATGCGGCCTATAGCACGCCGCTTTCCAGCACCAAGTCTTACTCCGGGCATCTGATTGCGGCGGCAGGCAGCTTTGAATCCATCATCTGTCTGCAAGCGTTGCAGCATCAGCTGATACCCGCCACCTGTCACCTGAAAAATGCTGATCCGGAGTGCGATCTGGATTACGTCAGCGAAGGGCATCGCCCGGCCCGGTTACAGAACATCTTGAATCTGAGCTTCGGCTTCGGCGGCGCTAACGCGGCGTTGGTTATCGGGCAGGAATGAGCATGATCTTCAACTACACCTTGCGCGATGCCGAGGAGTGGGCCGCCTTTTCCGGCGACTACAACCCGATCCACTTTGATCTGCAACACGTGCGCAAAATGGGAACCGATCAACTGAGTGTTCACGGGATGCGTGCGATGCTGGATGTGAAACGTCATCTGAGTGCGGTGTTGCTTGCGACTCCGCTGGAGCATGACTTTTATGTTTTCAGCACCCGTATGCGCCGGCCGGTGCTGTGCCAGACGCCGTATCACTTGCAGATAGCGGGCAACGGCAAGCAGATCACCGGTGAGTTGCGGGATTGCGCTACGCAGGAAAGCTGTTTCAACAGCAAGCTGGCTCCGGCCAGGTCACTAGACTTGGTGACTTCCGATCACGAGCATGCGCTGACCGTTAACGAGGTGATGGCACTCTGCCAGCCTTTCCCGGGGCAGGCATCGGAGATCACCCAGGCGTGGAGTTTCTTTGACGCCCTGCTGTTCCAACTGCTGGTGAAATCCCCGGAAACCTTGGCGGCGCTGACGACGGCGCTGCCGGAACTGCAGGCCACCACGCTGATTGAGGTGTTTGCCCAGAGCCCCGTGGTACAGACGCATCATGAAACCCACTTCAGCGCCCGATTATTCAACCCCGAAACGCTTTTTGCACCCGAAGACCGGCTCTACTACCGCATTCAGCCGATGCTGGTTATTGGGAATAAAAGCAGCGGATTGGTGTTACGCACGGTGATCGAGGCCAGAACGCAGCGGCATCCGCTGCTTGCGACTTCCGTCACCTTAAAAACATGGCCATTGGCCGATCATTAACATAGGGATATAACCATGGAAAACTACCAACAGGTTTACGACACCGTCACGGAAATGATTTGTGATGCCAAGGATCTCGAGATGGCCGATCTGGTGCCAGAGATGCCCCTGCAGCAGTTGAAGCTGGACAGCCTGGACTATGTGGAGCTGATGGTGCTGGCCAAACGCGAGTTCGGGGCCACGCTAACCGCCGAAATGTTCATCAATCAGCCGACTATGACGCTGGGTGAACTCTGTCAGAACCTGGCTGATGCGCAAAAGTAATCCCATGACTAAACCATGGGTGTTGGTGACCGGAGGAAGCCGGGGAATTGGCCGCGCATTGGTGGAAGAGTTGGCCAGGCAGTGGAACGTGGTGTTCACCTGCCGTAACGGCAAGTCGGCCAGCGCGGCGGTGATTGAAGCCTGCGCGGGTTTGCCGGGTTGGGTGGAAAGCTGCGTGTGTGACGGCAGTGACGAGCAGGCGGTGGAACTAGTGGCTCCGCAGTTGCTGGCCCGCCTCGGTGCGCCTTATGCGGTGATCCATAACGCCGGGATCACGCTGGATGATTTGCATATCCAGCAAACCGGTGAGCGCTGGCGGCAGGTGATCGACACCAACCTTAACGCCATCTTCTACTGGAACCGCCACCTGCTGCCCGCCATGATGGCGCAGGGGGAAGGAGCGATGGTGCTGATGTCTTCGGTGACGGGCATCAAGGGCAACACCGGGCAAACGGCCTATGGGGCCAGTAAGGCGGCGATGATCGGCATGGGGAAATCTTTGGCGCTGGAAGTGGCCCGTTTTGGTATCCGGGTGAACTGCCTGCTGCCCGGGATTATCGAAAGTGAGATGACGCGGGCCATTCCGCCGGAGGCGCTGAAGGCGCTGCGTAAGCAAATTCCTCTGCGCCGCCTGGGCAAAGCCAGCGAAGTGGCGCGTACCACCGCGTTTCTCATCGGTGATGACAGCCGTTATATGACGGGCCAAAGCCTGATCGTTGACGGGGGTTTGACCGTCTGAACGCATTAATACCTCCTGTATTATGTTGGGGCACTGTCTATCGGTGCCCTTTTTTTTGCCGTATATTCCCGCGAATTTATTCAGGTCCGTTTGATTTTTAATCCACTCATATGCGTATTTTCCGATGGAGTCGCCTATTTGTATAGGTGGAGCTTATGTTTGTCATTTTTTTATGTGTTTTTATTTTGGGATGATTCTTTGATGGATCCGTTGTAGGACGCCTCTCTACTTAACGTCCCATTCGGTTATTGGGGATGGATATTATTTAATTTCCCATCGAGGTGTTTATATGTTGTATTTCTTGCGTTCATCCTGTTGTTATTATGTTGCATAATTTAACCTTGATGTTTTATTAACCTACAGATGAACTGAACTACTGATTTTAATCTCATTGTTAGTTAAGTTGAGTTAGATCATAAGCAATTAGCATTGTTCCATGACCTGGCTGTTTCGTGATTACTTATCGGCTATACTCCACTTAAGGATCCAGGATGTTATCCGAAGATAGGGGGCAATGCTCCTGAGCGTTGTTGTGGAAATAAAAGGGAGGGAAAATCCACATACTTTTGGTGAAAAGTCAAAGAGGTACTATGACCAGTCGTAAACATTTAACGCCTTCCGAAGTGGAGAAACTGCTAGAGGCAACGCTGAAAGGCAAGAACCCAGAACGTGACTACTGTTTGATTTATATGTGTTTTATCCATGGTTGCCGCGTGAGTGAAATCAATAGCTGGCGACTGTCAGATATCGATCTTGAAGGTGGCAATATTTATATTCATCGATTGAAAAATGGCTTCTCAACGGTTCATCCTTTGTATGTACGCGAGCGGAAGTGTTTACAGCGTTGGATGGCCAAGAGAAAACATTACCGTGGCGCGGATAGCGAGTGGTTGTTTCTTTCTAACCGGGGATCTCGTTTATCACGCCAACGTATTTATTGGCTCATTCGTAATTACAGTGAGGCAGCCAATCTGGAGGTCAATGCACATCCCCATATGCTGCGTCATGGCTGCGGTTTTGCCTTGGCAGACCGGGGAATTGATACGCGTTTGATTCAGGATTTTCTTGGCCATAGGAATATTCAGAATACGGTGTTATATACGGCAAGTAATGCCAGAAGGTTTAAGGAGGTATGGTGATTGAAGTATGAGGAAATATGTCTAATGAGTCACTTTGAACTAAATTGCAACATACTCTAGGGATACTCAAAAATAATGTCAACACTAACTATTCAATAATTCATCTTGATTGATAAATGTATTAAATAACAACGATTTAGATAATTTCCGCCATAAAAAACCCTCATCCAGCCTTAAGTGTTTTCTTACTCAAACACCTAAAAAAATCCAAGCACAAAATTTGTCTGTTTTATGTCTAGTTCATAATCCTTTTATATTCGTGATTATTGGAATATTGAACTACGTGTTGTTTATTTTATGGCCATCCTTGGCATATTAAACCAAAGGAGTCACTTTAGTTCAAAATGAATCGTTTGGCTGGAAAGGTATTGCTGCCCCATCGCTATTTGCGGAGGCGGTTTTCAGTCGATGAACTAAATAAAAAGGAATGACATAGGGTTATGTCAAAAATAAACAAATGCGCGCATTCGAAGTGCATTATTTAAAAGGAAAAGTAGTATATGAACAAGAATCTGCTCGCCGTGGCTGTACTGGCCGCCTCCGCGTTTTCCACCGCTGCGTTCGCTGCAGACGGCAAAGTAAACTTCTCTGGTGAGATCATCGATCAAGCTTGTACCGTACATTCTGACTCAGAAAACCAGACCGTTACTCTGGGTAAAGTGTATGTCGGCGCATTCAAAGGTGGCGCTGGCGTAACTGCTGCCTCTAAGGATTTCTCCCTGATCCTGCAAAACTGCCCAGATACGGTTACGGCGGCGACAGTGCGTTTTGATGGTATCCAGGTCGCGGGTAACGATGCCGTTCTGGCGCTGACCGAAGAGCCGGGTGTGGCCACGGGTGTTGGTGTTCAGATTGCTGACAACAACAACAAAGTGATTAACCTGCACACGGATTCAAGCGTTTACCCGCTGAGCAGCACCGATGATAACGTGCTCGGGTTTGTTGCACGTTACTACGCGACTTCAGCCACCGTAACTGCTGGCAAGGCTAATGCAGTGAGCAACTTTACCATTATCTATCAGTAAGTTTTATCCGCTCGGCTGATACGGGCGGCATAAGGCTGGTCAGGGGAGCGAAAGTTACCCCCTGGCCTTTCTCTCAATGGGCGAAGTGGTGAATAAGAAATGAAAGTCTGGCGGAGCATAATAGTCGCAGCGCTGTTACTAACCTTTGATGCGCAGGTACAGGCGGGCATTATTGTCGGCGGAACGCGCCTGGTTTATGACGGTGGTAAAAAAGAAGCCTCCCTAGGGATCAATAACCCAGATAAGGTGCCCTATCTCATCCAATCCTGGGTTGACACAAATGAAGGGGGCACCTCCAAGGTGCCATTTATCATTACCCCCCCTTTATTCCGTTTGGATGGTGAGCAGAATAATATCCTACGCGTAGTGCGTGCCGGGGGGAATTTGCCGACCGATAAAGAATCTCTCTATTGGCTGAACATCAAATCTATTCCTTCGGCTAAGAAACAGGAAAACAGTTTGCAAATTGCGGTCAAGACGCGCATCAAGCTGATTTATCGCCCTCAGGGGTTACCCGGTACGTTAGAGGACGCCGCCAAGACATTAACCTGGCAGCGTAGCGGTAACGCGGTTCAGGTGACCAATGCATCGCCCTATTTTATCACTCTCTTCTCAGTCAAGCTTAATGGTACCCCGCTGAAAAATGTCAGCATGGTTGCACCGAAGTCCAGTGCACGCTTCGAACTACCCAACGGTAGCTCTGGTGGGGCATTGAGCTGGGAAGTTATTAACGATTACGGCGGTATTACTAAACCGTTTATCGGGAATCTATAAGGCATTCACCAGATTAAATACAGCTAATCCCTGCACAGGTAGTACAGGGAAGGGACGCGGCTTGCCGGAATTTGCTGGCGCGGCTGATAAATGGAGTTAAATGGATGAAAAACCCGAAGCGTATAGACTCGCGCGGATTTAACCGTACCCCGCTGGCGTGGTTGATCTCATGCCAGGTTGCCATGTTAATGGGAATGTCCGGTAGCGCACAGTCCCGCGATTACTTTAACCCGGCACTGCTGGAGCTTGATAATCCGTCTCAGCGAGGGGCTGATCTGACGGTTTTTGAAGATGGTCAGACTCAGGCCCCAGGTACGTACCGGGTTGATATCTATCTGAATGGGGCGATGATTGATACCCAGGATCTTGATTTCTCCCTCCAGAGAAGCCCGGCAGGTGAGGATAGCCTGCAGCCTTGCCTAAGCAGCGATATGCTGGAGGCAATGGGCGTGAAGATCGCCTCCTTCCCCGCTATCCCGGCCTCTGGGCAGTGCGTTAATCTGGCGCAGATCATTCCCCATGCATCGGCCTCTTTCCGTTTTAATCAGCAGCGGTTGGATATCAGCATCCCCCAGGCGGCATTGAACTCGTCCGTCCGTGGCTATGTTTCACCAGACCAGTGGGATCAGGGAATACCGGCGCTGTTGGTCAACTATAACTTTAGCGGTGCCAACAGCTGGGCACGAAGCAGTAACAGCTCGGACAGCAATAGCTATTATCTCAACCTGCGTTCAGGGATCAACCTCGGCGCCTGGCGTCTGCGTAACTACTCAACCTGGAATCGTGACTCTGATGGTGAAAGTCACTGGGATTCCATCAATACCTATTTACAGCGCGACATCGTGGCGCTGAAGAGTCAGTTGATACTGGGCGACAGTTCCTCTCAAAGCGAGGTGTTTGACAGCGTACCTTTCCGCGGCGGTCAGTTAGCCTCGGATGATGACATGCTGCCAGAGAGTTTAAGGGGTTATGCACCGACGGTACGCGGCATTGCCCGCAGTAACGCTCAGGTCACCGTTCGCCAGAACGGCTATGTCATTTATCAGAGCTATGTGCCACCTGGGGCCTTTGAAATCAGCGATCTCTATCCGACGGCGGGCAGCGGCGATCTGCAAGTGAGCATTAAAGAGAGCGATGGCAGTGAGCAAAGGTTAGTGGTGCCGTTTGCTTCCGTTCCGGTGTTACAGCGGCAAGGGCGTTTCAAATACAGCCTGACCAGCGGCCAATATCGTTCATCCAACAGTAACGTGGATGATACGCTGTTTACTCAAGGCACGGCGATCTATGGCTTGCCGAGAGGGGCCACCCTTTACGGCGGCGTGCAGGCTGCCAGCAAATATCAGGCACTGGCTTTCGGCTGGGGGCAAAACATGGGGGTTATCGGCGCGTTTTCTGCCGATGTTACCCAGGCTTGGTCTAAACCTGAATTTTCTGCCAAAGAGCGCGGCCAGTCGTGGCGTATGCGTTACGGCAAGAACTTTGTCGAAACGGGTACCAGCTTCACCTTGGCCAGCTATCGTTACTCTACGGCGGGGTTCTATACGCTGCAGGAAACGTTAAATACCTATACCGGCGGCAAAACATCACAAAGTCAGAATCACAAGAAGAGTCGTGCTGAACTGTCGATGAGCCAGGCGCTATGGGAAGGTGCCGGTTCACTGTCGCTCAGTCTCTACAGCGAAGATTACTGGAACGATCGGCGTCGTAATCAGTCGGTGAGCGTCGGGTATAACAATAGCTGGAACAGTATCAGCTATGGCCTGAACTACACCTTCAGCAGAGATGGTTATGACAGCAGCGGCGAACGTGTCAACTATGACGACCATATTCTCGCCTTTAATATCAGCATGCCATTGGGCGGAAGGCTGTCTGACAGCTATGCAAGCTACAACCTGAATACCAGCCGCAAAGGCACCACCAGTAACTCGGTCGGCCTTAACGGTACCGCATTACCCAGTAATAACCTGAGCTATAACGTCAGTCAGGGGTACACCAGCCAGGGCGTCGGGGCTTACGGTAATAGCAGCCTTGGCTATCGTGGCGGCTTGGGCAGAGTCAACGTGGGGTATGGCTATAACCGTTCCGATCAACGCCTCAACTACGGGGTACAGGGCGGGATCCTCTTGCACGAAGACGGTTTGACACTCTCGCAACAGATGAATGAGACGGCGGTGCTGGTGAAAGCACCGGGAGCCAAGGGTGTCAATATAGCCAACCAATCAGGGGTGACTACCGACTGGCGTGGTTATGCCGTAGTGCCTTATGCCACGGTATATCGCAAAAACAATATTGCGATAAACACCACTACTTTGCCAGATGATGTCGATATGACGATAACCAGTCAGACGGTGATCCCAACCCGTGGTGCCATCGTGCGTGCCGAGTTCAAACCTAATGTCGGTCAGCGGGTATTGATGACCCTGTTGAGGCAGGGCGGTGCGCCAGTACCGTTCGGTGCCACCGTAACCGATAGCAATGGGGGGGACAACGGTAGCATCGTCGGTGACGGTGGTCAGGTATTCCTCTCAGGGATGGCCGGTAGCGGCAAGTTGCTGGTCAAATGGGGCAACGCCGCGTCGCAACAATGCCGAGTGTCTTACAGTGTGCCGGAGCAAAAAGATAGCGCCGGGATCCGTCTGATGAATGGCCAATGTTTATAAAGGCTTTAATGATGAATAAATGGAAATCGTTAGTGCATTATTCAGCAATCGGGGGAGTTATCGCCTTGGGGTTGGGGATCCTGCCGTCGGCGCAGGCAGCCATCGGGCAATGCGAACCTGCTGGCTCGACTATGGGTTATCACTTTACCTTTAATCAGCTGTTCGACCATCCGGATAAGAACACGGCTGGCAAGACTTTTTATGAGGTGAATAAGGCCGAAAATGTGTGGCAGAACGAGGGGGACGGGTATCTGGTCAACTGCGACTGCGGTAGTGAAACTCGGATGAAAGAGTCGTTTATTATGGCTGTCCCAAGGGGGGCGCCTTTGCCGGATGGGGACGGTAGTAGGCAGTTTTATTCGTTGAGCGGCAGCGATGATTTTTCTGCAGCTATGGACGTGTATATTGCCGGTGCTGTCAATAAGTATTTCCCTGTGCCTTTCCCCGGCAACGGATGGAGGGGGAATGGTTTTTTTAACCGGCCTCAGGATTGTAAGGGCGTACTCTATGATAGTGGTGCACAAGGATTAGTTCATCTCTATTTCAGGCAGGCGGTTATTGGCACGTCGACAATAACTCATTCTCCCCTTTTGGATGTCTATATTAATTCGGATCCCAATGTAGGCCGGGGGAGCAGGCCAACGGCATCAGTGAGCATGAGCGGTAAGATCACCGTGCCGCAAAAGTGTGAACTTAAAAACCCAATGATTACCGTGCCCTTTGGCAGCATTATGTCCACCGATTTTAAAGATAAAGGCCAAAAACCAAGTACCGTCCAGATACATGAAGAAACCCTGTATCTGGAGTGCACCAACCTATCGACGCGTGCAAAAATCAGCTTGCTGTTTGAGGGCGAGGTAAATCCTCATGATCCTACTGCCCTGAAGACCACTACCACCAATGGTTCGGTGACGTCGGATAATGATGATATTGCGATCAGAATTGAAGAGAAACGTGGCGGAAATACCCAGGTTATTTCGCCTGGGGACAAACTGTCTATGGAAATGAATGGATTGGGTAATATCGATAGTGATAGTCAGACGACATTGAACATCTACCCTATTAGCACGACCGGCAAAGCACCGAAAGTTGGAGATTTTGAGGCAACCGCGACTATTACGGTAAAAATGGAATAATCCCGTTTGCATCGGAAATCTTGGGCTTTCTGCGAAAGTAAGTTTAACTAAAATGGAGAAGGATATTTATTATGGACATGAAAGCAATTTTTAAAACGACTGCATTGTGCCTGGCGCTCGGTGGTATGGGGATCAGTTACTCGGCTCTGGCGGTCGATGCACGCATAAAGATCACCGGTACGGTCAAAGCTTCGCCGTGTACGGTCGATGCCGTGGGGGGCGATGTCAATGTCGATCTGGGAGAGGTCAAGGCACATACTCTGACGGCGGGGGCGGGGAGCGATTGGGAGAGTTTTAGTCTGGATCTGAGTGATTGCCCCGTTTCAACCACTGACGTTACTGCGACATTCACCGGTACGGCAGCGGATGAAAGCGCGGATTTGTATAAAAATGCCGCGGCCAATCCTGCCGGTGCTGTTCAGATTGAAATGGTTGATGGGAGTACATCAGGAGCTAATCGCCGGTTGGGCAGCGGCAGTGATATGACCGTGCTTGTCGATCACTCTACCAATAAGGCGAGCTTCCCACTGAAGGCGCGCGCCTTCAGCACTAACGGTGGTGCAACCCCAGGCAGTATTGAGGGTGTTGTGCAGGTGGCACTCACCTATCAGTAATCACCAGTAATACCCTCTAGCCATAAGGAAACCTGGCCCCATTTTTTTATGGCCGCTTTAGCTTTACCTGTGTCTGTTAAGTTATTTGCCTGGGGCTTATTAAATGTTGGTAGCTGGTTTTATTTTCAATATGTTGTTTGATCAATAAAAACAAGAAAAGATAGCCCTCATAAATATGAGAGGGAATGACATTTTTGCACACCAATTTATCAAGGAAGTAAAAAAGGGTATTTAGCAGAAATGGGAGGTTCAATATGACAATAGTTCATACTTATCAGAGAGGGAGTGCGCATTCCCCCAGCCCCTATGGGTTAAAAGGGGACGGTGTGATTGTAATGGAATCTTGCCCCATTACGGCACTCGGAATGCGTAATATTTTGGCCCAGTCCTGTGGCTTGACGGACGAGGTACAACGGGTCAGTAATCTGGAGCAAATCCCAGGATTGATGCGCCACCGCCCGGCCCGGCTATTGATTATGGAACTGTGTGGTGAAGAAGAGTCGGTTCTGGATGGTTTAAGGCTGATTGCACAGTGCCTGGAGCATTGGCCAACCACGGCGATGATCGTGTGTACTGCTCTTGACGATCCTCGGGTGCTGCAATTGCTGACGGCATCAGGCATCAAAGGGCTGGTGCTCAAGCAGGAGCCTGGCGTTGCGCTGGCGCAATGCGTAAAGCAGGTCTTATCGGGGTGTCGTAGCTATAGCCATAAGGTGCGGCAATTGCTGAGCAGTCAGTCCGCCATTGGCAAAGCCTTGACGTCCCGTGAGCTGGATGTGTTGACGCACCTGTTTTCCGGCAAAAGCGTAACCACCGCGGCGTTGATGATGCACCGTGATGTCCGTACCGTTAGTACCCACAAGCGGAATGCGATGCATAAGTTGGGCTTTCAAAATGATGGTGAACTTTATTTGCAGGGCAAGTGGATGGCAAAGACCGGCCCGGTGTTTGCCCGCTAACCTTTGATACCGCTAAGCACTTATTCTCTGGATGGAATCAACGAGATATTTATACAGGAGTCGTTTATGCAACCCTTGTCACAAAAGCCGCTTGGCTTGGCGTTAATGGATCGCAGCCCGCTCACACTTACTGGGCTGTCTTGCTTTATTGGCACGCTTGACGTCGCCAATGAGATTATCGTGCAGGAAACCAGCATGGCTGCGGTGGCCGAAAGGTTGCTGTACCAACCCGTCGATATTCTCATCACTGAACTCAATGGCCTGAATGAAACCATCGCGCAGTGCCGTGAAGTTTTACTTAATTTGTGTGCGCAGCAGCCTGAGTTACGGGTCATTGTTTATACCCGTAGCCAGACAGGGGAGGATCTGTGCAAACTGCTTGAGGTGGCCAATATCAGCGTGGTGTCCCGTGGGGATGAATTGCCGCTGGTCGGGGAGTTCTTTCACCGGGTGTTTAACGGTGAGCGCGTATTGAGCCCGTTGATCGGCTCTTATCTGGCGCGTAGCGATCCTGAAGATGTTTCAAGCTTACATCATCTTACCCGTTGCGAAAATGATGTCCTGTCTTTCTTGTTCAACGGGATGAGCCTGCGGGAAATTGCTGAACTGCAACAACGCAGCATCAAGACCATCAGCGCGCACAAATGTAATGCCATGCGCAAACTCCAGGTTAAAAACGACAGCGAGTTGTTCTCGCTGAGAAAAAACATTAGCCAGCAGTTTGCCTGTGATTGATGGCTGGAAATCGCTCGATGCCCCGCCGTGCTGCCATCAAGTATGGCGGGGCATACCGCAGAGCTGACGGAGCAGTACCTCGATCACCCAGTTACTGATCAGCTATCCATAGATATTCCGACCGGCGATCTCGAAGATGCCAAATCACGACAGTATCATGATGGTCGTTCCGCCAAGTTTGGCTTATGGCAATAAAGACCAGCCCCTGATATCCCATCGTGATCGACTATGATAATAACGTAAGAATATAGGCTGTTGCGCAGCTAGCTACACTTGCGAAGTAAAAAATGTGGTGCCAGTTTGGAACGGTGGCCGGCGTTGGGTTAAATATGTATTACCCGAAAGCGTTCAACATTGCTGGCAGTATAAATAACGGTGTTCTGAATGTTGCGATGGCCCAGGTAATCTTGAATGAGTCTGGTGTCGATCCCTCTATCTGCCAGGGCATAGCCGCAGGAGTGACGTAGCATATGGGGATGGACCTGGACGTCGATACCGGCTAATTCACCGTAGGACTTTATTAATCGGTAAAGTTGTTGGCGAGAAATTTGCCCACCGTGGCGAGAAAGAAACAGCCAGGGGCTATCAGGCTCCAGGTAGCTTGGGCGTTTTGCCAGCCAAAGGCCCAGCGCGATACGCTCACGGATTTGAATAGGATGCTGGACCGAAAAACCGTTCTTTAGGCGGGATACGTGTAAGCGGTTGGTAGCCAGGTCAATATCCTCCAGCCGCAGCCCCCGTAGTTCGCTGACGCGTAATCCATGAATAAAGCACATCAACAGCATACAGCGATCGCGGCAACCGTTGGCGCCGTCCGGGACGGCGGAGATCATTCTCTCAATTTCAATATGGCTGAGATATTTGCGTTTTGTCATTCTCTTATCCCTAAGTTAAATAAAGCAAATATGGCGAGTGGTTTATTCATTTAAACATTGAATACCCTTATCAGCAAACGAAATAGCAGTGTCACTGCGGGATTAATTCTGAGGTATTATCTTATTGCTAGGTTTAAAGGGGGGTTAATGGTTATTTATTAAGAAAAAATCAACTCACTTGATCATCAGCAAACCCTGTTTGATGGGTTTAAAAACCGTATGTTTAGAAATGATTTACTTAATCTAATGCGTTAGCTGTTTATCTAGAACGACTGAACATCTTTGGGTTTATGCCTATTTTTGAGATTTTTATTATTGTGTTAATAATGTTTTTTAGCCCGATAAGCAGTTGCTTGCCCTCTATTTTCTTTAGTCATCGCCCTGCGTTTGGCCTGCACGGACAGGCCAGGGTCAGCATCTTCTTACCCAACAAAATGAGAATTGTTATTGATATCACGCTTTCGCCAACTACAATGCCCGCCAGTGCATGATTTTTGAATAGGGTTTCTGATGGAGTTGTTACGGGTGGTGTTCCAGCAGTATCGCTGGCCGTTTCTGGCGGTAATGGCGTTAACCATGGCCAGTGCGGCGTTGGGGATCGGCATCATTGCATTTATTAACGTGCAACTGATGGGCGCGGCGGGTAACCCGCTAGTGGTGTTGCCGCAGTTTCTCGGCCTGTTGGCCCTATTGATGGCGGTTACGCTCGGCTCTCAGTTGGCGTTGACCTCGTTGGGGCACTATTTTGTTTACCGGCTGCGTGGTCAACTGGTGAAGCGAATATTGGATACCCATATTGAACGGTTGGAGCAGTTGGGTAGTGCCTCACTGCTGGCTAGCCTGTCGAGCGATATTCGCAATATCACCATTGCTTTTGTCCGCCTACCGGAGTTGGTTCAGGGGGTGATCCTGACCTTGGGATCGGCTGCTTATCTGGGCTGGTTGTCGCCTGCCATGTTGGGCGTGACAGCGATATGGGTGACGGTCACCATTTTGGGGAGTTGGTATCTGGTCTCGCGGGTTTATAGCCACCTGAGCAGCGTGCGCGAAGCGGAAGAGCGACTCTATCTACATTATCAAGCGGCGATCGACGGGCGCAAAGAACTGGCGCTGAACCGCGATCGGGCAAAAATGCTATTCCAGCAGGCTTACCAGCCCGATGCCGGTGACTACCGTCACCATATTATCCGCGCAGATACTTTCCACCTTAGCGCCGTGAACTGGTCGAATATCATGATGTTGGGCGCTATTGGCCTGGTGTTCTATATGGCAAACAGCCTGGGCTGGGCGAACACCACGGTGGCGGCGACCTATTCCCTGACACTATTGTTCCTGCGTACCCCCTTATTACAGGCGGTTGGGGCATTCCCGACGCTGATTGCGGCCGAAGTGGCCTTCAATAAAGTGAAGGCGCTCAAACTGGCGGAGTATGATCCGGCATTTCCGGCTCCTAAGGCTCGCGCGTGGCAAACGCTGGAACTGCGTGACGTGGCATTCCACTATGCGGCGGGTGAACAGCAATCAGGGTTTGCGGTTGGGCCGATCAATTTGACGTTACGGCGGGGCGAACTGGTGTTCCTGATTGGCGGCAACGGCAGCGGTAAATCGACGCTGGCCATGCTGCTCACTGGGCTGTATGTGCCCGTTAGTGGGCAGATCCTGCTGGATGGTCAACCGATTACGGTTGCCGATCGTGAAGATTATCGCCGCTTGTTCTCTGCCATCTTTACGGATTTCTACCAGTTTCACCATCTGTTGGGGCCGCAAGGAGAACAACCGGACGCCGAACTGGTGGAAACCTGGTTACAGCGCCTGAAAATGAAAAGCAAATTGGAGTTCGACGGTACGCGCGTCACCAATCCACAGCTGTCGCAAGGGCAGCGCAAGCGCCTGGCCCTGCTGCTGGCGGTGGCTGAAAAGCGGGATATTTTACTGCTGGATGAGTGGGCGGCGGATCAGGATCCCCAGTTCCGCCGTACTTTCTACCGTGAGTTACTGCCCCAACTGCGCGAAATGGGAAAAACCGTGTTTGCTATCAGCCATGACGACCATTACTTTGAACATGCTGATCGCCTGCTGCAAATGCGAGATGGGCATCTGAGCGAACTGATTGGGGATGATCGCCATCAGGCGAGTCGGGACTCGGTTAGCCAGCTTGATTGAATTGCTGAATTTGTCGGGGCGCTAATATTCGCCCCGACATAGCGACTTGGTTGAGGAATATCTGTCGTCCCATAGGCCTAGGCTAGTTGAGTGATTGTTTATATCGATAATCAAAATCGCCGCCAATGATTTACTCTGTGTCTAGGGGAAAACGGTACATGGCATTGCGCTCGTGGTACCGATTTCAATTGGCAACAGGGTAGCCAGGGGAGCAGGAACGCGCCGATGGACAATCAATCACTCATTCCCACCACAGAGGTTCCACTAGCGGAAACGCTAAGATTTCCGCCATCCTGGCAACTCAATGAGCGGCAACAGCGCTTTATCGAAGATCTTTGGCTGGTGGAAGATCATGCCATGCCCGGTTCAGCCGATAATCTTGCGACGCCCGGCCAAGATGCCGAACAGCATCTGTAGCAGCGTTAACCCTAGCAAAATCGTCAACGGCACCGTCCAGCCTTGGGTCAAATCATGCACCAGGCCAAACAAGGTCGGCCCCAATGCGGCCAGTAGATAGCCGATGGACTGCGCCATCCCTGACAGCACCGTTGCCTGATGGTGGTGCTGGCTGCGCAGACCAAAGAAGGACAGTGCCAGCACCAACGAACTCCCCGCCCCCAGCCCGGCAAATATCAGCCAGATAAGCGAGTGGGCAGGCAGCAACAGCAATCCGCCGACGCCAATAAAGATCAACAGCGAACTGACCAGTGCGATCCCCCGCTGGTCGCGAGCGCGTGGTAGTGCAAACACCATCACAAAGTTGGCGGCGATAGCCACGATCTGATAAACAAACAGCTCGAACCCCGCCTGCTGCGGTGAGGTGCCGTGGCTGGCGGCAAAGGCGCTGAACCAACCGATAATGGTGTAGAAAGTGATGGATTGCAGCCCCATGAACAGGGCCACCTGCCAACCCAGGGCGCTGCTCCAGGGAGAGCGAAAGGTTTCTGCGGCCACCGGCGTGCCGGTTCGGGTAACCGGGATGGGTTTGCGCTTCAGTTGGGGTAGCCAAATCGCCAGCGCGATAAACGCCGGCAGGCTCCAGCACAGCAGTGAAAAACGCCAGCCGTTATCGTTGAATGCCGCTAACGGCACCGCCATGCCGGAGGCGATAGCGGCCACCAGTGACATCACGGCCGCATAGGTACTGATCATCACCGCAGCCCGATGAGGAAAATCGCGTTTTACCAGCGTTGGTAGCACCACGTTGGCAAAGGCGATGGCAGCGCCGATCAACACCGTTCCCAGCCACAGCATGCCATCCCACGGTTGTGAACGTAGCACGATCCCGGCGACCAGCAGCATCAGCGCCAGCCCGAGTGTACGTTCAATCCCAATGTGTTTGGCCAGCGACGGCGTTAATGGCGATAACACCGCAAACAGGATCAGCGGCAGGGAGTTGAGTAACCCGGCGGCGGTGGCAGAAAGCATCAGTTGTTGCTGGATCTGTTCCAGTAACGGGCCTACGCTGGTTAAAGGGGCACGCAGGTTAGCCGCCACCAGCATGATGCCGGCCAGCAATAAGAAACGCGTCAAACGGCTGCGTTTAACAACACAATGTGCGGGTGGTTCAGGTTGGGGCATGAGATCCTCGCATCAGGCATGCAGCCAATCATTACTGCATGACGAGATGCGTTGATTGACGTTAACGCTTACGTACTGGCAGGGCTGCCAGTATCTGCGTGCCAGTTTAGGAAAGATCATCTCGCCTGACAAGAGGTTAAGGAAACCGCGCTTGGCACCCACCAGGTGACTTTGATCAACGCGAGGGCAACTATTGCTGGCAGCATGGCCCGCTATAACGGATAGTAACGGCAGTAAACTTATTGTGAGGAATCGCTATGTCTTCTTTCTACAGCCCCCGCCGTATTGTGCTTTACACCATCGCCGTGATCGTGATTTTGGTGATTGTTGGTCTGGTGACCCACCTGGGTGTCGGTTGGCTAAACTGAGCCAATTAACAGTTTTGTGATGTTGATCACCTAAGGAAAGAAAAGCCTTTTCGCTGCTGCCCGCCAAAGCCGCTTTCACTGTGCTATTTTTCACATACTCTTAACCTGCCGCCCTATCGGCCTGCGGCAGATTTCACTTTTCTCGCGCCCGCCGAGGAAATAGTTTCATTTCATTTCGATCCGAAAGCTTTTTACCCCCATTTGCTGCTAAAACTGCCCTGTAACCCCGATCACAATTTCATTGCTTTCGCTTTGTTGTAATACCGCCGCAGTAGAGCGAAAGCCATCATCTCCCGGCCGAAACCGGAAACCTGAGGACCTATTGCTCATGCCAGTGAACACCGCTAAACGACGTGAACACATTATCGATCTGCTCTGCGAGCACGGAAGCGTGCGGGTGGAACAGCTCAGCAAACAGTTTGCCGTTTCCACGGTGACGATCCGCAACGATCTGCGCTTTCTGGAACGCAAAGGCTGTGCGCTGCGTGCCTATGGCGGGGCGATGCTCAACCAGCAGTTTGCCTTCGATCGCCCATTACACGACAAGGGGCGCTTGAACCGAGATGTGAAATCACAGATTGCCTGCCGAGCGGCAAGCTACGTGCGGGACGGTGATGCGCTGATCCTGGACTCCGGTTCCACCACGGCCCAGATCGTGCCCTGGTTGAAACCGCGCCGCGATCTGGTGGTGATGACCAATGCGCTGAACATTGCCTATGAGCTTTCAGGTTACGACGGGGTGGAAGTGATGGTGTTGGGGGGAAGCGTCCGGCAGAACTCCTATTCGCTCTATGGCCCGGCTGCCGAGCAGCAATTGCGCCAGTACCGCTTCGACAAACTGTTTTTGGGCGTCGACGGTTTCGATCTGGTTGCGGGGATCACTACGCCTCATCCCGGTGAGGCACACCTCAATCGTGTGATGTGCGAGGTGGCGCGCGAAATTATCGCGGTAGCGGATGCCAGCAAGTTTGGTCGCAAGAGCTTTTGCATGATCCGCGAAGTCGGGCAAATTCATCGGCTGATCACAGATAGCCGTCTTCCACAAGATTATCAGCAGGCGCTCAGCGATTTAGGCGTAGATGTGGTGATAGCCGATCGCGAATAGGGTGCCATCATGGGGGATTCATGCAGCAGTGGTTACAACTGGTAGCACAGCACAAGGCCGGCCAGCCGGTGGGAATATTTTCCGTTTGCTCCGCGCATCCTTGGGTATTGCAGGCCGCCTTGCGGCAAGCAAAGGCACGTGGCACGCCGGTATTGATCGAGGCGACGTCAAACCAGGTTAACCAGTTTGGCGGCTACACCGGCCAGACCGCCGCACAGTTTCGTGATGCGCTGTGGCAGATGGCGGATGACATCGGGTTGCCAAGGAGCGCTATTTGGCTGGGGGGCGATCATCTTGGCCCTAACGCCTGGCAAGACCGCCCGGCACAAGAGGCGATGGCGCTGTCCGAAACCCTGATTGACGACTATGTGCGCGCCGGATTTCGCAAGATCCACCTCGACTGCTCCATGTCCTGCGCTGACGATCCCACCCCGTTGGGAGATGAAGTGGTGGCACAGCGTGCAGCGCGCCTGTGCGCAGTGGCGGAACGAGCCTGGCAGCAAGCGGGTGGTGAAGCCCCGGTGTATGTAATCGGAACCGAAGTGCCAGTACCGGGCGGTGCGCAGGAAACGCTGCAAGGCATCCAGGTGACTACGCCACAGGCCGTCTCCGTCACGTTAGAGGCGCACCGTCATGCCTGGCAGCAAGCAGAGCTGAGCAGCGCCTGGTCACGAGTGATCGCCCTGGTGGTGCAACCCGGCGTCGAGTTCGACCATCACAGCGTCGAACATTACCAACCGCAGGCGGCGCAGGCGTTGAGCCGCTTTATCGAACGCCAACCGGGGTTGCTGTATGAGGCCCACTCGACCGACTACCAGGCACCGAAGGCTTATTCGCAGCTGGTGCGTGACCATTTCGCCATTCTGAAAGTTGGCCCGGCGCTCACTTTTGCGCTGCGTGAGGCGCTGTTTGCCCTCGATCGTATCGAACGTGAATGGTTAGGGGAGCATCGTTCAGCCCAGCTGTGCGCCACGCTTGAGCAGGTGATGCGTGAACAGCCGCAGCAGTGGAGCCGCTATTATCACGGCAGCCCGCATCAACAGTATCTGGATCGGCACTACAGCCTGAGCGATCGCGTGCGCTATTACTGGCCTCAACCACAGGTCCAGCAGGCCGTGGATGCGTTGATGGACAATCTACGGAGTAACCCAATCCCGCTGGCCTTACTCAGCCAGTATTTACCCGATCAGGCACGGGCCTTGAATGCCGGTGAGCTGAGTCAGGATCCGCAAGATTGGGTGATCCACAAAATTACCCAGGTGCTCGACGACTACCACTCAGCCTGTTACCCGGAGGTGCGCTGATATGCCCAATATTCTGATGACTCGTATCGATAACCGCCTGGTGCATGGCCAGGTAGGGGTGACCTGGACCAACACGCTGGGCGCCAATCTGGTGGTGGTGGCCAACGATGATGCCGCCGCCGATCCGGTACAGCAAAACCTGATGGACATGGTGGTGGCCGAAGGCGTGCAGACCCGTTACTTCACCCTGCAAAAAACCATCGACGTGATCCACAAGGCGGCGGATCGGCAAAAGATTTTTCTGGTGTGCAAAACGCCGCAGGACGTATTGAAACTGGTGCAGGGCGGAGTGCCCATCACCTTTGTCAACGTTGGCAATATGCACTTCGCCGCAGGGAAACGGCAAATCCACAAGACGGTCTCGGTGGATGACGATGACATTGCCGCCTTTCGTGAGCTGGCGGCGTTGGGCGTAGCCTGCGAGGTGCGCCGGGTGCCGGATGAAGCCGGTGAAGCGATAGGCAAACTGCTCGCTTGAGCGCAGGGGGAAGCATGTTAACTGACGCGTTATTGATTGCATTGCTGGCGGGGCTGGCCGGGGTCGACCTGTTCGACGGCCTGACCCACTTCCACCGCCCGGTAGTGATGGGGCCGCTGGTTGGCCTGATCCTGGGGGATGTCACCACTGGCTTGCTGGTGGGCGGGACGCTGGAACTAGTGTGGATGGGCATGGTGCCACTGGCCGGTGCGCAGCCGCCTAACGTGGTTATCGGCGGGGTGGTCGGCACGGCGTTTGCCATCCTCACCAAGGCCGATCCCAAGGTGGCCATTGGCGTGGCGGTGCCGTTCGCCATTGCGGTACAGGGCTGCATCACGCTGCTGTTCACTGCGTTTTCACCCATGATGCACCGCTGCGATCGCATGGTACAGGAGCTGAACTGGCGTGGCGTTGAGCGGGTGAACTACCTCGGTATCAGTATCCTGTTTGTTTTCTACTTTGTGGTGGCGTTTTTGCCGATCTACTTCGGTGCCGATGCGGCCAGCGCCATGGTGCAGAAAGCGCCGACCTGGCTGCTGGATGGGCTGGCAGTGGCGGGCGGTATGATGCCGGCGATCGGCTTCTCACTGCTGATGAAAGTGATGATGAAGAAAACCTACGTGGCGTATTTCATCCTCGGCTTTATTTCGGTGACTTTCCTTAAGCTGCCGATCCTGGCGGTGGCGCTGGGGGCATTGGCGATCGCGCTGATCGATTTCTTTAACAGTCAACGGGCAGATGCGGATGTGACCAGAAAGCCTGTTCAACCGGAGGACGCTGAAGATGGCATTTAATGATTCTGACGATCTGCTGGCACAAAAAGCAGCAAAACGCCTGGAACAGGCATTGGCCACCAGCCAGGTCGAGCAGGACGACTACGTTGATAGCCGCCCGGCAGAAGCGCTGACGCGCAGCGATATCAACCGCATGGCCTGGCGTTCGCTGTTACTGCAGGCATCGTTCAACTATGAACGTATGCAGGCCGGTGGCTGGCTGTACACCTTGATCCCGGGCTTGCGCAAGATCCATCGCAATCCTCAGGATCTGGCGAATTCGATGAAGATGCATATGGAGTTTATCAACGTGCATCCCTTCGACGTTACCTTCCTCTCGGGGCTGGTGCTGGCGATGGAGCAAAACAAGGAGAAAGTCTCCACCATTCGAGCGGTGAAAGTGGCGCTGATGGGGCCGTTGGGAGGCATTGGTGATGCGCTGTTCTGGCTGACGCTGTTGCCGATTTGTGCGGGCATCGGGGCATCTCTGGCGCTGGAAGGCAGCCTGTTTGGGCCGATAGTGTTCTTGCTGTTGTTCAACGTGTTCCACTTCGGGCTGCGCTTTGGGCTGGCGCACTATGGCTATCAGGCGGGCACCAGTGCGCTGACGCTGTTGAAAACCCATACCAAACGAATATCCCATGCGGCGTCGATCGTGGGCATGACGGTCATCGGTGCGCTGGTGGCCTCTTATGTACATCTTTCTACGCCGCTGATCATGCATGCCGGTAAGGCCACCGTGGCGTTGCAAACGGACGTGCTCGATAAGTTGATGCCCAACCTGTTGCCGCTGTGTTTCACGTTGCTGGTGTTCTTCCTGATGAAGCGCGGTTTCTCACCGGTGAAACTGATTGGTGTGACGGTGGTGATCGGCGTAGTGGGTAAATTTATCGGTTTGCTGTGAGGAAGAGAACATGCCAGGAATTGTCATTACCGGCCACGGCGGCTTCGCCAGTGGCCTGCTACAGGCGGTAGAGCAGGTGGTAGGGGAACAGCCTGCCTGTATCGCGGTGGACTTCCCTGTCCATATGGGCACGGCGGAGTTGAAAGTGGCGTTGAGTGCCGCGCTGCAAGCGGTAGAACAAGCGGACGGTGTGGTATTCCTTACCGATATGCTGGGGGGATCGCCTTTCCGTAGTGCCTGCGAGTTGGCCGATGCGCATGGTAGCTGTGAGGTGCTTACCGGGGTTAATATGCAGTTGGCTGCCGAAATGATGCTGGAGCGCGAAGGGCTGAGCCTGACCGAGTTCCGTGACATGGCGCTGGCCTGCGGCAAACGCGGCTTGACCAGCCTGTGGCATGAACGGCGTAAGGTGAAATGCGCCAACGCCGAGGCTGATGGGATTTAATCAGGTGCCCTCTCACTCCAACCCTTCCAAAGGGGGGAGTGAGAGGAGCTATTGAGGCTAACTCGGTATCGGCAACGGGCTAAGCGCCATCTGGGCTGGGCCATTTTCATTACGGCTGAAACGCCAGCAGGTCTGATGATATTTCGCCACGCTGTTGCGGTGTGCCACACTGACCAGCGTGACCCCCGGCAGTTCGTCAACCAGTAGGCAATACATCAATTGTTCGGTTTCATCATCCAACGCGCTGGTGGCCTCATCCAGGAACAGCACATCCGGGCGGGTAAGGATCGCACGGGCAAACGCCAACCGCTGCTGCTCGCCCGGTGAAAGGCGATGGCTCCAGTTGGCGCTGGTATCCAGCCAGCGTTGCAGGTGCTTCAGCCGGCAGTTTTCCAGGACTTTCAACAACTGCTCATCGCTGTAGTCTTTATCCTGATGCGGGTAACTCAACGCTTCACGTAGCGTACCGATCGGAATATAGCTGCGCTGTGGCAGGAACAGCGTGGTGAGATGTTTATCCTGGCCGATCTCACCCGAACCGTAAGGCCAGATCCCGGCAATGGCACGTAGCAGCGTAGATTTACCACAGCCAGAAGGGCCGACGACCAGTACGCGCTCGCCGCGTTGCAGCGTCATGGTTGCTGCACTTAACAGAGGCTGTCCATCGGGCAGCGTAAGGCCAACATCGCGCAGCATCAGCGGTGAGTGGTCTTCCTGTTGCAGGCTGATGCCACGGGGCTGGTTATGCACCTCGTCCACCGCCGCGTTAAAGCCAGCCAGACGGTTAACGCAGGCTTTCCAGGTGGCCAGATTGGAAAACGCGTCGATAAACCATGACAGCGAGCCTTGCACCTGGCCAAACGCGGAGGAGATCTGCATCAGCCCGCCCATCTGGATCGCACCGGAGAAATAGCGAGGTGCCGCCACCAGCAGCGGAAAGACAATGGCAAACTGGCCGTAGAAGTTACTGGCGATATTCAGCCGCCGGGTGATGCGCATGATCGACCACCAGTTGCTGCGGATGGCCTCAAAACGGTTACTTAGCTGCTGCTTCTCGCGTGGCTCACCGTGATACAGCGCGATGGCATCGTTATTTTCACGGATACGTATCAGCCCGAAACGGAAGTTCGCCTCATAGCGTTCCTGATTAAAGCCGAGCATAACCAGCGGCTTGCCGACCCACCAGATCAGCAACGATCCCAGCGCCGCGTACAACAGGGCAAACCACACCATATAACCGGGCAGGGTAATGGTATGTTGGGCGATCACAAAGGTCATCGGCCCGCTGATATGCCAGAGAATGGTAATAAACGAACAGAGCGTCACCAGGCTGGAGAGCAGGCCGAGCGATAAAGATAAGGTGTACTGGGTCAGGACGTTGAGATCGTCAGAGATACGCTGATCGGGGTTATCGATAATCTGCTGTTGTTCGGTATGGTAATAGGCCTGGTGTGCCAGCCACTTGCCCATAAATTTTTCCGTCATCCAGCGCCGCCAGCGCATCTGTAGGCCCTGGGTCAGGTAGATTTTGTAGACCGCCAGCACGATGAAAGCCAACGCCAGATAGGTAAAGCGCCACAGCTGGGCTTTGAACACCGGGTAGTTTTTATTTTGCAGAGCATCGTAGAACACCTGGTTCCACTGGTTGATCAGCACGCTGATATAGACCAGCCCCAGGGATAGGCCCACGATGGCAATCAGCATCGCCCAGGCGCGCCATTTTTCTTCCGAAACCCAAAAGGGTTTGATCAACTGCCAGACGGCCCGTTTTTGTGTGGTGCTCGTGTTCATAAAAATCCAGAAGGTATCGTTTTCTTCTAGCATGGGCACGAGGTTGGTAACAAACAAACCGCCACATGTAAGCAGTTTTGACGTGGCTCATTATTTGCAATACAGCAGAGATAAAACGAGCGCTAGTAACGTTGAGTAGAGTAAGGCGAAGGCATTTTTGGCACGGCGGAAAATCACAACACAAAATGAAATTGTTACAACTAAGTTCGGGGCGAACATGTGCTCGCCCCTGCAGATTTATTTCACGGCATCTTTCAGTAATGCTTTCCAGCCTTCAACATTTCCCAAATACTCCTGCACGGGGATCTGGGATAGCCGCCCTTGATTATCCTCCAGGGCAAAGGTTGGGAAGCCATGCCCACGGACTCTGGCGAGCAGTGCGCGGCTGTCGGCGATATGCTGTGCCGTTGGCGCGCCGCTGTTCAAACGCATCTCGGCAATAAAGGCAGCAGGATCCAGGCCCAACTCTTTCGCCAGCGCTTCCAACACTGGCGCATCGGCAATACGTCGCCCTTCCCGGTAGTGAGCTTCCTGAATGCGGTGCAGCATATCCAGGCCCCGTCCGGCGAGCTGTTCAGCGGCCAGGATCGCAACGATCGGTGGCTCAGAGTCCATCACCGCCGTGGTGTCTCGCAGCAGCCCGTTGAAGTAACCGTCGCCGAAAGGCTGGCCGGTTAGCCCGGCAATCCGCTTGTCATGCGGCATCACGTAATTGCGCCATTCCTCGTTGATGGTTCGGCGGGCATTGCCGGTCATCATGCCACCGGCGTGCAGGGCAACGGTCAGGCCTGGAATAGCCTGCGCGGCCTTGGCCAGCGGTGCTGCACCGTAACACCAGCCGCACAGCGGATCGAAAATGTAATGCAGGGTCGTCATGTTTTTGCTCCTACCGCTTTATTGCGGCCACTTCATTTCGCCTTTCAGCACCTTGGCGCTCAGTTCCAGGCTAGAACCATCTTGCAGTTTTGGATAGTGCTGCTGCATGGCCGCGATCAGTTCCGCGGAGTTCTTGGTTTTTGGCAACTCGCTTTCCAGCGTGGTCAGGTAATTGTGGGTAAAGGTCACCGACTCCAGCGTTTGCGCCGCTCCTGGCAGGAAGTGCCCCGGAACCACCACCTGCGGTTTCAGCGCCTTGATGCTTTCCAGCGTTTGCTGCCAATGAGCGCGTGACTCGACGGTTTGATTATCCGCAATCCACGGATGAATATTGTTACCGGCTACCGGTACGCCACCCATCACAGCTTTCAACGACGGGATCCACACAAAGGTGCGGTCTGGCGTTGGGCCATTGAGGCCTTTCACTTCGACCTGCTGGCCATCGATGCTAAAGCTGCTGCCCTGCAACGGCTGCGGCACGATCACGGTTTTCGGCGCATTCTCTTTCAGGATCGGCCCCCAATAGGCGAGTTTACCTGCCTGGGTCGCATTGATCGCTTTGATCGTTTCCGGTGAAGCAATGATATTTGCCTCTGGGAAGGCGGCTTTGATCACGTCCAGCCCGAAATAGAAATCCGGATCCGAATGGCTGATATAGACCGTGGTCAGCTTCTTACCGGTGGCCTTAATCTTTTTCACCAGTTCCTGCGCATCGTTACGCTGGAATTGGGCATCGATCAGCGCCACTTCGTGTGGGCCGCTGACAATCTCGGAAGAGACCGGGAAAACGCTCTTTTCGCCTGGGTTGTACACTTCCAGGGTCAGAGTATTAGCCGCATTGGCGAAGGTGCTGAATGAAACTAAGCCGGTTACGGCCAGGGTCAGTAATGATTTCTTAAACATGTGCAGGTGCCTTTTGGGTATTTGTTGTCGTTGGCCAGATGATAGGTTGCATAGAAAGGGAGAAAAACCGGATAATAAGCAATTATTCATTGCGTAAATCGAGCGAATCATGGATCGCATTACCGCCGCAGAGGTTTTTGTCACTATCGTCGAACGCGGCAGCATGATTGCTGCCGCGGATACCCTGGCGATGTCGCGAGCTATGGTGACGCGCTATCTGGCGCAGATGGAACAATGGGCGGGGGCGCGGCTGTTGCACCGTACTACGCGTAGGCTCAGCCTGACCGATGCCGGAGAGCGCACCTTGGAACGTTGCCGCCAAATGCTGGCGGTAGCGAAAGATATCGATCTGGTGGAAAACGAGCAGAGTGACGATTTACGTGGCCTGCTACGAATCACCTGTTCGCAATCGCTTGGCCAAACGGCGCTGGTGGGGGCGGTGGCGCAGTACCTGAAGCGTCATCCTCAGGTGGCGGTGGATCTGCAAATGAATAACCGAGCGGTCAATCTGGTGGAGGAGCGGATCGATCTGGCACTACGCATCACCAACGAACTGGATCCCAATCTGATTGCCCGGCCGCTTTCCAACTGCGCTTCGGTGATCTGTGCGTCTCCAGCCTATCTGGCCGCTCATGGTACCCCGCGTCACCCGCAAGATTTAGCTCTGCACAACTGCCTCACCTATTCCTACTTTGGTAAAAGCCTGTGGCACTTTGATGAGCAAGGCGTGAAGTCGGCGGTGGCGGTTAGTGGCAACCTCAGTGCCAACGAATCGGTGGTGCTGTTGGCAGGAACGCTGCAAGGTGCGGGGATCTCCATGCAGCCTTATTATTCCGCTGCGCCACTGTTGGCAAAGGGGGAGTTGGTGGAACTGTTACCGGGGTATTTGTCACAGACGATGGGGATCTACGGTATCTACACCTCGCGCCGACAAATGCCCGCCACGTTGCGTACCATGCTGGACTTCCTGGTGGAATGGTTTGCCACCGATCCTGGCTGGCGCGCCACGCTGCGCTAGCGTTGGATAACCGAAGCCAGGCGGGCGGGCAACTGTTGCGCCTGCTGCTGCAAGTGCTGCACAAAGGCGGTGACCAGCGCGGAAGAGGGGCGGTGCAGCGGGCGGATCAGGCTCACGGTAAACGGCACCTCGACGCTGAAGGGCCGCACATGAACGCCATTATTGGCGTAATCCAACGCGGTCAGCGGGTTGACGATTGAGATGCCGACGCCGGCCTTGACCATCGCACACACCGAAGCGGCGCTGTGGGTCTCCATCACCATCCGGCGCTCGATGCCTTGTTCATGGAACAGTGCGTCCAGCAGTTGCCGGTAGCTGTCGGTGCTCGACAGGCTGATAAAGTTTTCTGTGTTGAAGTCCTGCGGTGTCAGCGTACTTTTCGCAAGCAATGGGTGCCCGGCAGGCAGCACACACACCTCATTCATCGTCATCAGCGTCATGCGCTCGGTGCCAGCGGGCGTCAGGGTATTCTCCGTCAGGCCCAGATCGTGGCGCTGCGCCGAAAGCCACTCTTCTAGCAACGGTGACTCCTGCGGGATCACGCTGAAGCTCACTTCCGGATAACGATCGACAAAAGGTTTGCACACGGCAGGCAGCAGCGATTGGGAAAACACCGGCAGACAGGCAATGGAAAGCTGCGCCTGCTGGAATTGCCGGATACCGGCGGCCGCATTCTTGATGCGATCCAGGCCGTAATAAGAGCGCTGCACTTCTTCAAACAGCCGCAAGCCCTGCACCGTCGGGTAAAGGCGACCACGTACGCGGTCAAACAGTTGCAATTGGATTAGCTTCTCGAAGCGGGCAAGCTCGCGGCTGACGGTCGGTTGTGAGGTTTGCAGCAGCGCCGCCGCTTCGGTCAGATTGCCGGTGGTCATCACCGCGTGGAAAATCTCAATCTGGCGCAGGGTAATGGCGTACATGGCGAAACTCCACGGAGAGGAAAAGCCATATCATAAATGAATAGACTATGGCGAAATAGATATTTTTCACACCGGGGCCGCTGCGGCATGATGGTGGAAAATTTGATTATGGGAACCGAACCATGCCACGCTCCTTGAACGACACCTCTACCGCCCTGAACGCCGCCAATCTGCTGGCGCTGCCCCAACGCTTTGGTTGCCCGGTCTGGGCCTATGATGCGGCTATCATCAGCCAGCGTATCAGCCAGTTGCAGCACTTTGACGTGATCCGTTTTGCCCAGAAAGCCTGCTCGAATATTCATATTCTGCGCCTGATGCGCGAGCAGGGCGTCAAGGTGGATTCGGTGTCGCTGGGGGAAATCGAGCGCGCGTTAAAAGCCGGTTTTGAGCCGGGTGGCGAAGATATCGTGTTTACCGCCGATGTGCTGGATCACGCCACGCTGGCGCGCGTCAGTGAATTGAAAATCCCGGTCAACGCCGGTTCTATCGATATGCTGGAACAGCTTGGCCAGGTGTCTGCCGGGCATCCGGTATGGCTGCGGATCAACCCTGGTTTTGGCCACGGCCATAGCCAGAAAACCAATACCGGCGGTGAAAACAGCAAGCACGGTATCTGGTATGCCGATCTGCCGCAGGCGGTCGCCAAGGTGCAGCAATACGGCCTGAAACTGATCGGGCTGCATATGCACATCGGTTCTGGGGTGGATTACCAGCACCTGGAGCGCGTGTGTGATGCGATGGTGCAGCAGGTGATTGCGCTGGGGCAGGACATTACGGCTATTTCCGCCGGTGGCGGCCTTTCTATCCCTTATCAGCAAGGAGAAGAGGCGATCAATACCGAACACTATTACGGCCTGTGGAACCGGGCACGTGAGCGAGTTGCCGCACATCTGGGCCATCCGGTGAAGTTGGAAATCGAGCCGGGGCGTTTCCTGATGGCCGAAGCAGGCGTGCTGGTGGCCGAAGTGCGTTCGGTAAAACAGATGGGCAGCCGCCACTTTGTCCTGGTGGACGCTGGGTTTAACGATCTGATGCGTCCGGCGATGTACGGCAGCTATCACCATATCTCCCTGCTGCCTGCCGACGGCCGCAATACTGATAATCAACCGCTGCAAGACACCGTGATCGCCGGGCCACTGTGTGAGTCGGGTGATGTGTTTACCCAGCAAGCGGGTGGCGGTATTGAAACCCGTCCGTTGCCGCAGGTGCGGGTCGGTGATTATCTGGTATTCCATGACACCGGGGCCTATGGCTCGTCGATGTCCTCCAACTACAACAGCCGCCCGCTGCTGCCGGAAGTGCTGTTTGAAAACGGTGAGCCTCGGCTGATCCGTCGCCGCCAGACGATTGAAGAATTGATCGGGCTGGAGTTAATTTAAGCGTAGGGGCCAGGTACCACGGACTCACGCAGTTTTAACTCACCGACAAACGGCGTTAGCGGTTGCAGCGCTTCGCCGTTAATCAGACGCAGGGCTTGGGCGATCGCCGCTTCGATCATCGCGTCGATCGGCAGGTAGACGGTAGACAACGCCGGTTGCAGATAGGCGGCGCTTGGCTCATCGTCGAAACCAAACAGCGAAACGTCCTCAGGCAGGCGTTTGCCAGCCTGGTGCAGGGCCTTCATCGCGCCGATGGCCATATCATCGTTGCTGGCAAACAGCGCGCTGAATGCGTTGCCGCTAGCCAGCAGAGCCTTACAGCTAAGGTATCCGCCAGGTACGCTGCTATCACCGTTGGTGATCAAGGCATTATTGAAAGCAACCTGGTGGTGTTCCAACGCCTGACGATAACCCGCCAAGCGGGATTGGGCGGTGGGGGTATCGATCGGCCCGGTGATGCAGGCGATCTCACGGTGCCCTTGACGGATCAGGTAATCCACCACGTTGAAGGCGGCCTGTTGCTGTTCGAAGAACACGCAGCGTTCACGGGCCTGCGGCAGATCGCGATTAATGACCATCACCGGAACCGGCAGGTCTTCCAGCAACTCCATCAGGGCACTTTCGCCCATAAAGCGGGTGTACAGGATAATCGCGTCGCAACGGCGATCCGCCAGCAGCCGTACCGCCTGCAATTCATCTTCTGGCGTGTCGTGGCCGTCGGTGACGATCAGGTGCTTGCCGCTGGCCTCGACCAGTTTGGCGGCCTGGCGCAGCAAACGGCCAAAGTAGGGGCCGTCAAAATTGGAGACCACCAGCCCAATGCTGTTGGAGCTTTTATTGGCCAGCGATTGGGCGAGAAAGTTTGGCCGGTAGCCCAACTCATCCATTGCCTTGAACACCGCATCACGCGTGCTCTTCTTCACCTGGCCGGTGCCATTTAAAACGCGGGAAACCGTGGCTTTCGATACCCCCGCGCGCATGGAAACATCCAACATGGTGATCATCAATGGCTACCCTCTTTCAACGTCCGCTGCGGTAAATATTGCTGAGTCTAGCATAGGGTTAGATCGCGTCGAACATGTTCGACCCCTACAAATTCAGCAACATATGTTGTTGGGGCACCCATGCATTGATTCGCGTACACTGACGGTGCTGGCGTTTAAGGCATTTTTCAGAGGGGATTAGCGTGTTTCGTATCGTGCATCTGGCGGACTATCCGCAGTATCAGCAACAGGTTATCGACTGGCAGTGGCAGGCGTTTGGCAGCGAAAACAGCCGGGAATTCTTTGCCAGCGTGGTGGCCAGCAGCCTGCGGCATGAAGGGTTGCCGATCACCTTTATCGCCCTGTTGGATGACAAGCCGGTAGGCACCGTGGGGCTGTGGCGCTGTGATTTGATCAGCCGCCAGGATTTAACGCCGTGGCTGGCCGCGCTTTACGTTGAAGAGAGCCAGCGCGGCAGCGGGCTGGGGCTGCAGCTCCAGCAATATGTGCAGGAATACAGCCGCCGGGCCGGGTTCAAGGAGCTGTATCTGTATGCCGAGTTTAGCGGTTATTACGAACGCCATGGCTGGCAGCACATCGGCGAGGCGCTGGAGTACCCGGATCGCCCCGTGCGCCTCTACCACCGCCTGCTAGATTAGTTTTGCTCGAAAGCGTTATTGATGCTGGCGACCGAATGGCGGCGTACCAGCGTCGGGCTGAACATATTGGTGATCTCCGGTAGCGGCTGGTTGTTGGCCAGCGCTAATGCCAGCTCTGCTGCTTGCGTCGCCATCGCCACCACCGGGTAGCGGATAGTGGTCAGGCGTGGGCGCAGATAGCGCGAAATCAGTACGTCATCAAAACCAATCAGCGAAATCTGGCCCGGAACGTCCACGCTGTTATCACTGAGCACCGAAAGCGCCCCGGCGGCCATCGGATCGTTATAGCAGGTGATGGCGGTAAACTGCTTACCACGGCCCAGTAACTCGGTCATGGCCTGCTCGCCGCCAATCTCATCCGGCTTGCCGTAGGCAACCAGCTTCTCATCCACCGCAATACCGTGCTCTTCCAATGCATCCAGGTAGCCCTGCAATCGATCGGTAGCATCTGAAATCTGGTGGTTGGAGCAGATGAAGGCGATCCGCTGGTGGCCCTGCTGGATCAGATGACGGGTGGCCAGCCAGGCACCATAGCGATCGTCAAGCGCTACGCAGCGGGGCTCAAAGCCAGGCAGCGTACGGTTGATCAGTACCATGCCTGGGATCTGGCGCATCCAGACGGTTAGCTCATCGTCGGTAAGCTTCTTGGCATGCACCACCAAGGCCGCACAGCGATGGCGCACCAGTTGCTCAATGGCCTGGCGCTCTTTTTCGGCATTGTGGTAACCGTTACCAATCAGCAGAAAATTATGCGTGGCGTAGGCCACCTGCTCCACGGCTTTTACCATGGCACCAAAGAAGGGATCGGAAACGTCAGAGACAATCAGGCCCAGGGTTTCGGTGGATTGCTGTGCCAGCGCACGGGCATTGGCGTTAGGGTGATACTGCAATCTTTCCATGGCGGCCAGCACGGCGGTCCGTGAACTTTCGCTGGCTTTTGGGGAGTTATTTATTACGCGGGACACCGTGGCGACGGAAACACCCGCCAGCCTGGCAACATCCTTAATCGTGGCCATATCTGCAACACTTCCTGGGTAATCGCTTACATTCCTCAGTTTTGCGGAAAAAATCGCGCGCCGCAAGGGCTGGTATCGTTAACTTGTGGTGAGCGTTGCATTTATGGCTTTTAAATTCACCTTTTCGCCCCCAAGCGGATCCAGGGTTAACGGATGCAGCGTGCGGTGCCCAACGATCCGGGTTGGTTGAGGTTTTTCAATAGTTTCATAACCATGTCTATCAAAGGCAAAACTACATCGCTGGTTACACTTTGCGCCTGACTGTTGCGATTGGCCGCTGGCGAGAGTTTGGCGTGGCGGGGTAAATTGACTGTCCCAGAGGTATTGATTGGTGAGCAATCGACATACTCTGTATGTTGAAGCCATTTTCAATTGCACCAACCTACGCGGATGCGTAGGTTTTTTTTTGCCTGCCGTATAGTATTCTTCCCTCAGACAATTTTTAAGGCCATCAACCCCGAGGGAGAGTGGGATGATATATACCGTGTTACGTGCGCTGTTTCGCCTGATGTTTCGTGTTCGTGTCGAAGGCGACGCCAAGCATTTTGAGCAGCAGAAACTGCTGATCACCCCGAATCACGTTTCTTTCATGGATGGCGCGCTGCTGGCGTTGTTCTTACCGATAAAACCGGTGTTTGCCGTTTACTCCAGCATTTCCGAACGTTGGTTTATGCGTTGGCTGAAGCCTTATATCGACTTCGTGCCACTGGATCCCACCAAACCGATGGCCATCAAGCATCTGGTGCGCATGGTTGAGCAGGGCAGGCCGATCGTGGTGTTCCCGGAAGGGCGCATTACGGTGACCGGTTCATTGATGAAGGTCTACGACGGGGCGGCCTTTATCGCCGCCAAATCTGGCGCCACCATCGTGCCGGTACGTATCGATGGCCCGGAATTCAGCGTGTTTGGCCGTATGGCCGGGGTGTATAAACTCCGCGCCTTCCCACAGACCACCATCAGCATTCTGCCGCCAACCACTTTACCGATGCCAGATGCGCCAAAGGCCAGTCAACGCCGGCAGTTGGCCGGTGACAGGCTGCATCAGATCATGATGCAGGCGCGCATGGATACCCTCAAACCGCAAACCCTGTTCGGCGCGCTGTTGGCCGCGCAGCATCGTTATGGCCGCTTCAAGCCCTGCATCGAAGACGTGGGCTTCAAGGAAGACAGCTATCATACGTTGCTCAAAAAATCGCTGGGCGTCAGCCGCATCCTGGAACGCTTTACCGCGCCGAAAGAGCATGTTGGCCTGCTGTTGCCCAATGCCACTATTACCGCTGCCGCCATTTTTGGCGCTTCATTACGTGGCCGGATCCCGGCGATGCTCAATTACACCGCCGGTGTGAACGGGCTGAAAAGCGCGATGACCGCGGCCACCATTAAAACCATCGTTACCTCACGCCAGTTCCTGGAAAAGGGCAAACTGACACACCTGCCAGAGCAGGTGCCGGAAGCCAACTGGGTCTATCTGGAAGATTTGAAAGATACCGTCACCCGCGACGATAAACTGTGGATCCTGCGTCACCTGTTCCAGCCACAAAAGGCAATGGTGCCACAGCAACCAGAGGATGCGGCGCTGATCCTGTTTACCTCCGGCTCGGAAGGCCATCCGAAGGGCGTGGTGCATTCCCATGCCAGCCTGCTGGCCAACGTGGAGCAGATCCGAACCATTGCGGATTTCACCCCGCGCGATCGCTTTATGTCCTCGCTGCCGCTGTTCCACTCTTTCGGCCTGACTGTCGGGTTGATCACCCCGTTGATGACCGGTAGCCGGGTATTCCTCTACCCAAGCCCGCTGCATTATCGCGTGGTGCCGGAACTGGTTTATGACCGCAACTGCACCGTGCTGTTTGGTACGGCGACTTTCCTCAACAACTACGCCCGCTTCGCCCATCCTTATGATTTTGCCCGCCTGCGCTATGTGGTGGCCGGGGCAGAGAAGCTGGCCGAAAGCACCAAACAGGTTTATCAGGACAAATACGGCATCCGCATTTTAGAAGGCTATGGCGTCACGGAGTGTGCTCCGGTGGTATCGATCAACGTGCCTCTGGCGGCCAAAGTTGGCACCGTAGGCCGCATTATGCCGCAGATGGAAGCACGTTTGATCAAGATGGCTGGCATCGATAACGGCGGCCGTCTGCAATTGAAAGGCCCGAACATCATGAAGGGCTACCTGCGGGTTGAACGCCCAGGCGAGCTGGAAGCTCCGGCAGCCGAGGACGAAAACGGCGTGCTGCAAGCTGGCTGGTACGATACCGGTGATATTGTCAGCTTCGACGAACAGGGTTATTGCACCATTCGTGGCCGCGTGAAGCGCTTTGCCAAACTGGCGGGGGAAATGATCTCGCTGGAGAGCGTGGAACAGTTGGCTGTGCGCCTGTCACCGGAAGGGCTGCATGCGGCCACGGTGAAAAGCGACAGCAGCAAAGGCGAAGCGCTGGTGTTGTTCACCAACGACGCCAGCATTACCCGTGATAGCTTGCTGCGGGTGGCTCGTGAGCAGGGCACCCCGGAGCTGGCGGTGCCACGCGATATTCGCCTGGTGAAGGCGTTGCCGTTACTGGGCAGCGGCAAACCGGATTTCGTTACTTTGCGCCAAATGGCTGAACAGCCGGAGAAGGCATAATGAATGCAACTGATTCCCCACTGCTGTCACGTTCAATGATCGCGGTGATCTGTGCCCAGTTTCTCTCGGCCTTCGGCGATAACGCCTTGCTGTTTGCTACCCTGGCGCTGATCAAACAGCAAATGTACCCCGATTGGAGCCAACCGATACTGCAAATGGCCTTCGTGGCCACCTATATCATCCTGGCGCCGTTTGTGGGCCAAATCGCCGACAGCTTCTCCAAAGGCCGGGTGATGATGGTCGCCAACGGCTTGAAGCTGGCCGGTGCGCTGGTGATCTGCTTTGGGCTGAACCCTTTCCTGGGCTATACCCTGGTCGGCATCGGGGCGGCGGCTTATTCGCCAGCGAAGTACGGCATCCTGGGTGAGATCATCAGCGGCGATAAGCTGGTGAAGGCCAACGGTCTGATGGAGGCTTCCACCATTGCTGCCATCCTGGTGGGCTCGGTAGCCGGTGGCATGTTGGCAGACTGGCATATCGTGGCCGCACTGGCGGTGTGTGCCGTGGTTTACGGCGCGGCGGTCGTCGCTAACCTCTATATCCCGCGCTTGCCGGTTGCCCATAAGGTAGCCTCCTGGCACCCACGCGTCATGGGGAGCACTTTCTTCAACGCTTGCGTGGTGCTGTGGCGCGATGGCCAAACCCGTTTCTCACTGATCGGTACCAGCCTGTTCTGGGGCGCTGGCGTCACCCTGCGCTTCCTGCTGGTGCTGTGGGTACCGGTAGCGCTGGGCATTAGCGATAACGCCACGCCAACCATGCTCAACGCGATGGTGGCAATAGGTATCGTGGTCGGAGCCGGGGCGGCAGCCCGCTTTGTGACGCTGGAAACGGTTAAGCGCTGTATGCCTGCCGGGATCCTGATCGGCATCGCCGTGGCCTTCTTCGCCGTGCAAACCAGCATGCTGAATGCTTATGGCGTACTGCTGGTGATTGGTGTGCTAGGGGGCTTCTTTGTGGTGCCGCTGAATGCGCTGTTGCAAGAGCGGGGCAAACGCTCAGTTGGGGCGGGGAATGCCATCGCGGTACAGAACCTGGGTGAAAACACCGCCATGCTGCTGATGCTTGGCCTCTACTCTTTGGTGGTCAAATTAGGCGTGCCGGTGATCGGCGTCGGGATCGGTTTTGGCGTCGTGTTCGGCCTTGCCATCACCGTACTGTGGATATCTCAGTTCCGCTCGAAAGCCTAACAATAGTCCCCTCACGCCAACCCTCTCCCATAGGGAGAGGGCGCTGATTCGGCGTTATGGTTGGGTATGGAGTAGGGGGGTGGCTGTTTCAACGCTCATTGCCAAAAGTGAGGGAGTTGGTGCGGTGCTGAGGTTAGAGACAGAACTTAGATAGTGGCACTTTCGGTCCCCTGTGGGAGCTGGAATGGTGTCGTAATCAGGTACCGTGATCAATAAAAGAGAACTGATTCAGTGCGGGGGTCAGGTAGATTTCTGAAACCGAAATCGAACTCGAACGGTCCCCTCTCCCTGTGGGAGAGGGTTAGCGTGAGGGGGCATTTATGGCGCTGGAATGGTGAAGCGGCTGTGGATCTCTTCCAGGGCCTGCAACACCTCCTCGTTCAGCACCACGTCAAAACTATCGATATTCATCTTCAACTGCTCCAGCGTGGTGGCACCCAGCAAGGTGCTGGCAACGAACGGCTGCTGGCGCACGAATGCCAATGCCATCTGTGAAGGATCCAGACCGTGCTTTTTCGCCAGCGCCACGTATTCGGCGATCGCCGCCTGGCTCTGGGCTGAAGAGTAGCGGGTAAAGCGACTGAACAAGGTGTTGCGCGCCCCGGCCGGTTTGGCACCGTTGAGGTATTTACCCGACAGCGTACCGAAGGCCAGGCTGGAATAGGCTAACAGTTCGATGCCTTCATGTTGGCTAATCTCTGCCAAACCAATCTCAAAGCTGCGGTTTAACAGGCTATAGGGGTTCTGGATCGACACGATACGCGGTAGTTCGTGTTTTTCTGCCAGTTGCAGATAGCGCATCACGCCCCAAGGGGTTTCGTTAGAGACGCCGATATAGCGAATTTTGCCGGCACGGACCTGCTCGGTTAGCGCTTCCAGGGTTTCCAACAGCGGGATGGTGGCTTTTTCATCGGTGTACTGATAGTTGAGCTTGCCGAAACAGTTGGTGGTGCGCTGTGGCCAGTGTAGCTGGTACAGATCCAGATAATCGGTATTTAACCGTTTCAGGCTGGCGTCCAGGGCGGCGCGGATATTTTTGCGATCCAATGCCTGCTGTGGGCGAATGCCCGCGTCATTACCCCGGATCGGCCCGGAGACCTTGCTTGCCAGCACGATTTTATCGCGGTTGCCGCGCGCTTTGATCCAACTGCCGATGTACTGCTCTGTCAGCCCTTGGGTTTCCGGGCGCGGCGGCACTGGATACATCTCTGCGGTATCAATCAGATTGATGCCAGCGGCTAATGCATAATCCAGCTGTGCGTGGGCATCGGCTTCGCTGTTTTGTTCGCCAAAGGTCATGGTGCCCAGTCCCAGCACGCTCACTTCTAAAGAACTGTGGGGAATACGGTGGTATTGCATTAACGGCCTTCCTTCAATGTTAGCGCTTACGGGCGTGATGCCCGGTAAAACAGAAGCCAGAGATCCAACGGCGTAACACGCCTTACTTGACTATAACCAAGCGTGGCAGATGGTGGAAGAGGATTATACCCGCCGTCTTTCAAGCTGCAGCTTGAAATCCATAGGGTAATTAACTGACGGGCTAAACCCCTGATTGATAATCCGTCAGGGGTCAGGATGATACGGGGGCTGGGATTAACGCTCGATAACCTGCGAGACCTGATCGCCGTTAATCTGGCGCTGGTTGCCTTGCTCGTCCTGATAGCTGATCAGGCCGGTATCTTTATCGATTTTAGGCTTACCCTGCGTGAGGATCATATTGCCGTCTTTGGTGGCCATCACATAGTCGCTGGAACAGCCTGCTAATCCGGCGACCATCATCAGGGCGGAAATAGCCATTACCCACTTTTTCATGCCGAACACCTTATATACATGGAATAATTGTCTTAATAGAGTAGCAAACTCTGCCAAAGATGGCTTTCGGACGTATCCCATCTGTGTAAGGAGAAATGACAGTGAAATCAGAGGGCGGAGGGCTAATCAAAGCGTAAAGTGCCTGGCGAGCAGCGCCCGGGTGAAGTTTTTCTTCAGATAGAAACCGCGCGGCAAGGTAAGGATCGGTTGGCCTTGTTCGCCGGTGGCTTCGGTCAGTGCCTTGTTGTTGGCCGCTTTTGGCCGCAGCTGTAGCACTTCGCCATGGCGGGCGGTGATCCGCTCAACCTGGCCGAGCACGATAAGATCCATCAGCTCTTCCCAATCCCGGCGCAGCATCTCGGTTTCTTCCTGATTGGGCTGCCACAGCAGCGGGGAACCTACGCGGCGTTGTGCCAACGGGATTTGTCGTTCGCCCTCCACCGGGATCCACAGCACCCGTGCCAGCTTGTGGCGTACGTGGCTTCTTTCCCAAGTGACGCCGCTATTGCCTGTCAGTGGGGCTACGCAGACGAAAGTGGTTTCCAGTGGGTTACCGGCGGCGTCGACCGGAATGGTTTTCAACTCGATGCCCAGCTCTGGGAAATCCTGTTCAGGCTTACTGCCCGCCATGGCCCCCAGATATAGCTCCAGCAGCATGCCGACCCAACCTTTATCCCGCTTGAGATCTTTGGGAATACTGACCTGCGCACGGGCGGCCAGTTCGCCAAGGTTAAAGCCAGCCAGCGCCTGGGCACGGGCTAATAATTGCTGCTCGTTTTCTGGCGGCAGCGGGGATAAACACGCCATAAATCAGACCTATGCATTATGGTTAAAAAACGTACCGAATTTACTCACAGCCTTAAAAGGGAAAAGCAGGCTGGGGAAAACAACAATAGTAGCATGATTTTGCATGACTTTTTGGTTACCCAACCGCGGTAGAAAAATTTCATTGCGGGGTTGTGCACCTGTAGCCACCGACAATAAACAGGATCTTACACCTATTTATCCACAGATTTCTGGGATAACCCAACTTTTTGCCGATCACTGGTTTGATTTACAGCCTTGACGCGGGGCATTTTTTACGAATTTGGCGGTTTTATAGGTCACTGGGTATAATAATCTGTGGATAAAATCCGCATTGGTGGATCTTTCGCCAGAGAAAGATCCAAAGCGTGCATAGATCACATTTTTACCCTGTTCATAACTGTGTTTAAGTGTTTATTTCATTGTATTTAAAGGAATAATAAAAAGTTAAAAATACGGCGGATTTTAAGTTCAATCGAGTTTTCCCGGCTTATCCCTAGAGTTCTTCACACACCTATCCACAGAAAAAGTGAATAAAACCGCCCTCGAACCTCGTTACATGTTTATAACTTTGCCATTATCTGTGAGTTATCCCAATGTTATCCGAGCGACGGTGCTGCAAAGCAGTGGTTTACCGCCTGTGGCTTGTGTGAAACAATCAGGTTATCAATACGAATTTATGCTTATCGAGGTAGTCCGGTGATCGATGATGATGGCTACCGCCCGAATGTTGGTATCGTAATCTGTAATCGTCAGGGGCAGGTCCTATGGGCCCGCCGTTACGGTCAGCACTCCTGGCAGTTTCCCCAAGGGGGAATAAACCCTGGCGAAACGCCTGAGCAGGCGATGTACCGTGAGCTGTTCGAAGAAGTGGGGCTGAGTAAAAAGGATGTGCGTATCCTGGCCTCAACCCGCAACTGGTTGCGCTATAAATTGCCAAAACGTTTGGTGCGTTGGGACACAAAGCCGGTTTGTATCGGCCAAAAGCAGAAATGGTTTCTGCTGCAGTTAATGTGCAATGACGCGGATATCAACATGCAGCGCAGCAGTACGCCGGAGTTTGACGGCTGGCGTTGGGTGAGCTTCTGGTATCCGGTGCGCCAGGTGGTGTCGTTTAAACGCGACGTGTACCGCCGGGTTATGAAAGAGTTTGCCGCAACCGTCATGCCAATGCAGGAACTGGCAGCGCAACGGCAGCCTCCTGCTTATCGCCGAAAGAGAGGTTAAGTCAAACCGACTATGCTCACGCGCTTGCGAGAAATTGTTGAGAAAGTGGCCGCGGCGGCCAGTCTGACAGATGCGCTGGATCTTTTGGTCAATGAAACCTGTCTGGCGATGGACACCGAAGTCTGCTCCATCTATCTGGCAGACAACGACCGCCGCTGTTATTACCTGATGGCGACGCGCGGGTTGAAAAAGCCCCGTGGGCGTACTATCGCCCTGGCCTTTGACGAAGGCATCGTCGGCCTTGTTGGGCGGCGGGCAGAGCCGATCAACCTGGCGGATGCCCAAAGCCATCCCAGCTTCAAATATATTCCGCAGGTCAAAGAGGATCGTTTCCGATCCTTCCTTGGCGTGCCGATCATTCATCGCCGCCAGCTGCTTGGCGTGTTGGTGGTGCAGCAACGTGAACTGCGCCAGTTTGACGAAAGCGAAGAATCCTTCATGGTTACCCTGGCCACCCAAATGGCCGGGATCCTCTCGTTATCACAGCTAAACGCCATTTTTGGCCAGTATCGCCAGACCCGCATTCGGGCGCTGGCTGCGGCTCCTGGTGTGGCAGTGGCGGAGGGGTGGTTAGATAGCAGCCAGCCTTCACTCGATCAGGTGTATAAAGCCTCCACGCTGGATACCGTCAGCGAGCGCGAACGCCTGACACAGGCGTTGGAAGAGGCTGGGGCAGAGTTCCGCCGCTTCAGTAAGCGTTTTAGCGCCAGCTCGCAAAAAGAGAGCGCGGCGATCTTCGATCTCTATTCCCACCTGCTCAACGATGCTCGCCTCAAACGTGAACTGTACGCGGAGATTGATGCCGGTTCGGTGGCCGAATGGGCGGTAAAACAGGTGATTGAAGCGTTCGCAGCCCAGTTTGCGACCTTGCAAGATACCTATATGCGCGAGCGTGCCAGCGATCTGCGCGCGCTTGGCCAACGCCTGCTATTCCACCTCGACGATACCACCCAAGGGGCCAGCCAATGGCCAGCCCGTTTTGTGCTGGTCGCCGATGAGCTGACGGCGACCTTGTTGGCCGAAGTGCCACAGGATCGCCTGGCTGGCGTGGTCGTGCGGGACGGTGCTGCCAACTCCCATGCCGCGATCCTGGTGCGGGCCATGGGCGTGCCAACGGTGATGGGGGCTGACATCCAGCCTGCGCTGTTGGCCCAGCGAATGCTGATTGTTGATGGCTATCGCGGCGAGCTGCTGGTCGATCCGGAACCGGTGCTGGTGAAGGAATATCAACGTCTGATCAGCGAAGAGCAGGAGCTCAGCAAGCTGGCAGAAGACGACGTTGAACAGCCCGCAGAGCTGAAAAGCGGTGAGCGGATCCAGGTGATGCTGAACGCTGGTCTTAGCCCGGAACATGAACAACTGCTGGGCGCGCGCGTGGACGGTGTTGGCCTGTACCGCACTGAGATCCCGTTCATGCTGCAAAGCGGCTTCCCGTCGGAAGAGGAGCAGGTGGCGCAATATCAGGGCATGCTGCAACTTTTCTATCCGCATAAGCCGGTAACGCTGCGTACGCTGGATATCGGTGCTGATAAACAACTGCCCTACATGCCGATCAGCGAGGAAAACCCGTGCCTCGGTTGGCGGGGGATCCGCATTACGCTGGATCAGCCAGAAATCTTCCTGATCCAGGTGCGCGCCATGCTGCGTGCCAATGCGGGAACCGGCAATCTGGGGATCCTGTTGCCCATGATCACCAGCCTGGAAGAGATCGACGAGGCCAAACGCCTGATCGATCGCGCCGGGCGAGAAGTGGAAGAGATGCTGGGATACGACATACCCAAACCGCGGATTGGCGTCATGCTGGAAGTGCCGTCGATGATCTTCCTGATCCCTTATCTGGCCGCACGCGTCGATTTTATCTCGGTGGGAACCAACGATTTAACTCAGTACCTGCTGGCGGTGGATCGTAATAACACCCGCGTTGCCTCGCTGTATGACAGCCTGCATCCAGCCATGTTGCAGGTACTGAAATTGATCATCGATCAGGGGACGGCGGCCGGGTTGCAGGTCAGCCTGTGCGGTGAACTGGCGGGAGACCCGATGGGCGCTCTGCTGCTGGTGGGAATGGGTTACCGCAATCTGAGCATGAACGGGCGCAGCGTCGCACGAATCAAATATCTGTTGCGCCATATCGAACTGGAAGATGCGCAAGGGCTGGCCCAGCGGGTATTGAGTGCCCAGATGACCACCGAGGTTCGCCACCAGGTCGCGGCATTTATGGAACGGCGTGGCATGGGTGGGCTGATCCGCGGCGGCCGCTGATTAGGCGTTGCCCAGCCCGTTAAGCGTTGACCGATTTTTTTACAGAACTTTTCCCTGCCGGCAAGCCCGGACGTGGTTAAGCCTATGTTATGATGCGCCATCTCAATGCGGTGCTCCCGTTGCACGGGCTTTGCACCGCGTTTGGCACCTGCCGCCCCCGCTTGGGGATGAATAACAGACATATTGTGGTGATAGATGAGCACTAGCTATCTGGCGTTTCCAAAATTTGATCCGGTGATTTTCTCTATCGGCCCGGTCTCTTTGCACTGGTACGGTTTGATGTACCTGGTTGGCTTTGTTTTTGCCATGTGGTTGGCGGTACGCCGCGCTAACAAGCCCGGCAGCGGTTGGACCAAAGACGAAGTGGAAAACATGCTGTATGCCGGTTTCCTTGGGGTCTTTATCGGTGGCCGTGTCGGTTATGTGCTGTTCTACAACCTGCCGCTGTTCCTGGATAACCCGCTCTACCTGTTCAAAGTATGGGATGGCGGTATGTCATTCCACGGCGGCCTGATTGGCGTGATCGCGGTGATGCTGTGGTTTGCCCGCCGCACCAAGCGCAACTTCTTCCAGGTTTCTGATTTTATTGCCCCACTGATCCCGTTTGGTCTGGGCGCTGGTCGCCTGGGTAACTTTATCAACGGTGAGCTGTGGGGGCGTGTCACCACCAATACACCTTGGGCGATGCTGTTCCCAAGCTCGCGTCCGGAAGACATCGCCATCGCTGCCGCCAATCCTCAACTGCTGCCGCTGCTCAATGAATATGGCGTGTTGCCACGTCATCCGTCGCAGCTGTATGAAATGGTGCTTGAAGGCATCGTGCTGTTTATCATTCTGAACCTGTTCATCCGCAAACCACGTCCGATGGGGGCCGTTTCGGGCCTGTTCCTGATTGGCTATGGCACATTCCGCATTATCGTCGAGGCGTTCCGCCAGCCGGATGCCCAGCTTGGCCTGTTTGACGGGGTGATCAGCATGGGGCAAATCCTGTCCGTGCCGATGGTGCTCGCCGGTATTATTATGATGATCTGGGCGTATCGTCGTCGTCCACAGCAACAACAGTCGTGAGGAAAAATGAAACAGTATCTGGATTTGATGAACAAAGTGCTCGCCGAGGGCACCCCTAAAGCCGACCGTACCGGCACTGGCACGTTGTCGATTTTCGGCCACCAGATGCGTTTCAACCTGCAGGAAGGTTTCCCGTTGGTGACCACCAAGAAATGCCACCTGCGGTCGATCATTCATGAGCTGCTGTGGTTCCTGAACGGCGATACCAACGTGGCGTATCTGCGCGAAAACAACGTCAGTATCTGGGACGAATGGGCCGATGAAAACGGCGATCTTGGCCCGGTCTATGGCAAGCAATGGCGTGCCTGGGGCGCGGCGGATGGTCGCCAGATTGACCAGCTAAGCACCGTGTTGCAACAGCTGAAACAGGATCCGGACTCGCGCCGTATTATTGTTTCTGCCTGGAACGTGGGTGAGCTGGATAAGATGGCTCTGGCACCGTGCCATGCCTTCTTCCAGTTCTATGTGGCGGACGGTAAACTCTCTTGCCAGCTGTATCAGCGCTCGTGCGACGTGTTCCTCGGCCTGCCGTTCAATATTGCCAGCTATGCATTGCTGGTCCATATGATGGCGCAACAGTGCGATCTGGAAGTGGGCGATTTCGTCTGGACAGGTGGCGATACCCATCTGTACAGCAACCACATGGAGCAGACGCAGCTGCAATTAACCCGCGAGCCGCGTGCGTTGCCGAAGCTGGTGATCAAACGCAAGCCAGCCTCGCTGTTTGATTACCGCTTTGAAGATTTTGAGATTGAAGGCTACGATCCGCACCCGCCGATCAAGGCTCCTGTCGCTATCTGATTTGCTGAGGGCCGTATCCGGCCCTCTTTCATCATCCCACTGAAAGTAGGCGCGCCACATGCTGCGTCCGTGCTGCATTGCCAAAAATGCGAAGCCGTACTCAATTTCCCCCAGTTTGTTACCTGCTAACTAAAAATTCTGCGCATCATTTGCCAGCCTGAGAAAAGGTGCCTTTCATCGTGCCTCTGGCCGATTACACTCGCCGTATGAACCGATATAAAAATAGCCCCGAACACCAGCAAGGCCTGACGCTGATCGAACTGATGATCGTGATGGTCCTGGCGGGGATGCTGACCTCTTGGGGGGTTAGCCAGTGGCATCACTATCAACAGGCGCTGCGGCTGGAGCAGACCGCCCAGCAACTGCTGGCATTCTTAACGCGCTTACAGGCCGATGCCAACTGGCATAACCGCAACGCTTTATTGTGGTTTCGGCCAGGCAAAATCTGGTGCATAGGCAGCGGCCCGCGGGTGGCATCTTGTACTGCACTGGCGGGCCGGGCATTTACCCCAGAACATCTGGATGTGGAGTTACAAGGTTATACCCAAAAGGAAATGGGATTTTATGGCGTGCGCAACAGTGCGCAGGCCGGGCATATCCTGCTAGGCAATCAGGCTGGCCGCATACGTCTGGTGCTCTCCGCCAAAGGGCGTTTGCGGCTGTGCAGCGAAGAAACCGCCATTCGGAGCCTGCCCTTATGCGAACCCTAGAACCAGGCTTTACCCTGCCTGAGGTGCTGCTGGCGATGACTTTCGGCAGCCTGATTGCATTGGCAGCGGCGAAAACCTTACCGATGCTGCGTCAGCAGACGGTTGATATGGGCCGTCATTATCGGTTGGATCTGGTATTACGCCAGCTGGCTTTCGGGATTGAAAAGGATCTGCGCCGTAGCGGGTTTTGTGCCGGTCAGTGTAATGGGCGTTCGCTGCTGATTAGCCATGCGGAGGGTGAAGCGCCGGGCAGCTGTGTGATCGTGGCCTACGATCTTAACCGCAATGGCAACTGGGACCGCGGTGGCGATGCCGAGTATTTTGGTTACCGCCTGCGGGCCGGTGGGTTGGAGGGGCAAAGCGGCGTGACCCAGTGCCAAGGCAGTGGCTGGGAACGCTTGCTCGATCAGGAAGAGGTCCGGATTGCGTCTTTTTCTGTCAGCCAGATTGCAGGGCGCGATGGCAAATCCTTGATGTTGTTTGCCCTAAGTGGCCGCTCAACGGTGCGGGCAAATATAGAGCGCCGCCTGGAGTGGGCGGTTAGCATGGAGGCACGCTAGGGATGGATAGGCAGCAGGGGGGCAGCACATTGGCTGCGGTGATGTTGTTGCTGGTAATGGGGCTGATGCTGCTTACCGCCCAGCAGCGGCAATTGGACAGTGCGCTGCTGCTGGCTGTCGATCAGCAGCGCTATCTGCGGGCCTACAACCAGGCGGCTTCGGCCCTAAGTTGGGGGCTGGCGCAGCCGTGGCCACGGGAGTCTCTACAGGCGAGCCATTGGTCCTGCCAGCAGATAAGCGGCGAGGCTTTGCAAGCCTGCGCTCGGCTCTCGGCCCGTACCGGTTTGGTGATGGTTCGTGGGGCTGGGGATATCGCGGGATCTGAGCCCTTGTGGCTATACCAACTGGCTACACAACAAGGCGGGGCTGGCGGCCACCTGCTGAAAGCGCAAAAAGGCGGCTGGCTGGATTTTTGCCCGGAAAAGCGGGAAAGCGATTGTGCTGAATAAACGAGCTGGCTGGCGAACTCAACGGGGTTTCAGCCTGCCTGAAGTGTTGATCGCGGCATTGTTGTTCGCCGTCTCGCTGCTAGGGCTGTTACAATATCAGCAGGTGCTGTTGCAGGCTTTTCAACGGCAGTGGCAATATCGACAGGCCTGGTCACTGGCGCACCAACAGCTGGAAATATTCAGTGCTGGAGCTGAAATAACCCATGCCATATCGCTACCGCCTAATTGGCACTACCAAGTCGAAACCCACCAGGCGCAAGGCTCATGCTTGAGGCGTACGGTGAAGATACAAACGCCGCTGCACCAACAGATTGAACTCAGCCGCTGGTATTGCGGGCAGTAGCGCGGGCGTTACATGTAGTGCCCCTACGTAGTGGGCCGGTGAGGTTCGTCAGTCGTCTTGATCGATATCCCTCTCTATATTGGTCGAGGTGTTCTCGATCGGTTCCCTCTCCCTTTGGGAGAGGGGTAGGGTGAGGGGACGTTGAGTTAGTAGTTGGTAATGCCCTTTTTCGCTTCCAAGGAGCCTCATGTTTACGGTTTATCATTCCAATCAGTTGGACTTGCTGAAAACGCTGACCAGCGCGCTGATAGCCAGAGAACCTTTGGCCGATCCGTTTCAACAGGAAGTGGTGCTGGTGCAAAGCCCCGGTATGGCGCAGTGGTTGCAGATGCAGCTGGCCGAGCAGTTTGGCATTGCCGCGAATATCGTTTTCCCGCTCCCGGCGACCTTTATCTGGGACATGTTTACCAAGGTATTGCCCGGCATTCCCAAAGAGAGCGCCTTTAGCAAAGATGCCATGACCTGGAAGCTGATGTGGCTGCTGCCAGGCATGCTGACCCGGCCCGAGTTTGCTCCCCTACAGCATTACCTGACCGATGACGCCGACAAGCGCAAGATCCACCAGCTCGCCGGGCGCGTTGCCGATCTGTTTGACCAATATCTGGTTTATCGCCCGCAGTGGCTGGAGAGTTGGCAGCGTGGGGAGGCGGTAGAAGGGCTGGCAGAGGCGCAAAGCTGGCAAGCCCCCCTGTGGCATCGGTTGGTGGAATATACCCACGAGCTGGGCCAGCCCGAATGGCACCGCGCCAACTTGTATCGCCGGTTTATCAGCGCGCTGGAGAATGCCACTCAATGCCCTACAGGATTGCCGCCACGGGTGTTTATCTGCGGGATTTCTGCCTTGCCGCCAATTTACCTGGAAGCGCTGCAGGCTTTGGGTAAACATATTGATATCCATCTGATGTTTACCAACCCCTGTCGCTATTATTGGGGCGACATTCAGGACTACGCCTTCCTGGCCCGTTTGCAGAGCCGCAAACGCCGCCACTATCACCAGGCACGCGAGCAAGGCTTGTTCCGTCAGCCAGAACAGGCAGCCCAACTATTTGATGCCGAGGGCGAACAACAGCTGAGTAACCCGCTGTTGGCTTCCTGGGGGAAGCTGGGGCGAGATCATCTGTATTTACTGTCGCAGATGGAGGCGGTGCAGGAGGTGGATGCCTTTGTCGAGATCCCGGCAGATAGTTTGCTGCACGCCATTCAGCACGACATGCTGGAGCTGGAAGATCACGCACTGATCGGCACCACGCCAGAAACCCTGGAGCGCAGTGACAATAAGCGCCAGCTCGATCCGCAGGATCGCTCCATCAGTCTGCATGCCTGCCATAGCCCGCAGCGCGAAGTCGAGGTGCTGCACGATCGGTTGCTGGCCATGCTGGCAGAAGATCCCCAACTTACCGCGCGCGACATCATCGTGATGGTGGCGGATATCGACAGCTACACCCCGTATATTCAGGCGGTGTTTGGCAATGCCCCCGCCGGGCGCTACCTGCCGTTTGCCATTTCCGATCGCAAGGCCAGGCAGGCGCATCCCGCGCTACAAGCCTTTATTTCCTTGCTGGATCTGCCGCAAAGCCGTTTTACCTCAGAGCAGGTATTGGCGCTGTTGGACGTGCCCGCGTTAGCGGCGCGTTTCTCGATTCAGGAAGAGGGGTTAAGCCTGTTACGCCACTGGACTGGCGAATCAGGGGTACGTTGGGGATTGGATGATGACAACGTGCGTGAGCTGGATCTACCCGCAACCGGGCAGCATACCTGGCGGTTTGGCCTGACGCGGATGCTGCTGGGCTACGCCATGGACAGTAACGCCGGAGATTGGCAGGGCGTATTACCTTATGATGAGTCGAGTGGATTAGTGGCCGAACTGGCCGGGCAATTGGCCGATCTGCTGGCACAACTCAGCCGTTGGCGGCAAATCCTCAGCGAAGAGCGGCCGTTAGCCGAATGGCTGCCGCTGTGCCGCCAACTGCTCAATAGCTTCTTTGAGACGGACAGCGAAACGGAAGAGGCGTTGGCGCTGATCGAAGAGCAGTGGCAGAAAGTAGCCAGCTTTGGCCTGGCAGCACGCTATCCCGATGCCGTGCCGTTGACGCTGCTGCGCGATGAACTGGCCGCACGGCTCGATCAACAACGCATCAGCCAGCGTTTCCTGGCCGGCCAGATCAACTTTTGTACTCTGATGCCCATGCGTTCCATTCCGTTCAAGGTGGTCTGCCTGCTGGGCATGAACGACGGTGTCTACCCTCGCACCTTGCCGCCGCTGGGGTTTGACCTGATGGCGCAGCAGATTAAGCGGGGCGATCGCAGCCGCCGTGACGATGACCGCTACCTGTTCCTGGAGGCAATCCTCTCTGCCCAGCACCAGTTGTACATCAGCTTTATCGGCCGTTCCATTCAGGACAACAGTGAGCGTTATCCTTCGGTATTGGTCACTGAACTACTGGAATATCTGCAGCAAAGCTACTGTTTGCCCGGCGATGAAGCGTTGGATGCGGACGGCAGCGCACGCAGGGTCGGTGAGCACTTGCTTAAACGCCATGCCCGCATGCCGTTTGCTGCGGAAAACTTCCTGCCGGGGAGTGAAGATCAAAGCTATGCGGCAGAATGGTTGGCCGCTGCTGATGGTCGTGGCGCTGCACATCCGGAATTTAATCAACCGCTGCTGGTGGAAGAGAAAACCCAGGTTTCTCTTGATGAACTGCTCCGTTTTTACCGCCATCCGATCCGTGCTTTCTTCCAGCTACGTCTGGGCGTTAACTTCATTCTGGAAGAGACCGATCTGCCGGAAGACGAGCCTTTTACGCTGGATAACCTCAGCCGCTATCAGTTCAACAGCCAATTGCTGAACACGCTGATCGAGGGGGAGGACGCAGGCAAGTTATACCAACGGGTGCGGGCATCGGGGGGATTACCTTACGGAGCTTTCGGTGAGATTTACTGGCAAAAGCAGCAGGAAGAAATGGCGGAGCTGGCTGAACGGGTGCGTGAACAGCGCCAGGAGAATGGCAGCCTGGAGCTGGATATCGAGGTGGCGGGCATGCGTATCACCGGTTGGCTGCATCAGGTACAGCAGGATGGCTTGCTACGCTGGCGGCCAGCAACGCTTTCGGCCGTAGACGGTATCTTACTTTGGCTGGAGCACCTGGTGTATTGCTGCGTTGGTGGTAGCGGCGAAAGCCGCATGTTTGGCAGCAAGAATTCCGCCTGGCGCTTCGCTGCGCTTACGAGCGAGGAGGCCCATGAGCAGTTGGCGGAGCTAGTGGCGGGCTACCGCCGTGGCCTGTCGCAGCCGCTGATGCTGCTCAATAAAAGCGGTTGGGCCTGGTTGAGCCAATGTTATCAGGCGCAAACGCAGCAGATAGACTGGGATGAAGAAGTCCAGATCAAGGCGCGTGCCAAGCTGCTGCAAGCCTGGCAGGGCGATCAGCGGATCCCGGGCGAGGGGGCAGATCCCTATACCCAGCGCGTTTTCCGCCAAATGGATAATGTTCGCCTTGAACAAATCCTGCAAGAAACAGAGCGTTACCTGTTGCCCGTGGCCCGCAATAACCTGGGGTAATACCCCCTCGGTGACACAGGTCGCAGTGAGATGATAAAAATTTTACGCTTTTATACTCAACCATTGAGGTTAAGTCTGGTCTTACATAACGTATAGGCATATACGTTGTAGAGTGGCGTACGTAACGCCCCCAACGATGTGGGCTATAGTGAGTTGAGTGTTTAAAACCGTAATGCTTTGAGTTAGAAATTGAATTTCATTGGGCATCGCTTCCGGTTGTGTCATTTTGCACCATGCTGTCACCGTCAGGGAGTTGGCGTGACAGCCAGAGAACAGGGGTTTATTTTGGATATGCGCAGACTGTTGACCCGCATTACCGGGTTGATGTTATTGGTTATGTTTTGGGCGCCGTTAAGTTGGGCCGCACAAGGCTGGCAACCGCTGGCGGAAAAGATCAACAAAAGCGATCACGATCCGCGTGAATATCAGGCTATCAAGCTGGATAACGGCATGACCGTACTGCTGGTGTCTGACGCGCTGGCACCAAAGTCACTGGCTGCCCTGGCGCTGCCGGTAGGCTCGCTGGAAGATCCCAACAGCCAACTTGGCCTGGCTCACTACCTGGAACATATGGTACTGATGGGCTCCAAGCGCTATCCAGAACCCGAGAACCTCTCCGAGTTTTTGAAAAAGCACGGTGGTAGCCACAATGCCAGCACCGCGTCTTATCGCACCGCATACTATCTGGAAGTGGAAAACGACGCTTTAGAGCCCGCAGTCGACCGCATGGCCGATGCCATTGCCGAACCTATTCTCGATCCCGGCAACGCGGACCGTGAACGCAACGCGGTGAATGCCGAGTTAACGATGGCGCGCTCCCGTGACGGTATGCGCATGGCGCAGGTTGGGGCAGAAACCCTCAATCCGGCTCACCCTAGTGCACGTTTTTCTGGCGGCAACCTCGAGACTTTGCAGGATAAGCCAGGCAGCAAGCTGCACGAAGAACTCGTTGGTTTTTATCAGCGTTACTATTCTGCCAACCTGATGAAGGGTGTGCTGTATAGCAACCAATCCCTGCCTGAACTGAGAGCGCTGGCGGTTAAAACCTTCGGCCGCATTCCTAATCATGATGCGAAAGTGCCACCGATCACCGTTCCGGCGGTTACCTCGGAGCAGCAGGGCATCATTATTCATTATGTACCGGCGCAGCCGCGCAAGCAGCTGAAGGTCGAATTCCGTATCGATAACAACAGCGCCGAGTTCCGCAGCAAAACCGATACCTATATCAGCTACCTGATTGGCAACCGCAGCACCAATACGCTTTCCGATTGGCTGCAGAAGCAGGGGCTGGCAGATGCCATCAATGCGGGTGCCGACCCGATGGTCGATCGCAACGGCGGCGTATTCTCAATCAGCGTTTCCTTGACCGACAAGGGGCTGGCGGAGCGTGACCAGGTGGTGGCAGCGATCTTCAGCTATCTGAAAATGCTGCAGGGCGAAGGGATCAAACAAAGTTATTTTGACGAGATCGCCCATGTGCTGAATCTGGATTTCCGCTACCCGTCGATTACCCGCGACATGAATTACATCGAATGGCTGGTGGACACCATGCTGCGCGTACCGGTAGAGAATACGCTGGATGCGCCGTACCTGGCCGATCGCTACGATCCTAAAGCCATCGCTGAACGCCTGGGTCAGATGACGCCACAAAATGCGCGTATCTGGTTTGTCAGCCCGAATGAGCCGCACAACAAAACGGCTTACTTTGTTGATGCACCTTATCAGGTTGAGAAAATCAGCGCGGGACGCTTCGCGAAATGGCAGCAGTTGGGTAAAGATATCGCGCTTTCTTTACCGGGGCTGAACCCTTATATTCCGGATGAGTTTACCCTGAACAAGCCCTCACATGAGTTTACCAAACCGGAAATGGTGGTGAACCAGCCAGGGTTGCGGGTGCTGTATATGCCAAGCCGCTATTTTGCCGATGAACCCAAGGCCGATGTGACGGTAGCTTTGCGTAACGCCAAAACCATGGATTCGGCGCGTAATCAGGTGCTGTTCTCGTTGATGGATTATCTGGCGGGGATCTCGCTCGATGAGTTGAGCTATCAGGCTTCGGTGGGCGGGATTAGCTTCTCTACCGCGCCCAATAATGGCCTGATGTTTAGCGCCAATGGTTTTACCCAGCGTTTGCCACAGCTGTTGACCTCATTGATTGAAGGCTACTCCAGCTTTACCCCAACGCAAGAGCAGTTGGAACAGGCGAAATCCTGGTATCTGGAACAGTTGGATTCCGCCGAGAAGGGCAAAGCCTTTGAGCTGGCGATCCAGCCGGTACAGATGCTGTCCCGCGTGCCTTACTCCGAGCGCAGTGAACGCCGCGAAGTGCTGAAAACCATAACGTTGCAAGACGTGCTGGCTTACCGCGACAGCCTGATGGCCGGGGCCACGCCGGAGTTGCTGGTAGTGGGCAATATGAGCAAGCAACAGGTGGACACGCTGGCCTCTTCACTGAAGAAGAGCCTGGGTTGTACCGGTGTGGAATGGTGGCACGGCGAAAACGTCGTGATTGATAAAAACCAGTTTGCCAATCTGCAGCGTCCTGGCAGCAGCACCGATTCGGCGCTGGCGGCGGTGTATGTCCCAACGGGGTATGACGAAGTGACCAGCATGGCGTATAGCTCATTGCTGGGGCAGATCATCCAACCTTGGTTCTACAGCCAATTGCGTACCCAAGAGCAGCTCGGCTATGCGGTGTTCTCCTTTGCGATGCCGGTTGGCCGCCAGTGGGGCATAGGTTTCCTGCTGCAAAGCAACAGTAAGCAGCCAGCCTATCTCTACCAGCGCTATCAAGATTTCTATCCGAAGACGGAAAAGCGCCTGCGTGAATTGAGCGATGCCGATTTTACCCAATACAAACAGGCCATGATCAATGAGCTGCAACAGCGTCCACAGACCTTAGGTGAAGAAGCGGGCCGTTTCAGTAGCGATTTCGATCGCGGTAATTTCGCCTTCGATACCCGTGAAAAGCTGATCGCCCAGGTGCAGACTCTAACGCCTGCCAAACTGGCGGATTACTTCCATCAGGCGGTGATTAAGCCACAGGGTCTGGCACTGTTGTCTCAGGTGAGTGGCAGCAGCCAGCAGAAAGCCGACTTTGCTGCGCCGGGTGAAGGTTGGGTGACCTATCCTAACGCCTCGTCCCTGCAAAAAACGCTGCCTCGTAAAGTGGCGACGCCATGACGAAAGGCGTTCCTCAGCGGCTTGATCCACTGACGTTGCCGCTGTTTGGTGAACGGCTGATCGAAGCCTCGGCAGGGACAGGGAAGACCTTCACTATCGGTGCTTTGTATCTGCGCTTGCTGCTTGGCTTAGGCCAGGCAGCGGCGTTTCCACGGCCGCTCACGGTAGAAGAGATCCTGGTAGTTACCTTTACCGAAGCGGCGACGGAGGAACTCCGGGGCCGCATTCGCAGCAATATCCACGCATTACGCATTGCCTGCGTACGTGGGCATAGCTCAGACCCGCTGTTTGCCGCGCTGATGGCGGAGATTGGCGATCTGCCAGAGGCCGCAGCGCAATTGCTGGCTGCCGAGCGCCAGATGGACGAAGCGGCGATCTACACTATCCACGGTTTTTGTCAGCGAATGCTCACTCACAATGCATTCGAGTCGGGCATTCTGTTTGAACAAACGCTGGTGCAGGACGAACTACCGTTGCGCCGTCAGGCCTGCGCCGATTTTTGGCGGCGTCACTGCTACCCATTGCCACTGGGCGTTGCCCGGGCGGTTAGTCAGGAGTGGAGCGGCCCAGAGGCCTTGTTGAGCGATCTCTCGGGCTACCTGCATGGCGAAGCTCCCACTCTGCGTCAGCCCCCTAAAGATGAAGAAACGGTGCTGATGCGCCATGAACAGATAGTTGCGCGGATCGATGCCCTCAAGGCGCAATGGCAGGCATCGGCGGCGGATTTGGAAGCGCTTATCAGTCAGTCTGGCGTCGACAAACGCAGCTACAGCAGCAAACATTTACCCAACTGGCTGAATAAGGTCGGGGAATGGGCGGGCCAGGAAACCGAAGATTACCAGTTACCTAAAGAGCTGGAGAAGTTCCGCCAATCGGTGCTGCTGGAGAAAACCAAAAAAGGTGAAGCCCCGAGGCATCCGCTGTTTGTGGCGGTTGATGAGCTATTTGCCGAACCCTTGACCCTGCGTGACCTGATCATGGCACGGGCGCTGAGTGAAATACGCCTTTCTATTCAACAGGAAAAACGTCAGCGTGCCGAACTGGGTTTTGACGATCTGCTCAGCAGGCTGGATGCGGCACTGCAAAGCGCCGGTGGTGAACAATTGGCATTGGCGATCCGTCAGCGTTATCCGGTGGCGATGATCGATGAGTTTCAGGATACTGACCCACAGCAGTACCGGATCTTCCAGAAACTGTATGTTGGCCGGGAAGAGTGTGGTCTGCTGCTGATTGGGGATCCAAAACAAGCGATTTACGCCTTCCGTGGGGCAGACATTTTTACCTATATGAAGGCTCGCTCAGAGGTAAGTGCCCACTACACCTTAGAGACAAACTGGCGCTCATCACCGGCTATGGTTGGCAGCGTTAACCGCCTGTTTGCTCAGGTGGAAAAGCCGTTCCTGTTTGGCCAAATCCCGTTTATCGAGGTAGCAGCCGCAGCGAAGAATCAGGAACTGGTCTTCGAGTGGCAGAATAAACCGCAACCGGCCATGCAATTTTGGTTGCAACCCGGGGATGGGGCCGGAGTAAGTGATTACCAACAATTAATGGCGCGCTTGTGCGCAGCCCAGATCCGCGACTGGCTGAGTGCCGGGCAGGCCGGAGAAGCCTGGCTGGTCAAAGGGGGTCAACGTCGCCACGTTCAGGCATCGGATATTACCATTCTGGTGCGTAGCCGCGCCGAAGCGGCGTTGGTACGTGATGCACTCAGCGCGCTGGCCATCCCTTCGGTTTACCTTTCCAACCGTGACAGCGTGTTTGATACGCCGGAAGCCAAAGATTTACTCTGGCTGCTACAGGCGGTGCTGGCTCCCGAACAGGAGCGAACCCTGCGCTGCGCGTTGGCCACCGGGCTATTGGGGTTGGATGCCTTGACGCTGGATGGGCTAAACCATAACGAGTCCGCTTGGGATGATTTGGTCAACGAGTTTGATGAATACCGTAGCCACTGGCTGCGCCGTGGCGTATTACCGATGCTGCGTGAGGTGATGGCCAAGCGGCATCTGGCTGAAAACCTGCTGGCCAGCCCAGGGGGCGAGCGCCGTTTGACCGATGTCATGCACCTGGGGGAGCTGTTGCAGGAAGCCACGGCGCAGTTGGATGGTGAACATGCGCTGGTACGTTGGTTGGCGCAGCAGATCGCTCAGCCGAATCGCCAGTCGGATAATCAGCAACTGCGGCTGGAAAGTGACCGTCATCTGGTGCAGGTAATCACCATCCACAAGTCGAAAGGGTTAGAGTTCGATCTGGTGTGGCTGCCTTTTGTGGGGAATTTCCGCCAGCAGCAGCAGGTGCTGTATCACGATCGCCAGACCTTTAAAGCCCTGCTGGATCTTAATGCCAACGAAGAAAGCGTGGCCTGGGCGGAAGAGGAACGGTTGGCAGAGGATTTGCGCCTGCTGTATGTGGCGCTGACCCGTTCGGTATATCACTGCAGTATCGGTATTGCGCCGTTGTTTCTCGGTACGCGCAAGAAGCAGGGCGATACGGATTTGCACCGCAGTGCCCTGGGATATCTGGTGCAGGCCGGGCAGGCGGGCGATGCTGCCTATCTGCAAACCTGCCTGCAGCAGTTGGCAACCCAAGGCATTGCGCTGTCGCTGGTGGATGCGCCAGGTGAACAGAGCTGGCAGCCGCAGACGGCAACCGCCGCAGAACTGACGGCCAGGCAGTTCCCACGCAGGATGCAGGATTTCTGGCGGGTAACCAGCTATACCGGCTTGCAACAGCATGGCTCAAGCCGGATGCAGGAGCTGTTGCCGCGCCTGGACGTTGATGCCGTTGGTGAGGGCGATACGGTTACACCCCCCGCATTTACTCCCCATACTTTCCCGCGCGGTGCGGCCCCTGGCACTTTCCTCCACAGCCTGTTTGAGGCGCTGGATTTTACCCAACCGCTAGATGAGCAGTGGCTGCTGGAGCAGTTGCAACACCAAGGGCTGGAGGAGCATTGGTTGCCGGTATTATCCGGCTGGATGCACGTGCTGCTGAATGCGCCGCTTAATAGCAGCGGCGTCGCGCTATCCGCCTTACCGTCAGGAGCCAGGCAGGCAGAATTACAGTTCTATCTGCCGATCGGTGGCCTGCTGCAAGCGCAGCAACTGGATGAGTTGGTAAAACGCTACGATCCCCTTTCTGCTGGCTGCCCGGCGCTGGATTTCCAACAGGTTCAGGGCATGCTGAAAGGCTTTATCGATCTGGTATTCTGCTGGCAGGGTAAATACTACCTGCTGGATTACAAATCCAACTGGCTGGGCGAAGACAGCAGCGCCTATACCCAAGAGGCGATGGCGCGGGCGATGGCGGAACACCGCTACGATCTGCAATACCAACTCTATACCTTGGCGCTGCACCGCTATCTGGGGCATCGCCTGGCGGATTATGATTACCAGCGCCATTTTGGCGGGGTGATTTATCTGTTTTTACGCGGGGTAGATGCCGAGCATGAGGGCAACGGTATTTTTGCCTGTCGTCCGGAGTATGCTCTGGTTGAAGGAATGGATCGCCTGTTTAGCGGTGAAACGGCCAACGTTGAGGATGGGCAATGATTGAGATTTTGCATCAGGCGTTGGCTCTGGGCGCCTTGCGACCGCTGGACGTGCAATTTGCCCAGGTGGTCGCCAACGATGATGAACCGGATATCCTGCTGGCCGCCGCCTGCCTGAGCTCGGAGGCCGGTGCGGGCCACGTTTGTCTGTTGCTCGAACAGCTATTGCCGGAAAATCTGTTTGATGGCCGCCAGCCTGAGTTGGCCCTGGCTGCCTGGCAGGCCTGCGGGCAACCGGACGTGGCTAGTTGGCAACAGCGTCTGGCGAGATCGCCTGCGGTTAGCGATGGCAGTACGGCAACGCCGATGGTCCTGCAACAGCAGCGGCTGTATCTGCAACGCATGTGGCAGAGCGAAGGTGATGTCGCCACTTTCATCAGTAGCGACAGCGTGCCACAGGAACTTGAAGAGGCGCAGCTTCGCACCATTCTCGATCGGTTATTTGGCGCGGCTACGGACGAACCCGACTGGCAAAAAATTGCCGCAGCGGTAGCCGCCACGCGCCGCATCGCGATTATTTCCGGCGGCCCCGGCACCGGCAAAACGACCACCGTTGCCAAGCTGTTGGCGGCACTGGTGCAGTTGGCGGACGGGGAGCGTCTGCGCATTCAACTTGCTGCGCCTACCGGTAAAGCAGCAGCTCGTCTAACCGAGTCCTTGGGAAGCGCTAGCCGTCAGTTGGATTTAACCCTGGAGCAACGAGCCTTATTCCCTACGGAAGCGGCAACGTTACACCGCTTGCTGGGGGCCCAGCCAAACAGCCAGCGCATGCGCTATCACCGGGGGAACCCGTTGCACCTGGATGTGCTGGTGGTGGACGAGGCTTCGATGGTGGATTTGCCCATGATGGCAAGGTTGATTGCCGCCTTGCCCCCCAAGGCGCGAGTCATCTTCCTTGGCGATCGCGATCAACTGGCCTCGGTGGAGGCTGGAGCCGTGCTGGGGGATATCTGCCGGTTTGCCGAGCAGGGATATAGCGAGGCCCGTGCGGCACAGTTGGCGCGTCTGACCGGTTGCCCCGTGCAAGGGCAGCCAGCGGAGGCCGAGGCAGCGGTGCGCGATAGCCTGTGCCTACTGCGCAAGAGTTACCGGTTTGATGCCAAATCCGGCATTGGCCAGTTGGCTTTGGCGGTGAATGCTGGCGATAGCAAGCGCGCCCTGGCAGCGTTGAACGGCAGCTATGCTGACGTGGCGGGTTACCCGCTGGCAGAAACCGAAGATTATCAACGGCTGCTGGATAGCTGCGTTGCCGGTTATCGCGACTATCTGCGGCTGGTGGCAGAAGGGGCTGGGGCCGTGACGATCCTGGATGCTTTTGGCCGCTTCCAGTTGCTTTGCGCACTGCGCGAAGGGCCATTTGGCGTTGCCGGGCTGAATGAGCGTATCGAAAGCGGGCTGCAGCGTGCCGGTTTGATCCGGCGTAATCCTGGCCCCGCCGGGCGCTGGTATTTGGGGCGGCCGGTGATGATTGGCCGTAATGATAGCGCGCTGGGGCTGTTTAACGGCGATATTGGCATTGCCTTACCCGGTGAGGGCGGCGATCTGCGCGTGCATTTCCAATTACCGGACGGCAGCATCAAATCGGTACAGCCTAGCCGCTTACCGGCGCATGAAACCGCCTATGCGATGACGGTGCATAAATCACAGGGTTCGGAGTTCGACCATACGGCACTAGTGCTGCCGAATCATTTTCTGCCGGTGCTGACCCGCGAGCTGGTTTATACCGCCATTACACGCGCACGCCAGCGGCTTTCGCTGTATGCGGTAGACAAGGTGTTGGTAAGCGCTATCCGCACCCCCACGCAGCGCCGCAGCGGGTTGGCCGAACGCTTGCAGATCGGGAAGTAACAACGAGGGGGCGCAGCACGCTGCGCCCGTCTGATATTCAATGGGTTAGCCAGGGTAAGTCAAAGATCGGCCAACAGGATCTTCGAGCGGCGCTGGTAGTTATATAAAGCCTGTTTCTGCATCGGCAGCACGTCGACTTCCGCCGGAGTGAAGCCGCGTTCCTGGAACCAGTGGATGCTGCGCGTGGTCAACACAAACAGCTTCTGTAGCCCCATCTGGCGAGCCTGGCTTTCTACCCGCTGCAGCAGCATCTCGCCCCGCGACGAGCTGCGGTAATCCGGATGCACCGCCACGCAGGCCATCTCACCAATCTTCTCTTCCGGGAACGGATAGAGCGCGGCGCAGGCGATGGTCAGGTTATCGCGTTCGATAATCGTGAACTTGTCGATCTCCATTTCCAACTGCTCGCGCGAACGGCGGACTAAAATCCCTTGCTGCTCCAACGGGCGGATCAGCTCAAGTATCCCACCGATATCATTGATGGTCGCCCGGCGTACCTGTTCGGCGCTCTCCATGACGATTTGGGTACCGATACCGTCGCGTGAAAATAGCTCCTGTACCAGTGCACCATCCTCCTGATAGCTGATCAGGTGGCTGCGGCGTACCCCGCTGCGGCAGGCCTTTACCGCGCCGCGCAGGAAGCGCACGGTGCCGGAATGGTAGTCACCAGCCTCTTCCAACTGCTCGATACGTTTTTGTGCATCGTTGGGGAACAGTTCGGAAAGGATATTGCCTTCCGCATCGGTCACCCCTTGTGATGAACAGAAACCGATCATTTTCTCGGCCTTCAGTTTGATTGCCAACTGGGTGGCGACTTCTTCCGAGGTCAGGTTAAAGCTTTCGCCGGTCACCGATACCGCCACTGGGCCAATCAGCACGATGGCCTTACTGTCTAGTTGGCGATGAATGGCTTCTTCATCAATACGGCGGATACGGCCGCTGTGGCAATAATCGACGCCGTCATCCACGCCAAGCGGTTGGGCGATAATAAAGTTGCCACTCACTACGTTGATGTGCGCCCCTTGCAATGGGGTGTTATTCAGGCTCATGGAAAGCCGTGCGGTAATATCCAGCTGTAACAAGCCGGCGGCCTGTTTGACCAACTCTAGCGTATGGGCGTCGGTCACCCGGGTATGCTTATGATAAATCGGCTCGTAGTTATGCTGCGCCAGATTGCTGTCAATCTGTGGCCGCGCACCGTAGACCACCACCAAACGAATGCCCAGGCTATGTAACAGCCCGATATCGTTGACGATACTGGAAAAGTTTTCATGTTCAATAGCTTCGCCACCCAGCATGACGACAAAGGTCTTGCCACGGTGAGTATTGATATAGGGAACTGAGTGACGGAATCCTTGCACCAGCTCTGTACTACGTTCCTTCACGGCAAGACCTCATTTGCATATTTATACGGTATTTTTGTATTTTTATTCTTTTATTGCGCCAAAGGCAAGTAGGAAATGAGCACGATTTTTCTGACAAATGCGCTAACTGATTAATAAATTGAAAGATCATAAAAAGATTTTCTGATGACAGCGGTGAATGGATTGGGTAAAGTTTTTGCCATTGTTTTTTTTTGCTGTTTTTTTAATCGTTATTTTTACCGGAGCCGCATGCCTAACTCAAATCACAATCCGGGCCGCCGTCGTTTGTTGCAGGGGGTTGCCGCAACCTGGTTGCTGAGTGTGAGTCGCGTTGGTTTCGCCGCTGCTTCTCATGTGATTGCCGTCCGTGTCTGGCCTTCTTCGACCTATACCCGAGTCACGCTGGAATCCAATGTTCCACTGAAATACAAACAGTTTGCCCTGACCAATCCAGAGCGCATCGTGGTGGATGTGGAAGGGGTACAGCTAAATAGCGTGCTTAAAGGTATCGCCGGGCAGGTGCGCAAAGAAGATCCCTATCTGAAACAGGCGCGGGTCGGCCAGTTTGACAAGAATACCGTCAGGCTGGTGCTGGAACTCAAGCAAAGCGTCAGCCCAAATATGTTTACCCTGACACCCGTCTCCGAATACCGTAACCGCCTGGTGATGGATCTTTATCCTACCAAGGGGGGCAGCGGTGAAGAGTATGATCCGCTGTTGGCGTTACTGGAAGATTACAACAAGGGCGATCTGGAGCGGACGTTACCGGCGGAAGCACCGCAGGCCGGTAAGGCTGGGCGCGATCGGCCGATTGTGATCATGCTGGATCCTGGACACGGAGGTGAAGATCCGGGGGCTATTGGCAAAAACAAAACCCGTGAAAAAGACATCGTGCTGCAGATTGCCCGCCGTCTCAGTGCGTTGATCAAACGCGAACCCAACATGAGAGTGTTTATGACGCGCAATGAAGACGTGTTTATTCCCTTGAAGGTGCGCGTAGCCAAAGCTCGTAAGCAGCGGGCCGATCTGTTCGTCTCGATCCACGCCGATGCTTTCAGCAATCGTTCGGCACGCGGTTCCTCGGTGTTTGCGCTTTCTACCAAAGGGGCAACCAGCAACGCCGCCAAGTTTTTGGCGCAAACCCAGAATGCCGCCGACGATATTGGCGGGGTTAGCAAGAGTGGCGATCGCTACCTGGATCACACCATGTTCGATCTATTGCAGACCGCCACCGTCAATGACAGTTTGAAGTTCGGTAAGGAAGTGCTGAACCGGATGGGTAAAATTAACCGTCTGCATAAGAATCGTGTCGATCAGGCCGGCTTTGCCGTATTGAAGGCCCCGGATATTCCGTCGATCCTGGTGGAAACGGCGTTTATCAGCAATCTGGAAGAAGAGCGCAAGCTGCGCACCAGCCATTTTCAGCAGCAGGTGGCGCAATCTATTCTGGCTGGGATCAAAGCCTATTTCGCCAACGGTGGCGCATTGGCACGGCGTTAAACCAGCGTAGCCCAAGGAGGGGCGGCGTGGTTAATGGGGAAGGTAGGGGAAATACAGATACAAAAAAACACCCGTTAAGGTGCTTGTCTGATGTTATCAAGATTGGTTGCGGGGGCCAGATTTGAACTGACGACCTTCGGGTTATGAGCCCGACGAGCTACCGGGCTGCTCCACCCCGCGTCCGTCTTGATACTGATATTATCGAACCAACCCTTCATGTGATACCGCCATTGCCGTATCGGTTGGTTGCGGGGGCCGGATTTGAACCGACGACCTTCGGGTTATGAGCCCGACGAGCTACCAGGCTGCTCCACCCCGCGTCCGTATAATACCTTTTCTTTCATCGAATCCAACCTGTTTTTGATACCGTTATCACAGTATCGGTTGGTTGCGGGGGCCAGATTTGAACTGACGACCTTCGGGTTATGAGCCCGACGAGCTACCAGGCTGCTCCACCCCGCGTCCGATGGAAGCGCACTATACTCTCCAGGCATTTTGTTGCAAACCCTTTTTGCATATAATTCACCGAAAGCCATTTTTATGCTGCATTAGTCCCCAATTTGCGTTTTTTTTCATCATAATCATCTGGCTGGGAATTTTTAGCGGTAGCGATTCCTTTATCTATAGCCGTTTGTTATCGTTCAGCCAGTTTACCCGTATCCATTGGGTATGGAACATATCAGTCTGAGAGAGTGTGCAATGAAAGGACGTTGGGGCAAATACCTGCTCGGTGGGTTAGTGATTACGGTACTGGCCGGTTGTTCGTCAAAACCGACCGACCGGGGGCAGCAGTATAAAGATGGTCATCTGGATCAGTCGCTGGAGTTGGTGAATCGGCCCAATGCCAGAGGCGCCCCGATCAACGGCCAGGATTACTCCAACCAGCTGATGGAGATTAAATACGCTTCGCCGTCGCTGTTTAACCGCAATAACTCCACCTATCAGGCGGTGCAAAACTGGATGGCGGCGGGGGCGGATACGCGCCAACTGAACCAATTCGGCCTCAGCGCCTATCAGATGGAAGGCGTAGATAGCTATGGCAACGTCCAGTTCACTGGCTATTACACCCCGGTGCTGCAGGCTCGTTATACCCAACAGGGGGAATTCCGCTACCCGCTGTACAGCATGCCAGCCAAAGGCAAGCGCCGCCTGCCGGATCGTGCCGGTATCTACTCAGGGGCGCTGGACAGCCGTTACATCATTGCTTACACCAACTCCCTGATGGATAACTTCATGATGGAAGTGCAGGGCAGCGGCTATGTTGATTTCGGCAACGGCCAGCCATTGGTGTTCTTTGGTTATAGCGGCAAGAACGGCCATGCTTACCGCAGTATCGGCAAGGTGCTGATCGATCGCGGTGAAGTGGCCAAGGCCGATATGTCAATGCAGGCCATTCGCCAGTGGGCGGATACCCACAGCGAAGCTGAAGTGCGCGAACTGCTGGAGCAAAACCCGTCGTTCGTGTTCTTCCACCCGGTGCCTTTCGCTCCGGTGAAAGGGGCCAGCGCGGTGCCGCTGATCGCCAAAGCCTCAGTGGCTTCCGATCGCTCCCTGATCCCGGCTGGTACCACGTTGCTGGCAGAAGTCCCTCTACTGGACAACAAGGGCAAGTTCACGGGAAAATATGAAATGCGCCTGATGGTCGCTCTTGACGTGGGTGGCGCCATCAAGGGCCAGCATTTTGATATGTACCAGGGGATTGGCCCAGAAGCCGGTCACTCGGCCGGGTTCTACAATCACTATGGCCGGGTCTGGGTATTGAAAGGCGGTAATCCTGGGGCGCAGCTGTTTAGCGCCAATCAGCCATTGACCGCCTCGAGTGGTTCCCAGTTGGTGACTCGCTGAGAACGATGGCATATAGATTGACCCGCAGGGCCGGATCTTCCGGCCCTGACTATTTGCAACCAAGGTAAGTAAAGCGAAATGAGTACAGCCTATTCAGAGGCCTATCTTCAGCGTTTTGGCGGCACGGCGCGCCTGTATGGCCAACCGGCATTGGCATTGTTTGCCCAGGCGCACGTTTGTGTGATCGGCATTGGCGGGGTCGGTTCATGGGCGGCTGAAGCGCTGGCGCGAACCGGCATTGGTGCGATCACTCTGATCGACATGGATGACGTATGCGTCACCAACACCAACCGGCAGATCCATGCTTTGCGCCAGCATGTTGGCCAGTCGAAGACCGAAGTGATGGCGGAACGGATCCTGGCGATCAACCCGGAATGCCGGGTGACCTGCGTGGATGATTTTATTACCCCGGACAACGTCGCCGAGCTGTTGAACCATAATTTCAGCTATGTGATTGATGCGATCGACAGCGTGCGGCCCAAAGCGGCGTTGTTGGCCTATTGCCGACGTTTCAAGATCCCGGTAGTCACTACCGGCGGTGCCGGTGGGCAGATCGATCCTACGCAGATCGCCGTGGCCGATCTGGCCAAAACCATCCAGGATCCGTTGGCAGCCAAGCTGCGTGAAAGGTTGAAGAACGACTTTAATGTGGTGAAAAACAGCAAAGGCAAGCTGGGGATCGACTGCGTCTTCTCCACCGAGCCGCTGGTGTATCCGCAGCCGGATGGTTCAGTGTGTGCCTCACGCAGTACCGCAGAAGGGCCAAAGAGAATGGATTGCAGCGCGGGTTTTGGTGCGGCGACCATGGTCACCGCGACTTTTGGCTTTATTGCCGTCTCCCACGCGTTGAAGAAGATGGTGGCAAAGGCGGCTCGTCAGGCATAGCTGGCAGCGATGGCGTGCACCCTTGTCGCCAAGGCTGCCAGGCCGCTGGTTCGGGTAGCGCTGAGTTGTGCACGCAGCGCCAAGCTATCAAACAGGGCCAAGGGATCGATGGCTAGTACCTGCTGCGGCGTTTTGCCTTCGACGGCGGTCAGCAGGATCGCCAGCAGGCCGCGCACAATGCGTCCTTCGCTGTCGCCATAAAAATGCAGTGTTCCATCAGCCAACCGCTGGTGCCCCAACCAGACCCGGTTTTCGCAACCGCTCAGTTCCATCTCCGTATGCCGCAGGTCGTCCGCCAGCGATGGTAAGCGTTTCGCCAGCATGATCAGTTGGCGGTAACGGTCTTCCCACTGTTTTAGCGCGCTGAAGGTTGCTATCAGCGTCTCGGCGGTGATTTCACGGCCAAAAGGGTGAGGGGCAAGCATCGGTTCTCCATTTTGCATCTTATTCCGCCAGTAATTCGATGGCGTTAGTTAACGCCAGCACCAGAGCATCGACGTCTTGCGGCGTATTATAAGGCGCAAATGACGCACGTAACGTTCCGCTGACCCCTAATGCGGCGATCAATGGTTGGGCGCAGTGTTGGCCTGCGCGGACCGCGATGTTCTGTTCGGCTAGCAGGGTGACGATATCGCTGTGGTGGATCCCGGCGATATCAAAGGCCAGCAGGCTGGAGCCGGAACTGCGGAAGCTGCGAAATCCGGGTAATTGCTGCAAACGCTGTTCGGCATTTTGCGCCAGAGCGCGGCTGTATTGTTCGGCGGCGGCCATATCCTGCGTTTCCAGCCAGCTCAACGCGGCACCCAGCCCCAGCACTCCGGCAATATTTGGCGTACCGGCTTCAAAACAGTGCGGCGGTTTTTGTGGCGTAAAGCCGCTGAAAGAAGCCTGCGTCAGCATTTTCCCTCCGCCTTGCCATGGCCCCATTTGGGCCAGCAACGCGGTTTTGCCATACAACGCACCAATGCCAGTTGGGCCATAGAGTTTATGCGCTGAGAAGGCGTAGAAATCGATATCGAGCCGCTGAACGTCGGCAGGGCAATGCACAATGCCCTGTGCGCCGTCGATCATCACTACCGCGTTCACCGCATGAGCCAACTCGATAGCCAGCGCGATATCCGGGCAGCCTCCCGTGACGTTGGACATTTGCCCCAAGGCCAGAATGCGGGTTTTCTCGCACAATAGGGTAGGGAGCAGCGTCAAATCTGGCAGGCGATCGGGGCCAAGCGGCAGCTTTACCACTTTGGCACCGGTCTGTTCTGCCACCATCAACCACGGGATCAGGTTGGCATGATGCTCCGCCTCGCTAACCAGGATCTGATCCCCAGGCTGCAGGCGTGGGCGAGCATAGCTCTGCGCGACCAGATTGATGGCTTCCGTGGTGCCACGGGTCCAAACGATATCGTCCGCACAGGGGGCATTAATCAAGGTGGCGACCTGCTGGCGTGCCTGTTCAAAGCGCTGGGTCAAATCCTGCGCCGCACGATGTTGGCTACGGTGTACGGTGGCGGCATCTGCGCTGTAAAACTGCTGCGTGGCGTCGATCACCGCCTGCGGTTTTAGCGCGGTAGCGGCACTGTCCAGATAAATTCCTGCCTGTTGAAGGGCCGGGAACTGGCTGCGGAACAAGGTAGGCTCAAAAGGCTTCATCGGCTGATTATCAGTGGCTTTGTCAGCCATTGATCCTGTCCTATTTTGCCGTCAGAGACAAGTTGTCCCGAACAATTGTCGCTGTTTTCTGGAAATCTGACGAAAGTTTGTTATGCTGAATATTGGCGTTCGAATGAGTCCCTTAAATAACAGAAATGAGTTTTACAGCATTTTTATCTACAAGGAGTCACAAATGAACAAGACAGCCGCAGTTATCTCTGCCCTGATGCTTACGTTTACCCTATCAGCCTGCTCAAGCAACTACGTCATGCATACCAGCGATGGGCGCACCATTGTCGCCGATGGAAAACCCAAGGTGGATGACGATACCGGGATGATCAGCTACAAAGACGCCAACGGCGTTGAGCAGCAGATTAACCGTGCCGACGTGAAGGAAATGGTTGAAGGTAATCAGTAATTTTCAGATAAAACAGTAAGTTTCAGGCAAAAAAAAGCACCGCGAAGTTGGCGGTGCTGCATAAAATCACTATGGACAGACAGGGTAAATGTACAGGAAGTGAAAAACAGTAGCCTAGCTACCATGTCCGAATTGGCGGACAAATTGCAAACACAACATCACAACCACAAGCCAAAAGTTCATCGGCGTCCTCGACACCCAATCCCTTTTCGTTCCGGCCCAGGAAGTGTCGCCACTATAGGTATTTACTGGCGCATGCTCAACGGACAATTTATAATGGCTCGGATTAAAAAAACTAATGGCAATAGTCCACGCGGATGGGCTAGTGGCGTTATGTATCGTGCAGCCTGATCTCGTTTGCGAAACCCGGTGGTCATTTGTTACATAAATGTAACTAAAGCCGATGAATTGCAGATTGGCCGCGTAGGCATATCCTTGCGCTCGCGGCATTTGAACATCCCTGTTCGGCACAGCCAGGCGGCATAAAGGCGCATTCAGCCGACAACGCCGCAGTTTGCAATACAAAAGGGTTAATTCATGTCTAAACGTCTCCCTCCACTTAATGCTCTGCGGGTTTTTGACGCGGCAGCCCGCCATTTGAGTTTTACCAAGGCGGCAGAGGAGCTGTTTGTTACCCAGGCCGCAGTCAGCCACCAGATCAAGTCTCTGGAGGATTTCCTGGGGCTGAAACTGTTTCGACGGCGTAACCGTTCGCTGCTGCTGACGGAAGAGGGGCAGAGTTATTACCTGGATATCAAAGAGATCTTCTCTTCGATCAATGAGGCAACACGCAAGCTTCAGGCTCGCAGTGCCAAGGGGGCTTTGACCGTCAGCCTGCCGCCCAGTTTCGCCATTCAGTGGCTGGTGCCACGTCTTTCCAGCTTTAACTCAGCTTATCCGGGGATCGATGTGCGCATCCAGGCTATTGACCGCGAAGAAGAAAAGCTGGCGGATGATGTTGACGTGGCGATCTTTTATGGCCGTGGCAACTGGCCGGGAGTGCGCACCGAGCGTTTGTATGCGGAATATCTGCTGCCGGTTTGTTCTCCCAGCCTGTTAATGGGCGATCATGCACTGAAAGTGCCGGGCGATCTGGCTTATCATACGCTTCTGCATGATACTTCACGCCGCGACTGGCTGGCATACACCCGCCAACTGGGGTTACAGCATATCAACGTGCAGCAAGGGCCGATCTTTAGCCATAGCGCCATGGTGGTTCAGGCGGCCGTTCACGGCCAGGGGATTGCGCTGGTGAATAACGTGATGGCGCAAACCGAGATCGAAGCCGGTCGGCTGGTCTGCCCGTTTAACGATGTGTTGGTAAGTAAAAACGCTTTTTATCTGGTATGTCATGACAGCCAGGCAGAACTGGGTAAAATAGCCGCCTTTCGCCAATGGATCTTGGCGCGTGCGGCCAGCGAACAGGAGAAGTTCCGCTTTCGCTATGAACAATAAGGCCGGCTGCGGTGACGTTGTGGCTGGTTAATCTCGATTAAGGTGAATAATGATGAGTAGCCGTTCTATGCTGATTTTTGCTGCTATCAGTGGTTTTGTCTATGTTGCTCTGGGCGCGTTTGGTGCGCACGTATTGAGTAGTGCGCTTGGGGTCAATGAAATGGCCTGGATCCGCACCGGGCTTGATTATCAGGGGTTCCATACTCTGGCTATCCTGGGGCTGGCTGTTGCCATGCAGCGTCGGGTCAGCCTGTGGTTTTACTGGAGCGGAGCGCTGTTGGCGCTCGGCACCGTGTTGTTCAGCGGCAGCCTGTACTGTCTGGCGCTGTCTCACCAAAAGGTTTGGGTTTATGTCACGCCAGTAGGCGGGACCTGCTTCCTGATCGGTTGGGCATTGATGTTGATTGGCGCTTTGCGTCTGAGGAAAAAGGCCGAGCGCCATGAATAAGATCGCGTTGTACTGCCGCCAAGGCTTTGAGAAAGAGTGCGCGGCGGAAATTACCGACAAGGCCGCCCAGTTGGAAGTGTTTGGCTTTGCCAGGGTTAAAGACAACAGCGGCTATGTGCTGTTTGAATGCTATCAGCCGGACGATGCCGATCGCCTGGCGAAAGAAATCCCGTTCCGTGAGCTGATCTTTGCCCGCCAGATGTTGGTGGTGGGAGAACTGCTGCGTGATTTGCCGCCGGAAGATCGGGTTTCACCGATTGTCGGCATGCTGATGGGCGTGGTCGACCGCGGCGGTGAATTACGGGTAGAAGTGCCAGATACCAACGAAAGCAAAGAGCTGCTGAAGTTCTGCCGCAAGCTGACTGTGCCGCTGCGCGGTGCATTGCGTGAGCAGAAAGTGCTGATGGCGCGTGAGAATCCCTCTCGTCCAGTGGTTCACGTGTTCTTTATCGCGCCGGGTTGTTGCTACGTGGGGTATTCCTACAGCAACAATAACTCCCCGTTCTATATGGGGATCCCGCGGCTGAAGTTCCCGTCCGATGCACCAAGCCGTTCTACGCTGAAGCTGGAAGAGGCTTTCCACGTTTTCATCCCGGCAGATGAATGGGACGAGCGTTTAGGTAGCGGGATGTTTGCGGTCGATCTGGGGGCTTGCCCTGGCGGTTGGACCTATCAGTTGGTCAAACGCAGCATGATGGTGCATTCGGTGGACAACGGCCCGATGGCACAGAGCCTGATGGATACCGGGCAGGTGACCCATCATCGTGCCGACGGCTTCCGCTTTGAACCGACCACCAGCAAAAACTACTGGGTGGTGTGCGATATGGTGGAGAAACCGGCAAAAGTGACCAGCCTGATGATCCAATGGTTGCTCAAAGGCTGGTGCCGTGAGGCGATCTTTAACCTGAAGCTGCCGATGAAGAAGCGCTACGAAGAGGTGGCGCAGAACCTGCAAAGTATCCACGAAGCCTTGGCCAACGAGGGGATTAGCGCAGAGATCCATGCCAAGCAGCTGTACCACGATCGTGAAGAGATCACCGTACACGTGCGCCGCATGTGGTCAGCTATTCCTGGCCGCCGCGACGAGCGGGAGTAAGGCATATGGGCGTTGCTGCTGGCAGCGCCCTTACTTTGTTGGCAAACGTAACTGTTGTAGGTTGCCATCCAGCGTCAGATCGGTACGGAGGGTGGCGACCTGCTTGCTGATATAGGCCAGCTCGCGGTGCTCTAACAGCCTGCCGTGCCACTTCTCCGGCACCTGCTCCAGGTGTTGATACAGACCATCCAGACTCCCCATCTGTTGCAGCAGCAATACTGCCGTTTTTGGCCCGATACCGGCAACGCCTGGGATCTTGCTGCTACCAATGCCTGCCAGCCCCCAATAATCCGTGAGCTGTTGCGGTAACACGCCAAACTCTTGCTGCACAAACGGCATATCCAACCAGCGTTTCTGGAAGTAGTCACGGATCTGTACGCTGGGTGCCAGTAGTTGGCAGTAGCCTTTGTCGGTAGAGACAATCGTCACCTGGTGCCCGCCAGCGGCAATTTTGGCCGTCAGGGTCGCAGCCAGATCGTCCGCCTCATTGCCTGCAGAATGCCAACTGGCCACCCCAAGCTCGGCAAACGCTTCGCGCAGCTGCGGCATCTCCTGATGCAGGTTTTCCGGCATCGGCGAACGTCCGGCTTTGTAATCGGGCAGAATCTGATGGCGCCAGCTCTCGCTACGGTCGTCTTCGTCGAACACCGCCACGGCATGAGTGGGCTGGCTGTGTTGAATCAACTGCTGTAGCGCATGCTTGCAAGCGTTGACACAAGGGGAGCCTTGCACCGCATGAATGCGGCGGATTAAGTTCAAAGCATCGACAATCAGTAAATGTATAGGCATAGGTAAGGCAACAACGTCAGAAAATAAGGGCGGTTATGACGCCGCCCAGAGGTGATGATCAGGCTACAATTTCGTAGCAAGGTACGTAGGCGGTACCCGGCAGCTTCATACGGTGCTGGGCGACAAAGCCCTGCAACAGGTTGTCCATCTGCTTCATCATCAACGGATCGCCATGCAGCTTGTAAGGGCCGAACTGTTCGATGGCATGAATGCCGTTCTCCTTCACGTTACCCGCCACGATCCCCGAGAATGCACGGCGCAGGGCCGCGGCCAACTGTTCTGCAGGTTGATTCGGGTACAGGTTGAGGTTGGCCATGTTTTCATGGCTTGGCTCGAAGGGGAGCTGCAGATCCGGTGCAATGCGCATCGACCAGTTAAAGCTGTAAGCATCACCGGTATTGCGGCGGTTTTCTTTCACCAGCGGCATGGCCTTTTTCATCTGACGGGCCACTTCGGCCGGATCGTCGATGATGATGGTGTAGTGACGGCGGGCCTTCTCGCCCAGCGTATTCATGATGAATTCGTCCAGCACGCGGAAATAATCGGCGCTTTCTTTCGGCCCGGTGAGGATCAGCGGCAGTACCTGTTCGCTGTTTTCCGGGTTCATCAGAATGCCCAGCAGATAAAGCAGTTCTTCCGCAGTACCGACCCCGCCAGGGAAAATGATGATGCCGTGTGCGATCCGCACAAAGGCTTCCAGACGTTTTTCGATATCTGGCATGATCACCAGCTCGTTAACCAGTGGGTTTGGCGGCTCGGCGGCAATGATAGAGGGCTCGGTCATGCCGATAAAGCGGCTGTTGTGGTAGCGCTGCTGCGCATGACCGACGGCGGCCCCTTTCATTGGCGCTTCCATCGCCCCTGGCCCACAGCCGGTACAGATATTCAGCTCGCGCAGACCCAACTGGCTGCCGACCTTACGGGCATAAAGATATTCGTTTTCATTGATCGAGTGGCCACCCCAGCACACTACCATATTCGGGTCTTCGTCGAGGTGAAGCGTGCGGGCATTACGCAGGATGGAGAACACCAGATTGGTGATATGAATGGAGTCTTCCGAATTCAGGTGTTGGAAACGCCCGGCGCTGTCAATTTGGCCGTGGACAAACAGGATATCGCGCAGCACCGCAAACAGGTTGGCCTGCAGTGAACGAATAATGCGGCCATCAACGAAAGCCTCTTCTGGCGGGTTCACCAGCTCCAGTTTTACGCCGCGTTCACGGCGCAGCACGTTGATATCAAAGTTTTCATAACGCGATAGCAGCTGTTTGCTGTTGTCGGTCTGGCTGCCGGAGTTTAACACCGCCAGGGAGCAGTTGCGGAACAAACGGTACAGGTCGCTGCTGGCGGTACGCTTCAGCATGTCAACTTCCAGCTGCGACAACAAATCCATAGCGCCAAGTGGGCTGATATGTGTAATCAAGGTAACTCCTTTGCGCCCATAAATAGGGCGATAATAATCCTTACCTGTCTCTGTGCACTGCGGTAAGAATTTTGTATTGCCTACTGGAATGCCTGAGCAAAAAGCGGGCACTCTTGATTTAACCTTACCGCCGTCTCCGGATTTTTACCAATACAAACCGCCTGTTAGCTCAGTTGTTGAGCATTATTGGCGGGCCAGACGGCCATGCGCCGGTTCGAAGGCCACATTGCTGCGCCAAGGGTTGATATCCAGACCACCGCGCCGAGTATAGCGGGCATAAACGCTCAATTGTTGCGGCTGGCAGAAACGCAGCAGATCGTTAAAGATCCGCTCAACGCATTGTTCATGGAATTCGTTGTGATGGCGGAACGAAACCAGATAGCGCAGCAGGGCTTCACGGTTGATCTGCGGGCCGCGATAGCGGATTTGCACCGAGCCCCAATCAGGCTGGTTGGTGATCAGACAGTTGGACTTCAGCAGATGGCTGACCAGCGTTTCCTCTACGACTTGGCTACCGGCTGCGCCTTCTAGGTAGCCCGTATCGAACTCGTAGTTATCAATGCTGATGTCTTGGTGGTCAAGGCATTCGCCCTCCAACCGGGCGATTGGGCTGCCTTCAAGCCGATCGACGCTGAACAGGCTCACGCTGACATCCCCTTGCGCGCAGGCGGCGAGATCGCGTTGTAGCGTAGAGCGTACCGCTTCCCAGTCCGGGAAGTGGGTTTGGTTAAAGCTGTTGAGATAGAGCTTGAAGCTTTTGGACTCGATCAGGTTGACGCTGTTGGCATTCAGGCTGATTTCTCCCACCGCGACCTGCGGCAGCCCCTTGGCATTGAGCCAGGAAAGTTCATACAGCGTCCAGATATCGGCACCGTGGAACGGCAGGTTATCGGGATAAAGCCCCAGCGGCTCCCGGTTCATACTGCGAGGAACCGCTTGTAGCAGTGAGGCATCGTAGCTGTCACGGTATGCGGTTGGTTTGCCCAGCGTCAGTGCCGCCAGAGCCTGATGATCTTGATAGGAGGACATGAGCTGTCACCTTGGTGTGAGATAGGTACAATAGGCACCAGTTTACCGTATGCGAGAAAAAATATGGACCATGATGTATCGCACGCCCTGCGTGAATTTACCCAGCGCTATGTTGACGAATGGCAGCAGCAGTACGGCCATGCCCCGGCTAGCCAGGAACTGTACGGCGTGGCTTCCCCCTGTATTGTCGAAAATCGCGATGATACGGTGCTGTGGCTGCCGCAGCCTTTTACGCCAGCGGCTAGCCTGGAAAAGGTGGAGCAGGCGCTGGAACTGCAACTGCAGCCGGATATCCACACCTTCTATACCCAACAATATGCCGGGGATATGAGTGCGCAGTTTGGCGAGCATTCGTTGACGCTATTGCAGGTCTGGAGTGAAGACGACTTTATTCGCCTGCAGGAGAATCTGATTGGGCATCTGGTGACGCAAAAACGCCTTAAGCTCTCGCCTACGTTATTCCTGGCAACCACAGAATCGGAAATGACGGTGGTGTCGCTGTGTAATGTCAGCGGCAACGTGCTGCTTGAGCAATTTGGCAGCAAAAAACGCACGCTATTAGCCGCTTGTTTGGGGGATTTTCTCAATGCTTTACGCCCCAGAGTTAAGTAATTGGCTAATTTGCCTTTAGTGCGTGTGCGAGATCTCTTACAAAAGCTGTGAGAGATCGCTTTTAATTTTTCATTTTAGTTAGCCATTTTTTAATTATTAGTTATATATATCAGTTTGTTATGTTTTTTAGACGATGTAGGTTAAGTCAAATTTACTGTAATCCGTTCTACATGCCCTTGTTAACGGAAAGGAAATAAGCGATCTTATGTCTACCGGAAGGAAGCCGGATGGAGCAGGAAAGCGTCAGGATGATGCAGCTTCAGGAAGAAGAAAGGGATGCACTCAGGAAGAGTGAAAAGGATTGGTATCAGGATGATACACAGGATGTTTCAGGATTGAAACCAAGGACACCTCCAGGACGGAGATAGAGAGCCAGCACAGGATTGTTGGTGGGTCAGGAAGGCCGAGGAACCGCGTCAGGATGATGCTAGAGGATTTTGCGAAGGATTGTTTTGGTCAGGATGGCCGAAAGGAAAAGTTTTCAGGGATTGAGCAGGGAGCACACTTGTAGCGGGATTAGCTATAAAACGAACCGGGGGCACTGTTAACGCAGTGCCCCCAACTTTTTGTCTGGAGCAAAGGCCAGACAGCAAATCCTGCCTGGCTTCCCCCTCAAGGTTTACCCGATTGCCCCCAACGTATCGCCCGTGCTTTGTTTCTTCGGTAGCAGGAACAGCGTGGCGAAAATATCCAACAGGTAGATAGCAGCCAGCAGGCTGATCGCGGCGGTAAAGGAAACCTGAGTGACCAGCGCACCGATCACCAATGGCCCTAGCCCACCAACGCCGCGGCCCAGGTTGAACAGGATATTCTGTGCTGTGGCGCGAGCCTGTACCGGGTAGGTGTCAGAAATCAGCGCGCCGTAGCCACCAATCATCCCGTTAACAAACACCCCCATCAGTGCACCCGCAAACAGCATCAGCGTGGGATCGGTGAGCTGCGCATAGCTTATGACCATCACCACGGCACCAACCTGATAAATGACAAAGATGATCCAACGGGGAAAGCGGTCGGCCAATACGCCGAACAGCCAGATACCGAAGGTCATACCAATCACCGTGACCCCTGTCCAGACGCCGGATTTGGTCAGCGAGAAGCCAAAGTTTTTGGCCAGATAGGTCGGCATCCAGATCATCAGCCCGTAATAGCCAAAGTTCTGCACCGAGCAGAGGATAAAGATCCCCAGGCTGGCCTTGCTGGTGGCGCGATCTTTAAATAGCAGCTTTAATCGTTGAGTAAAGGAGAGTTGCTGTTCACTGGTTTTTTGCTGCGTAAACTCTTTGGGTTCGCCCATGGTTCGGCGAATAAGGAAGGAAACCAGCGCCGGCAGCAGGCCCACCAGGAACATGCCACGCCAGCCGATATAAGGTAACAACAGCGGGGTGAGGAAGGCTGCGGCAAGCACGCCGAGCTGCCAACCCATGCCCACATAGGCTGAGGCACGGTTACGCTTCTCAGCGGGCCAGGCTTCGGCGATCAACGCCATGCCAATACCGAATTCGCCACCCAGTCCAATCCCGGCCAGGGTGCGATAGGCAAGCAAGTCCCAGTAACCGACCGCAACGGCGCATAGGCCGGTAAACAGCGAAAACATCAGGATAGTGATGGTCAACACGCGGATGCGGCCAAAACGGTCGCTGAGATGGCCGAAGATCACGCCGCCAATCACTGCGCCGATCAATGTCCAGGTCACCAGCGAACCGGCTTGTGATGAGGTGAGACCCAGTTCAGTGGTGATCACCGGCAGCATAAAGCCGAGTATCAACAGATCGAAGCCGTCCATAGCATATCCGGTAACCGAAGCCAGCATGGCTTTACCGGGCGTAGCGTGATTTTTATTGAGTGATGTTGCGGGCATGTCTTTTATCATGAGTGATTTTTGGGTGCGCGTATTGTGCCGTGCCAGGCGTGGCGCCACCAGATAAAATTGGGTGCTTTGGGCTTAAATGTTATGCTTTGCGGCTTGCAGCCGTAGGCTGATTAACATGCTTAAATTGTTCGGGAATGTCGATGAGTATATCCAACCAGGTTCGCCACAATTTACAGGCGATTGAACAGTCCATGCGGGATTTGGCGTTGTGGCAGTTGACGCCGCCGGAAGCCGAGGCTTTTGCCAGCACGGAACCTTTTTGCATCGACAGCATGCAGGCCGAAGAGTGGTTGCAGTGGATACTGTTGCCAAGGATGCATGCGCTGCTCGATGCCAATGCGCCACTACCAACGCGTTTTGCCATCACCCCCTATTTTGAAGAAGCGCTAAAAGATAAACAGCCGAACTGCCTGCCGCTGCTGTTGCTGCTACAGCAGTTGGATTCACTGCTCAATATCGAGCTGTAATCGCGCTGTATGTTCGACCGTAGGGCGCCGCCGCATGCTGCGCCCGCTTAGCCTATCTGTTGTGAACTCGTTGCGTTTGATCAGCAATTTCCGATTTATGCGTGGTAATGCGCAATTCACGCGGTATGGCTACAATAGTGTTTCCACCGCCGTGTGGAACTAGTAGATAATGTGCACATTATCGCGAGTCACCAGGGAGGGTTTCGCTTGCTCAGACAAAATATATTCGGTTGGTCGGGGATCGCGCTAGGCGGTTTGGCGCTGTTATTGGCGATGGTGCATTTCTATGCCGGGCCATTTGCCCCTCAGCAGACGTTGGAAAGCCTCGTTGCGGGCAAAGCGGTGGCTATCAAAGAATCACTGTTGGCCTCATTGGCTGGCCATCAAATCCCCGAAAAGGTCTCGCGGCCTCAGTATGATGCCGATCGAATATTGAAGATCGTCACTGCCGTATTGGCGGTGGGGGCCGTGATCCTGGGCGCTATTGCTGGGGCGTGTAAGGAAAACCCGCGCGCGGTTTCTGCTGCGGTAATGCTCGGTATTGGTACGCTGGCTTTTCAAATTGCCATGTTTGCTTTTGGCGTGATCATGACCATTCTTCTTATTGTATTGGTGTTGTCACTGATTTCTGGAATTGGTGCGGGCTGTTAGCTGCTTAGGTTCCGCCGTCGGGAACCTTGTCTCTGGGTGTCTTTCAAGGAATAAAAAGGTGCTGCAATCATGGATTTGCTGAAGTTTATCCTCCGTTTGCCTTTTACGTTGATCAAAGGCCTGTTCCGCCTGTTGGCCCTGATTTTTGGCCTGTTGGGGCGGCTGTTCAAGCCGGTGGTGGGCAACCTGAACTGGAATGCACCTGCCTGGTGGGCAGCGGTATCTGGCGGTGTGAAGCGTGGCTTCCTGCGGCTGGAAGGCGGGGTAGACAAATATCCCAAAGCCATTAGCCTGTCGTTGCTGGTGCTGTTGTGCGCCGCGGGTGGTGCCTTCTACGGATGGCAATGGTGGCTGAATCGGCCACAGCCGATTGAACCGGCACCGATGGTGTATCAGGAAACCAGCGTGCGGGTATCCGATCCTGAGCCGGTTAACTATGCCGTGCAGAAATCTGCGCCGCAGCAGGTCACCCTCACCTTTAGAAACTCCGTGGCACCCTTGACCGATGCCGGCAAGGCCGTGGAAAAAGGTATCTCCATCAGCCCGGCCCTTGAAGGGCAGTGGAAATGGAATAATGCCTGGACCCTGGTCTTCACGCCGAAAAACCCATTGCCGATGGGCAGCAAATATGAGGTTAAGCTCGAGCCCGCCGTGTTGCTGGCCCCGCAGATTAAACTCGCCAATACCAACTACAGCTTTAGTGCCCCGGCTTTTGACTATCAACTTGGGCAAGCTGAGTATTTTCAAGACCCACAAGATCCGCAAAAGCGCAGCGCTATCTTCAACGTCAAATTCAATGCGCCAGTGGACGTGGCCAGCTTTGAAAAGCAGATCGCCATGGGGTTGATCGAAGCCAACGCCAAATCTGAGAAGAAACTCAATTTTTCCCTGGTCTACGATGCCAAGAAGCTGAACGCCTGGGTGCATTCTGAACCGCTGAAAGCGCTGGATCACGGTGGTAAAGTGCATCTGGTACTGGGCAAGGGCATCAAGTCGGTGGTGTCTGCCAATGAAATCTCTCAATCGAAAGACAGCTGGGTGTCGGTGCCAACTCTGTATAGCCTCACGGTGAAGGATGCTAGCGCCCAGGTGGTCGATAGCGATGGCAGCAAAGGCCAGCGTGCGCTGATCGTCGCCTTCAGCGACGCGATCAAAGACAAAGATGCCGGGCGTGCGGTCAAGGCCTGGCTGTTGCCGCAGCATAATCCTAACGATTCCGAAGCCAGTAACGAACCGGACGATTTTTATCAGTGGGGCGGGACCGAGAGCATCGAAAACAGCGTAATGGCCCAGTCTACGCCGCTGACGCTGACCCTGAATGAAGCGGAAGAGACCTATCAACCGCAGTTCAGCTTCAAGTTTGACGCACCGGCTCACCGCTTTATGCTGCTGGAAATCACTAACCTGATGACCTCTTCGGGCGGCTATAAAATGCCGGAGAAGGTCTACCGTATCGTCGAAGTACCAGACTTCCCGAAAACCTTGCAGTTTATGTCACAGGGTTCTCTGCTGTCGGTGAATGGTGACAAGCAAATCAGCGTGGCGGCGCGTAACGTGCCCGGCCTGCGTCTCGATATCAAGCGGGTGATCCCAAGCCAGCTGCAACATATCGTCTCATTCAAAAGCAGCGAATACTCTTCGGCCCAGTTCAACCAGCTTAACGATGAATATTTTACCGAACACTTTAAATATCAAACGGTCATCAACAACGATCAACCGGGTGAAGTGAGCTATAAGGGCATCGATCTCTCACGTTACCTGTCCACCAGCACGGATTCCCATCGCGGCGTGTTCCTGCTGACGCTGTCGGAATGGCAGCCAGAAAAGAAAAAGACGCAGGCCGCAGAGGATGAAGGCGATCAGGGCGAGCAAGAAGGGGATGATTCACCTAGCGTGGGGGATTCGCGCTTTGTTGTCGTAACCGATCTGGGCATCATTGCCAAACGTTCACAGGATAAAACGCGTGATGTGTTTGTCCAATCTATCCACAGCGGTGCGCCAGTCGGTAACGCCAAGGTTTCGGTGATCGCCAAAAACGGCGTGACGCTGCTTAGCCAGGTGACCGATGCCAATGGGCACGTGCGTTTCCCATCGTTGGACGTGTATACCAACGAACGCGAGCCAGTGATGTTCCTGGTGGAAAAAGAGGGCGATGTCTCCTTCTTGCCGACCACCCGCTACAACGACCGCGGGCTGGATTTCTCCCGCTTTGATATTGAAGGCGAAGAAACTCCGATCGATCCACGCACCCTGAGCAGTTACCTGTTCTCCGATCGTGGCGTGTACCGTCCGGGCGATACCTTCAATATTGGTCTGATTACCCGTGCGGCCGATTGGGGCGTTGCCCTGGCTGGCGTACCAGTGCGTGCCGAGATCCGCGATCCGCGTGACAAACTTATGACGACGGTGCCGCTGACTCTCGGTGGCAGCGGTTTCAATGAGTTGAGTTACACCACAGATGAGAACTCGCCAACGGGTGAGTGGAACGTCTACCTGTATCTGATTGGCAAAAATAACGACACTTCGACCTTGCTCGGCCATACCGCGGTCAACGTGAAAGAGTTTGAGCCAGACCAACTGAAGGTGAAGCTGGAGTTGACGCCGAACCGGCAGCAAGGGTGGGTAAAACCTTCTGAGCTGCAGGCGAACATCGATGTGCAGAACCTGTTTGGCACACCTGCTCAGGATCGCCGAGTTACCTCGAAGCTGACGCTGCGCCCGATGTACCCAAGCTTTGATCGCTTCCCGGATTACGCCTTCTTTGAGAACCGCCAGAATAGCGACGGTTTTGAAACTGAATTGGAAGACCGCACTACCAACGAGCAGGGCGTGGCGAACATTCCGCTGGACCTGAAGTCCTATGCCGATGCCACCTATCAGCTGCAACTGCTGTCGGAAGCCTTTGTGGCCGGCGGTGGACGTTCCGTTGCCGCCACCGCTCGTGTATTGGTATCGCCGTATGACTATCTGGTGGGCGTGAAGCCAGACGGTGATTTAGGCTACATCAACCGGGGTTCGGCGCGAAATCTGAACGTGATTGCCGTCGATCCTGCTCTGAAACAGATTGCGCTCGCCGATCTGAAGCAGGTGTTGATCGAGCAGAAATACATCTCGGTGCTGACCAAGCAGGATTCTGGCGTTTATAAATACCAGTCGAAAATGAAAGAGGTGCAGTTGTCCGAGCAGCCGTTGGCGCTGAGCGAGCAGGGCACCGATCTGACCTTGGCAACCGACACCCCGGGTGACTTCGTCCTGGTGATCGAAGATGCACAGGGCAAGGTGCTCAACCGTATCGCCTATAGCGTGGCGGGCAATGCCAACCTCAGCCGTTCGCTGGATCGCAATGCCGAACTGAAGCTGAAACTGAATCAGGCGGAATATCAGCCGGGTGAAGAAATTGAAGTGGCGATCAACGCGCCTTATACCGGCAGCGGTTTGATCACCATCGAAAAAGACCGTGTCTATGCCTGGCAGTGGTTCCACACCGACACTACCAGCTCGGTGCAGAAAATCCGGGTTCCGGCCGGGATGGAAGGCAACGGTTATATCAACGTGCAGTTTGTGCGCGACGTGAACTCCAGCGAGATCTTTATGAGCCCGCTGAGCTATGGCGTCATGCCGTTTAAAATCAGCACCAAAGCCCGGCAAAACGGCCTGGAAATAGTAACACCTGAGGTAATTAAGCCGGGTGAAAACCTGACGATGACGGTGAAAACCGATGGTCCTCAGCAGGTGGCACTGTTTGCCGTAGATGAAGGGATCTTGCAGGTAGCGCGTTACCGCCTGAAAGATCCGCTGGAGTACTTCTTCCGTAAGCGTGAGCTGAGCGTGGAAAGCTCGCAGATCCTCGATCTGATCCTGCCGGAATTCAGCAAGCTGATGGCGCTTTCGGCGGCACCGGGCGGTGATGCGGGTGAAGGGCTGGATCTCAACCTGAATCCGTTCAAACGCAAGCGCGACAAGCCGGTGGCCTACTGGTCTGGCATTACCGAAGTCAACGGCGAGAAGCAGTTTACCTATCCAGTGCCGGATTACTTCAACGGCAAGATCCGCGTGATGGCCATTTCGGTTACGCCAAGCAAAATTGGCAAGGCCCAAACCTCCGCGACGGTACGTGACAACTTCATCATGACGCCGAACGTGCCTTATATGGTGGCTCCGGGGGATGAGTTTGATGTCAGCGTAGGGGTTAGCAATAATCTCGAAGGGTTGAACGGTAAATCTGTGGCGATCGCCGTGCAGTTGACGCCACCGCCGCAGTTGGAAGTGGTGGGTAAGGCCGAGCAAAGCCTGTCATTGGCGGAGAAGCGTGAAGGCGTGATCAACTTCCGCCTGCGTGCCAAGGCGGCACTGGGTGATGCTCCGCTGGTGTTTGATGCGCGTTATGGTGATAAAACCAGCCGCCGTACCATTAGCACCTCGGTACGTCCGGCAATGCCTTACCGCACCCAGACGGTGATGGGCCGCATGAGCGGCAGTAGCCAGAATATTGATAATCTGCGGCAGATGTTTGATGCCTATGCGCAGCGTAGCGCGGCGGTCTCTCACTCCCCGTTGGTGCTGACCAACGGCCTGGCGCAGTATCTGGCGGATTATCCGTATTACTGTTCTGAGCAGATCGTCAGCCGTTCCATTCCGCTGATCATGCAAAGCCAGCATCCGGAAATGAAAAGCAGCCTGAGCCAGGCCGAAGTCAGCAAACAGCTGAAAAACCTGCTCGGCGTACTGCGTTCCCGCCAGAACGACAGCGGGGCCATTGGTGCCTGGCGTTCATCGCCGGAGACCGATCCTTTCGTCACGCCATACGTGGTGCAATACCTGCTGGAAGCCAAAGCGGCGGGTTATGCCTTGCCGGTAGGGATGCTGGAAGATGCCAACGGCGCGCTGCGTGAGCTGGCAGCCAACCGTTATGATGATATGTATCATCTGCGTCTGCGTACCTGGGCGGTCTACCTGCTGACCTTGCAGGGCGAAATTACCACCAACTCGCTGGCCTCGGTGCAGGATACGTTGCAGAAACTGTATCCAGACAGCTGGAAAACCGATCTGAGCGCCCTGTATCTGGCATCGTCTTACCGTCTGCTGAAAATGGACGATGAGGCTAATGCCTTGTTGCAGCCTAGCTGGAAGCAACTGAGCAAAGCCTATGACAAAGGCTGGTGGACGCAGAATTACTTCGATCCGCTGGTGCAGGACGCGACGCGTCTGTATCTGATCGCTCGTCACTTCCCGGAGAAGGTCTCTTCCATCCCTCCGCAGGTGCTGGAGAACATGGTCAAGGCGTTGAAAGAAGAGCGCTACACCACCTATTCTTCGGCGATGAGTATCCTGGCGCTGGAAAGCTACTCGGCTCAGGTGGCGGCGCAGGCCAATGCCACAGATTCGCTGACGATTGCGCAGCTTGGCAAGCAAGGTAACGTCGATCCGCAGGTGATTTCAGAGATGATAGGGCTGTTTGCCAAAGGTCAGTTTACCGCCGAGTCCAAGGCTATTCGCTTTACCAACAGCGCCGACGCTCCGGCCTGGTATGTGGTCACTCAGGCTGGTTACGATCTGGCTGCTCCACAGAAAGCCATTGCTCGCGGTTTGGAAATTACCCGTGATTACACCGATGAACAGGGTAAACCTGTGACTCAGGTAACGTTGGGGCAGAAGATCAACGTTCATCTGAAAATCCGCGCCAATTCGAAAGAAGGGCAGAGCAACCTGGCGATTGTCGATCTGCTGCCTGGCGGATTTGAAGTGGTGCAGCAAACGGCACCAGAGCCAGAATCGACCGGTGAAGACGGTGAAGCCAACGAGAATACGGACGCCGGGTGGCAGTCGCCACTGGCAGCCTCGGGTTCCACTTGGGCTCCTGATTACAGCGATATCCGTGAAGACCGAGTGATCATCTATGGTAGCGCCAGCACCGACGTGCAGGAGTTTGTCTACCAGATTAAAGCAACCAACACCGGTAGCTTTGTGATCCCTCCGGCTTATGGTGAAGCCATGTACGATCGTGAAGTGCAGGCCATGTCTGCCAGCAGCGGTAAACTGGTGGTTGTACCGGCGGAAAGTCAATAAGCCATCGCGATACCCCGCAGCGTTGAGCTGCGGGGTTCGTGGGTACCGAGACTCCATGAGAATCCTTCCTGCATCTGCTGTGGCAAAACGCTGGCTGCAAAATATCTTGATGGCGGTATTTCTGCTGGCGCTGGGCCTGGTAGGAGCGCGGCTGTGGCCGCATCCTCCTCTTTCGCAGGGCGTGCCCTTCTCCACGGTTTACTACGATCGCCACGGGACGCTGATGCGCCTCACGTTAGCCAATGACGATCGCTATCGCCTGTGGACGCCGCTGGAAAAGATTTCGCCGTTGGCGGTGCAGGGTATTTTGCTGCATGAAGATCGCTGGTTCTATTACAACCCCGGATTTAACCCCGTCAGCCTGCTGCGTGGCTTTTGGCGCAGCTACGTAGCCGGTGGCAAAATGCAGGGCGGTTCGACCATCACCATGCAGTTGGCGCGCATGCATTGGCATCTGAATACCCGTACACCTGGCGGTAAACTGATGCAGGTACTGCGGGCCGTTCAGTTAGAACTCAGCTATTCCAAGCACGATATTCTGGAAGCCTATCTCAATTACGCCCCCTATGGCCGCAATATTGAAAGCATCGGTGCGGCCAGCCTGATCTATTTTGCCAAGGCACCGCAGGATCTCACCTTGCCGGAGGCGCTGACGCTCTCGGTGTTGCCGCAGTCACCCAGCTATCGTATCGACCCTAAAACCGGCGTGTTGGGGCAAGCCCTGACGCAGGCCCGTAACCGCCTGTTTCAACGCTGGCAAGGTGTGTATAGCACCGACAGCAGTCAGCGTGCCCTGTTTCAACTCCCTTTGGCACTGCGCCAGCCAGAACGGATGCCGTACATTGCTCCACACTTTATCGAACAGTTGCGCCAACAGACCCAGCAGTTAGTGCAGTTGGATACCCGTGTAGATACCACGTTGGATGCCGGGCTCCAGCGGCTGATCGAAAGGCAGGTGAACGCGTTTATTGTCCGTAACCAGAGCCGGGGGATCCATAATGCCTCGGTGCTGTTAGTGGACAGCCGTGATATGGGGATAAGGGCGCTGGTGGGCTCTGCCGATTATTACAATCGCGAGATCCAGGGGCAGGTGAACGGGACCAATGCCAAGCGCTCCCCAGGATCGACTCTCAAGCCCTTTATTTATGCCTTGGGGATGGAGCAGGGCGTGCTGCATCCGATGACCATCCTCAAGGACGTGCCTTCGTCCTTTGGCGCCTATGCGCCAGAAAACTTTGACCGACGTTTCCTGGGGCCGGTAACGGCGACAGACGCGTTGAATTTCAGCCGTAATATTCCAGCGGTGTACGTGGCCTCCCAGCTACGGCAGCCGACGTTTTATCAGTTTTTAAGCCTGTCCGGCATCGCCAACCTGGCCAGTGAAAACCATTATGGGTTGTCGCTGGTGTTGGGGGGCGGTGAAATCACAGCCCAGGAACTGGCGAAGCTGTATGCGCTGTTGGCCAACCGGGGCGCATTGCGCCCATTACGGATGCAAAAGAGTGATGCCTATCCGCCACCAATCCGTTTGATTAGTGAAGAAGCCAGCTTCACTACGCTGGATATGTTGCGCCAGCACCGCCGGCCTGGTGACACTTTGGCACAACGCTCGTCATCCCTGCCGGTCTATTGGAAAACCGGGACCTCCTGGGGCTTCCGCGATGCCTGGAGCGTCGGGATCTTCGGGCCTTACGTGCTGGTGGTATGGGAAGGGAATTTTGACAGCAGAGGCAACAACGTGTTTGTGGGGGCCGATGCGGCAGCCCCGCTATTTTTCAATATTATCGACAGCATTAACGCCAGCTATCCGGCCTTGCAGGAGCCGAAACACCCCTTCCCGAAACAGTTGAAGCGGGTGGATATTTGCCTGGCCAGCGGCAACCTGCCAACGCAATGGTGCCAGCAGAAAGGCAAAACCTGGTTTATCCCCGGCAAGTCGCCGATCAAGGTCGATACCGTCTATCGTCCGGTGGTGCTGGATATTAACAGCGGTGAGGTGGCCTGCCCGCCGTATGATGAAACACAAACCCGTACCGAAGTGTTTGAGTTCTGGCCTTCCGATCTGGCTAACGTGTTTGCGCAGGCTGGATTACCCAAGCGGGCTCCGCCGGTAAACCATTGCAAGGATAATGCGGTGGCGATCGGTGGCAGCCCGCCGCGCATTACCTCGCCGCTGAAAAATACCACCTATACCTTGCGGCAATCTCAACAGGGGCGTGACAAAATCTCCTTCAATGCGGTGACGGACGCGGACAGTAAAACGGTGTATTGGTTTGTCGATGATATTTATCTAGGCAGCAGCGCCAGTAAAACCGCCATCGATTGGCGGCCAGTCAACAATGGCCAGTATCGCATTCGGGCGGTGGACGATCATGGGCGGGCCGATAGCCGCCTGATCACCATTGAGTTGGTGAACTAAGATACCTCTCCCCTCACCCTAACCCTCTCCCACAGGGAGAGGGGACAGATCGAGCGTGTTTGAAATGGTAGTGACTTACCTTGGATAAAGAAGGTTATTGAGTTTGCTTCTACTTCCAAAACAGCTTTAGAGTTTGCTTGAGATTATCGCTTTACTTGCAAAAGAGCAGGGCCCATCAGCTCGCTATCCTTGCGAAAGAGGATTGGGATGAGGGGGCGTAAATGCCCGCTTTCTGCGCCATTGTCTGCAAATGACCAAAAACATTACCAACGCGTAAGCCGTTATGCTCATACTCGTTGGTGATCCACGGCGTCAAATTACCCACCTGTTGCGCCGTCGCCAGCGAGAGCTTCAAATCGACATACATATCGCTGAAATAAATGGCGGCAAATACCGGTACCTGATTGTCGAGCAGGCGATCGCTGTTATACAGCGGTGACCACACGCGGCGATCGGCCAGCAGCTTGGCGGGCTCATTGAAGGGGCGCAGAGCGGCGATCTCGGTGAACATCCAGGGATAGATCATTTCCCCGGTCAGGTAGAGCGGACGCCGATCCTCGGCGAAAGCATTGAAGTTGCCCCGTTGCCGTTCGGCGGCCCAGTTGGTGGCCTTATCCTGCGCGTAAATACTTTCATGCAGCGCGGCAAACAGCGGATTCTCCGCGTAACTGGTCAACGCCATCACCTGCGACAGGAAGGTGTCGCTGAATTCACCGTCTGGGTTAAAGGCTTCGTCAAACAGCCAAAGTAGCCGCTCGTAACCTTCACTCATGCCAAGATCGATCCCCAGGCTTTGCAGGCGGCGTACGGTCAGCCGGTCGCCATCGGGCAACAACACTTCTTCCTGCTCCAACTTGTCGGCAATCTGGCCAAGCAACGGCTCCAGATGTGGGTAACGCTTATAGAAGATGCGATTTTTGGCGATCACCTGCGGATAGGTATGAGCGTAGACTTCATCGGCATCGGGCTGCAGGCTGGCCAGGCCGCCGGTCATAAAGCAGCAGTGTAGGCCTTCTGGAGCCTGAGAAAGATAGGTCAGCGTGATAAAGCCGCCATAGCTTTGCCCTAGCGTGCTCCACGGGCGATCGCCAAAGCAGTTTTTACGCAGATATTCGGCATCGCTCACTATCGAGTCGGCGCGGAAGCAGGCCAGGTAATCTGCTGCCTGGTGGGCGGTTAGCCCGGCCAGACTCTTGCCTTCAATTCGGCTACTGCGCCCGGTGCCACGCTGATCGAGCAGGATCACCCGATAACTTTTGAGGGCTTCGGCAATCCAACTGCTGCGTGCCGTAGGGCGTGGGCTTTTTCCTCCGGGACCACCTTGTAAAAACAGCAGGCAAGGGAGTTGTTCATCACGGCGTAACGGGTCAACCAACTCACGGGCAAAGATCTCAATGGTGCGGGTATCCTTGTTATCGAACCAATTCAGCGGGACCTGGACCAGGTGTTCACGTACCCAGATCGCTGGCAACAAATATTCTCGTTCAACGCTCATGTTTTTCTCTCCCTGTTATGGTGTTCTTTTTTTTCTGCCGGTTATTTTAATGCCATATCGGTGTTTACCTGGAGCGTTCAGATCTACTCTATTTTATCGATAAGCCACAATGGTCCAGAGTTTGAAGAGTGAACATCAGCGTAACAGGAGGAAGGAACTTAGCAAATGCACAAATGATTAAATTTTAGTCAATTTGTGTGAGAATGTGACTGAATAAGTATTCTTGACTGATGAATACAAAATGAGGGCTGGTGGCGGGGAGCCACCAGTCAACATCGATCGGGCTCAGGCGTTATCTATGACGTCGGCAGCAAGGAACTCAAAGGGAGGGCTGGTTTTAAACTCAGCGGAAACCTCACCGGTAAAATCTGCCATCTCATCTTTACCCAGCGCCAGCTTTTTAACCGGAGCGCCAGCAGCAAAGTCGACCCGTTTCAGGTCTACCCAAAAAGTACTGCTGCCCAGTGCCGATTCAAAGTAGTACAGCTTGTTCTTTTGATCGGCCAAGGTGCGCCAGCGAGTGGAAGAAATATTGGGTTCTTCAGGGGTCGTGATGCCAAAGGGCACAGAAACATTGCGCATAACGCTCAGCACGCTAGAGGCTGCCAGCCTGGCCTGATGATATTTCGGGATAGCGTTGATATAAAACTGTGCGCGTACAAAACGGTCGGCAGCACGGTTTGTGCCAGGCAGCATGACGTTACCCCCAATCCCTTGCCAGTACTTGGTGATGGCCAACTGCTGCTCGAAGGTAGGGGAATTGGTCAGGACCTGATAGTCACGGCTATGGTGAATCACTAATTTGCCGTTAATGTATTCGAAAATAGCACTGTCCCCACTGGCATCGGACAACGACAAGTGAAGGGAGGCCAAACGTTCCTGGCCAGGTACGCCGCCGGTCAGAACGATAAAAGGAGCCTTTTCCAGTGCGTTAACCGCTTCTTGCACCGTGGCGAAATTATCCAATGCATACTGTGCCCATGCTGCCAATGATAAGGTTGGCTGCTGGCCATCGAATGCCGGGTATTGAGATTCAACCAACCACAACATATTGGCTACCAGGCCTTTTTCATTCATCCCATCGGTGGTTGCAACACCATAGGCGGAAGTCACGACGCTGCCGTATTTGGATGTCCATTTGATTGAGTTGCTGCCTGCATTACCACTGCGCTCCATTCCTTGTGGGAAAATCCACAGGTCAGAGTGCAACTGTTCTTTCCAGTCCATAGTGCGGCCGGTGATCACCAGGTTATCTTCGCCGTGGTAGACCGCGCGAGTACAGGCCATTGCCAACTGGGGTGAAAACAGAATGCCGCACATAGACAGTAAAAGGGGGGTTATCAAAAGCGTTATATTCCAATTCAATGTTATCTCTCCTTGCTACTTTTTGTACAGTGTAGGCACTACTGACCCGTGGGGCAAAAACGAGAGCGCCAAACGGGATTTTCGTTTCGTCATTATTTATGTTTGACGATAGAATCAATCAATTACCTATTTTCTCCCCCTGCAAACTGGCCAGCAGGCTGCAGCTTGCAGGGGGGAGGAGATAAAATGCATGATTAATCTATGGAAAAAATCACTCTATGAAGGTGTTGTACCAGGACGAACATCTGATCGCCGTTAACAAACCCTCAGGTTGGCTGGTGCATCGTAGCTGGCTGGATCGTCACGAGACGAGGTTTGTAATGCAAACCGTGCGCGATCAGATTGGCCAGCACGTATTTACCGTACACCGTCTGGATCGTCCTACTTCCGGTGTATTGCTGATGGCGTTGTCCAGCGATGTGGCTCGGTTATTGTCGCAACAGTTTGAACTGCATCAGGTACAGAAAACCTATCACGCGGTGGTGCGGGGCTATGTTTTAGAGGGGGGCACCGTTGATTATGCGCTGACGGAAGAGCTGGATAAGTTGGCGGATAAACATGCCACCCCGGACAAAGGTCCAAAACCGGCGGTAAGCCATTATCAACCCTTGGCAACGGTAGAGATGCCGGTTTCGATTGGCCGCTATGACACCTCGCGCTATAGCCTGGTTGAGCTGAAACCAGAGACTGGGCGTAAGCATCAGCTGCGCCGTCATATGGTGCATCTGCGCCATCCGATTATTGGTGATACCGCTCACGGTGATTTGCGGCAAAACCGTGGGATGGCCGAACATTTTGGTTGTTCACGCCTGATGTTACACGCCAGCCATGTTCAACTTACTCATCCGGTGAGCGGCCAACCGCTGCATATTTCCGCGCCCTGGGAAGCGGATTGGCAAGGTGTCATGTCACAATTTGGCTGGCATAACGTGCTGCCAGAACTTGAGTTTCAGCAGGCTAGCGGTCAGGATAGCTAATCATTTTTTAACGGTCATAAGGGAGCAGCAACGATGGCTCAGGTCGGCATTTTCGTTGGAACGGTCTACGGTAACTCTTTGTTAGTGGCGGAAGAGGCAGAAAATATCCTGCAACAACAGGGCCATGAGGCCAAAGTGTTTGAGGAAGGGACGCTGGCAGAGTGGCAGTTTTACCGCCAGCATTATGCGCTGGTCGTGACTTCCACCACCGGGCAAGGGGACTTGCCTGACAGTATTGCACCGCTGTTCCAGGCTATCCGCGACCAGGTGGGCTATCAGCCGGAGCTGCGTTATGGCTTGATTGCACTGGGCGATAGCAGCTATGACAACTTCTGCGGTGCCGGGCGTACCTTTGATGCTTTGCTGCAAGAGCAGGGGGCGACGCGTGTAGGTGATGTACTGGAGATCGATGCGATCGAGCAACCTGAACCGGAAGTGGTTTCCTGCCCGTGGGTAGAGCAGTGGGGCGCCTTGTTGAAATAGCCTCTCGATGCCTGGTGGCGAGCAGCCAGGCACGACTTTATTCCTGCTATCTCCTGTGGTGAAGATAAAGCAAAAAAAAACCTAATCCCTTAAGCACTCAAGGCCACAGCCAGCAAGCGTTAAAGAATTAGGTTTTGCCTGCCGGAGCAGTAACAACCCTATCGATTACCGATTTACCCTATCACACGGAAAACTGGCAAAATGTGAACCCGCTGGCACACAGGCGATCAAATTATCGCCAAGGGTTGCTGTTATTTACCGCGCGTCAGCTTTTCCAGATCGGATTCGATCTCGGCAATCTTGTTGGTGACCACGTTTTGCAGATGCTGCAGGTCATCGAGGATCTTGCGTTTCAGATCCACTTCCACCTGATCGCGCTGGCAGAGTTGATCCAGTTCATCGATCACGTAGCGCAGGTTGGGGTTGATCTCATGGATCTCTTTGTAACCCTGGCCGGCATTGTCAGCCACCACGGTTTTGCGCTGGCGCGGATACTTGAACTTCACGCTCTTGGCAAAGAACTCGCCCTTATCTTTGCGGAAGTAAATCTTGAGGATGTCGTTATTGGCCTCCTGACGCAGGCTATAGCGATCGATATCTTCCGGTTGATTGATACCCAAACTTTTCAGGTTGTCATACATAATAGCGCCACCTTTTAATCAACTATATTTGCCTGATTAGCCAATATGCAGTGTTGTAAGCTGCAAATCGAAATACATCAGGAATATTCCACTGCCAGAGAGTATGGCGAAAACGCCCGTCACAGACTGTGACGGCCCGCGTATTGAAGGCAAAAAAATGGCGGGTGATACACCCGCCGTTCAAGCTTAGTCGATAGTGCGCAATAACTCATTAATCCCGACTTTGCCACGGGTCTTGGCGTCCACTTTCTTGACGATCACTGCGCAATACAGGCTGTAGGAACCATCTTTGGAAGGCAGGTTACCGGACACGACCACGGAGCCAGCAGGTACGCGGCCATAGTGCACTTCACCGGTTTCACGATCGTAGATACGGGTGCTTTGGCCCAGATAAACGCCCATTGAGATCACCGAACCTTCTTCGACAATCACGCCTTCAACCACTTCTGAACGCGCGCCGATAAAGCAGTTGTCTTCGATGATGGTTGGGTTGGCCTGCAACGGCTCCAGCACGCCACCGATGCCGACACCGCCGGACAGGTGAACGTTTTTGCCGATCTGCGCACAAGAGCCTACGGTGGCCCAGGTATCTACCATGGTGCCTTCGTCGACGTAGGCACCGATGTTGACGTAAGAAGGCATCAGCACGGTGTTACGAGCGATAAATGCCCCCTGACGCACGGTTGCCGGTGGCACCACGCGGAAGCCTTCCTTCTGGAAGCGAGCTTCATCGTAGTCAGCGAATTTCATCGGCACTTTGTCGTAATAGCGGGTTTCTGCACCGTCCATTACCTTGTTGTCGTTGATACGGAAAGACAGCAGGACGGCTTTTTTCAGCCACTGATGGGTAACCCATTGCCCCTCGATCTTCTCGGCAACGCGCAGGGCGCCGCTGTCCAGCAGGGCGATCACCTGGTTTACCGCTTCACGCGTTACGGTGTCTACGTTGGCCGGGGTAATATCCGCGCGGCGTTCGAAGGCGCTTTCAATAACGTTCTGTAATTGCTGCATGCTGTTCTCTGTCCTGATTTTATTTACGAAAGGTTACTTTTATCACATTTTATCGGTTGGATTGAGTGCCTCTGTCAACCGTTGTTCTAATTTTCTGCGTGTTTGCGGATCCAGCGCCCGGCGATCGGCATCGGCCAAAATAAACAAATCCTCGACCCGCTCGCCGATGGTGGAGATACGTGCGCCATGCAGCGACAGGCCCAGATCGGCGAAAACTTCACCCACACGCGCTAGCAGGCCGGGCTGATCGAGGGCGATCAGTTCCAGATAGCTGCGGCGATCGGTGTGGGTTGGCAGGAAGCTGACCTCGGTCGGTACGCTGAAATGGCGTAGCTTGGACGACGGACGTCGCGCGCGCGGCGGTTGATAATCTCGCTGGGTGATAGCTTGTTCCAACGCATGACGGATCGCGGCATGACGATCCTGGGCCAGCGGGCTGCCATCCGGCTCCAGCACGATAAAGGTGTCCATGGCCATGCCGTCGCGGTTGGTGAAGATCTGGGCGTCATGCACGCTGAGATTGCGCCGATCCAGCTCACCGGCAACGGCAGCAAACAGGTAAGGGCGATCCGGGCTCCAGATAAAGATCTCGGTGCCGCCACGCGTGGCCTGGTGGCTGACCAGCACCAGTGGCTTGGTTGAGTCATGGGCCAGCAGGTGGCGGGCGTGCCAGGCGAGCTGATTCGGTGAGTGGCGCAGAAAATAGTCGGCGCGGCAGCGGCTCCAGATATGGTGCAGCGCCTCTTCATCGATATTGTCCATGCGCAACAGGGCCAGCGCCTGTAAACGATGGTGGCGCACCCGCTCACGCAGATCCGGGCTGTTCTGCATGCCACGGCGCAGTTGCTTCTCCGTGGCGAAGTACAGCTCGCGCAACAGGCTCTGTTTCCAACTGTTCCACAAGGTCTCGTTGGTGGCACAGATATCGGCGACCGTCAGGCAAACCAGGTAGCGTAGCCGGGTTTCACTTTGTACTTCGCTGCTGAACTGCTGGATCACAGTCGGGTCCTGAATATCACGCCGTTGTGCGGTCACCGACATCAGCAGGTGGCAGCGTACCAGCCAGGCAACCAGCTGTGCTTCGCGTGAGTTCAAGCCATGCAATGCAGCAAACTCCAAGGCGTCTTGGGCGCCTAAAATGGAGTGATCGCCCCCGCGCCCTTTGGCGATATCGTGGAACAGCGCTGCCAGCAACAGCAATTCTGGGTGAGGCAGACGAGGATAAAGCTCCACGCACAGCGGATGGCGTGGGCGAGTTTCCTCATCGGAGAAGCTTTCCAGCTTTTGCAGCACGCGCACGGTATGTTCATCGACGGTATAGGCATGGAACAGGTCGAACTGCATCTGGCCGACGATGCTGCCCCATTGCGGCATATAGGCCCACAGCACGCTGTGGCGATGCATTGGCACCAACGCCCGTGAGACCGCGCCAGGGTGCCGCAGAATGGCCATAAACAGCTCCCTGGCCTCGGGAATGTTGCACAGCGGCTGTTTCAGGTGGCGGCGCGCATGGCGCAACTGGCGCACGGTAGTGGAGTAGATGCCTTTGATTTCGCGGTTGCGTACCATCAGGTAGAACATGCGCATAATGGCTTCGGGCTGGCGGATAAACAGCGTTTCGTCGCGCAAATCGATCAGATCGCCACGCAGTTGAAAATCATCGTTCAGCGGGCGGGGTTTCTCCGTGGTGTCCAATGCCAGGATCGCTTCATCGAACAGTTGTAGCAGCATGTGGTTCAGCTCGCCGACGCGGCGCGTCATGCGATAGAAATCCTTCATCATGCGCTCTACCGGCTCATTGCCTTCCCCCTCGTAGCGCAACAACTGGGCTACGCTGAGCTGGCGATCGAACAGCAGGCGGTTGTCATAACGCGGCAGCGCCAGGTGCAGGGCAAAACGAATACGCCACAGGAAGCTTTGGCATTCGTTCAATTCGTTGCGTTCGGCCTGGGTCAGGAAGCCAAAACCGACCATCTCATCGAGCGAGGTGGCGCCGAAATGGCGGCGGGCCACCCACATCAGCGTATGGATATCACGCAGGCCACCGGGGCTGCTCTTGATATCCGGCTCCAGGTTGTAGCTGGTACCGTGATAGCGTTGGTGGCGTTGTTGCTGCTCGATCAGTTTGGCGTCAAAGAATTTGGGCGAAGGCCAGAAGCCGTCGCTGAAAATGTGCTTCTGCAATTGCAGGAACAGGGCGACGTCGCCACAGATCATGCGGGATTCGATCAGGTTGGTGGCAACGGTCAGGTCCGCCAAGCCTTCCAGCAGGCACTCTTCCAGCGTGCGCACGCTGTGGCCGACTTCCAGCTTGAGATCCCACAGCAGGGTAATGAATTCACCGACGCGAGCGGCCTGTTCATCGTTCAGGCGAGTCTGGCTGAGCACCAGCACGTCGATATCAGACAGCGGGTGCAGTTCACCACGGCCATAGCCGCCGACGGCCAGCAGCGCCGTTTCGGGAATAGTGTCAAAGCCGTAAAACAGCCACAGCCGCCGCAATAGCCGATCGATAAACTTGCTGCGCGCCGCCACCAGGCTTTCGGCACTGGCGCCGGCATTGAAGGCCGCTGCCAGCCACTGCTGAAACTGCTCAAGCCGCTGTTTGAGGACCAGGCAATTGATCTCTTCATCGCCATAGGTGCTGGGAGCATCCGGCTTATTGGGTACGGCCGGGGTCTCTAGCTCACGATAATTTTCAGACATGTTTCGCCGCCCATAAAAAAAGCCGGCATAGGCCGGCTTGTCACAAGAACCCTGTGGTTCTTACATCTCGTGCGTAATGATGTTGGGGATGGTGTCATCCTTGCGCAACGTCATTATCTCGCAGCCGTTATCAGTCACCACAATAGTATGCTCATACTGTGCCGACAAGCTGCGATCTTTGGTTTTCACCGTCCAGCCGTCTTTCATGGTGCGGATGCGGTAATCACCGGCATTGACCATGGGTTCAATGGTGAAGGCCATACCGGCCTGCAGCACCACGCCGCCGTCATCGGCATCGTAATGCAGTACCTGAGGCTCTTCGTGGAAACCTTCACCTATACCGTGGCCGCAATATTCGCGCACTACGGAGAACTTCTCTGCTTCAACAAACTGCTGGATGGCTTTACCCAGAGTGCGCAGGCGGATACCCGGTTTGACCATCTTCAAGGCCAGATACAGGCTTTCCTGGGTGATGCGGCACAGGCGCTCGCCCAGAATGGTCGGTTTACCGACGATGAACATCTTGGAGGTGTCGCCGTGGAAGCCGTCTTTGATCACGGTTACGTCGATATTGACGATATCACCGTCTTTCAGCACCTTGTCGTCACTTGGGATGCCGTGGCACACCACTTCGTTCACCGAGATACAGACCGATTTTGGGAAGCCGTGGTAGCCCAGGCAGGCCGAGATCGCCTGCTGTTCATTGGTGATATGCTCGTGGCAGATCCTGTCCAGCTCGCCGGTGGTGACGCCGGGTTTAACGTGGGGCTCGATGATTTCCAGCACTTCTGCGGCCAGGCGGCCCGCAACGCGCATCTTTTGAATGTCATCAGGTGTTTTAATTGAAATTGCCATGAAAGTTAGTCCGCAGGTGTCGTTATGGTCGACAAGGTAGAAAGATAAGGCATTGAGTTATGGTATCAGCCCGGCTTGAGGCTGCCAAATTTCATTTGTGAAGGGCCAGGCCAACTGCAACAAAAGTTGGTGTCTGGGGCGGGTTTATGGTATAAAGCGCGCCGGCAGATCCGCATTCGGCCTTGAGTGCCAGTGAGGAAATGACCGAAGTAGTTTTAACTGCACTCACATTGTGTAAATAACACACACGTATCGACACATCCGCCGGGGTGCCTTGAGATGACTCACGTCATTGTCCGGGTCGGCGTTATGGGATACGTGGAGGCATAACCCCAATCAACTCTAATAGAGGTTTTAATCATGGCAACTGTTTCCATGCGCGACATGCTCCAGGCTGGTGTACACTTTGGTCACCAGACCCGTTACTGGAACCCGAAAATGAAGCCTTTCATCTTCGGCGCACGTAACAAGGTTCACATCATCAACCTGGAAAAAACCGTACCAATGGCCAACCTGGCTTTGGCTGAACTGACCAAGATCTCTTCCCGTAAAGGTAAGATCCTGTTCGTTGGTACCAAGCGCGCAGCAAGCGAAGCGGTAAAAGAATATGCTAACGGCTGCGATCAGTTCTTCGTGAACCATCGCTGGTTGGGCGGCATGCTGACTAACTGGAAAACCGTTCGTCAGTCAATCAAACGTTTGAAAGATCTGGAAATCCAGTCCCAAGACGGCACCTTCGACAAGCTGACCAAGAAAGAAGCGCTGATGCGCACTCGTGAACTGGCCAAGCTGGAAAACTCCCTGGGTGGTATCAAGGACATGGGTGGTCTGCCAGACGCTCTGTTTGTTATCGATGCCGATCACGAACACATCGCGATCAAAGAAGCCAACAACCTGGGTATCCCGGTATTCTCTATCGTTGATACCAACTCCGATCCAGACGGCGTTGACTTCATCATCCCTGGTAACGACGACGCAATCCGTGCAATCAAATTGTACCTGACCGCCGTTTCTGCCGCCATCCGTGAAGGTCGTTCTCAAGATCTGGCCGTTCAGGCGGAAGAAAGCTTCGTAGAAGCTGAATAATAAGGTCAAGCCCTTATTAACCAGGTATTGAATATGTTGGTTAGGGGGGCCTTTAAGGGCCCCCTTTGCTTATCTGAATGAGAACTATCTCCGAGCGAGATAACCGAGGAAAAAGAAATGGCTGATATTACCGCTGCCCTGGTAAAAGAACTGCGTGAGCGTACCAGCGCAGGTATGATGGATTGCAAAAAAGCGCTGATCGAATCTAACGGCGACATCGAGCTGGCAATCGAAAACATGCGTAAATCTGGCGCGATCAAAGCGGCGAAAAAAGCAGGCAACGTAGCTGCTGACGGCGTGATCAAAACCAAGATCGAAGGCAACTTCGGCATGATCGTGGAAGTTAACTGCCAGACCGACTTCGTTGCTAAAGACGGCGGTTTCCAGGCTTTCGCTGACAAAGTGTTGGATGCGGCTTTTGCTGGCAAAATCACTGACGTTGACGTGCTGAAAGCGCAGTTCGAAGAAGAGCGCGTTGCGCTGGTGGCAAAAATCGGTGAGAACATCAACATTCGCCGCATTGCTGCCCTGGAAGGCGACGTGTTGGGTAGCTACCTGCACGGTGCTCGCATCGGTGTTCTGGTTGCCGCTACCAAAGGCGCGGATGAAGAGCTGGTTAAGCAGCTGGCAATGCACGTTGCCGCTAGCAAGCCTGAATTCGTCAAGCCTGAAGATGTGTCTGCTGAAGTGGTAGAGAAAGAGTACCAAGTTCAGTTGGACATCGCCATGCAGTCTGGCAAGCCGAAAGAAATCGCAGAGAAGATGGTTGAAGGCCGCATGAAGAAATTCACCGGCGAAGTCTCTCTGACCGGTCAGCCTTTCGTGATCGAACCAAGCAAGAGCGTTGCTCAGGTGCTGAAAGAGCACAACACTGACGTGACCAATTTCATCCGCTTTGAAGTGGGTGAAGGCATTGAGAAAGTTGAAGCTGACTTTGCTGCTGAAGTTGCAGCAATGAGCAAACAGTCTTAATGCTGTTAATGGAGCCGCCGCGAGGCGGCTCCATTTTATCCAGCCAGAGAAATGCCGATGGTGGGCCCCGCGTGCCCAGGCTAATCGGTTGAAAACCCCAATACTATAACTACTGCTTCTTAGGACAGAACACCATGGCAACCAATGCAAAACCCGTTTATCAGCGTATCCTGCTCAAACTGAGTGGTGAAGCCCTGCAAGGTGCAGAAGGCTTTGGGATCGACGCTAGCGTTTTGGATCGCATGGCTCAGGAAGTAAAAGAGCTGGTCGAGCTGGGCATCCAGGTCGGTGTAGTTATTGGCGGTGGCAATCTTTTCCGTGGTGCAGGTCTGGCACAAGCCGGCATGAACCGCGTAGTGGGCGACCACATGGGAATGCTGGCTACCGTGATGAACGGCCTGGCTATGCGTGATGCACTGCACCGTGCCTATGTGAACGCCCGCCTGATGTCTGCCATTCCGTTGAATGGCGTGTGTGACAACTACAGCTGGGCAGAGGCGATCAGCCTGCTGCGTAACAACCGCGTGGTGATTTTCTCCGCCGGTACGGGTAACCCGTTCTTTACCACGGATTCTGCGGCCTGCCTGCGCGGCATCGAAATTGAAGCCGATGTGGTATTGAAAGCGACTAAAGTGGATGGTGTATACTCCGCTGACCCGGTGAAAAACCCGGACGCAACGCTGTACGAACAGATCACCTACCAGGACGTGTTGGAGCGTGAGTTAAAAGTGATGGATCTGGCGGCGTTTACGCTGGCTCGCGACCATGGCTTGCCGATCCGCGTATTCAACATGAACAAGCCGGGCGCACTGCGTCGCGTGGTGATGGGTGAGAACGAAGGTACTCTGATCACCAAATAACGGCTGTTTGGCCAAATTTCCCAGGAGCGGGTAACGCCAGGCGTTGTGTGCTTCTGATAAGTAAAATTCACGGGCTATACTTTTCAGTACAGCCTGCCAAGTAACCAGCTTCCAAGGGTTCGCAACGTGATTAATGAAATCAGAAAAGATGCTGATTCACGCATGGAAAAAAGCGTCGAAGCATTCAAAAACCAAATCAGCAAGATCCGTACTGGCCGTGCTTCTCCAAGCATCCTGGACGGCATCATGGTGGAATACTACGGTGCAGCAACGCCGCTGCGCCAACTGGCCAACGTCACGGTAGAAGATTCCCGTACGCTGGCGATCAACCTGTTTGACCGTTCTCTGGGGTCGGCGGTAGAAAAAGCCATTATGTCTTCCGATCTGGGCCTGAACCCAAGCTCGGCTGGCACCGTGATCCGCGTTCCGCTTCCTCCGCTGACGGAAGAGCGCCGTAAGGATCTGATCAAGGTCGTACGTGGCGAAGCCGAGCAGGGCCGTGTGGCCGTGCGTAACGTGCGCCGCGATGCCAACGATAAAGTGAAGGCACTGCTGAAAGACAAAGAAATCAGCGAAGATGAAGATCGCCGTTCACAAGACGACATCCAGAAAATGACCGATGCCTACATCAAACTGCTTGATGCGGCATTGGCCGATAAAGAAAAAGAACTGATGGATTTCTAATCTCCATCGCCTTGAAATAGAGCGTCGCCTTGGCGGCGCTTTATTTTTTGTGGTGTAGATCTCGTTTTATCGTACGCACAGAGCGTAAACCAGCCGTGATGCAAGTTACACTGTGGTGTACCTCCGATCTCATCACGCAGTAGATTCAGAGCGATCTCATGAAGCAACTGACAATTCTGGGTTCCACCGGTTCCGTGGGCACCAGCACCCTGGCCGTGGTCAGGGAAAATCCCGACCTTTTCGCGATCAAGGCACTGGTAGCTGGCCGTAATGTGGCGGTCATGGCGCAGCAGTGCATAGAGTTCCGCCCGAGCTATGCGGCAATGGCCGATGAGCAGTCCGCCAATGAGTTACGCGCCGTGCTGGCAGAAAACGGTGTGAAAACCGAAGTGCTGGCAGGTGAAAAGGCAGCCTGCGAGCTAGCCGCATTAGACGACGTAGACCAGGTGACGGCAGCCATTGTCGGGGCCGCTGGGCTGTTGCCTACCCTGGCCGCGATCCGTGCCGGTAAGCAGGTGCTGCTGGCGAACAAAGAGTCGCTGGTCACCTGTGGCCGCCTGTTTATGGACGCGGTGCAAAAGAGCCAGGCCCAGCTGCTGCCGCTGGACAGCGAGCACAACGCTATCTTCCAGAGCCTGCCAGAAAGCATTCAACGCCAACTGGGTTATAGCTCGCTGGAAGCCCACGGCGTTTCGCGCATCGTGCTGACCGGTTCCGGTGGCCCGTTCCGTACTACGCCGATGGAACAGTTCGCCACCATGACGCCGGATCAGGCCTGTGCGCATCCCAACTGGTCGATGGGGCGCAAAATCTCGGTAGATTCCGCCACCATGATGAACAAGGGGCTGGAGTATATCGAAGCTCGCTGGCTGTTCAACGCCTCGGCAGAGCAGATGGAAGTGATCCTCCACCCGCAGTCGGTGATCCACTCCATGGTGCGCTATGCCGATGGTAGCGTGCTGGCCCAACTGGGCACGCCGGATATGCGCACGCCTATCGCTCATGCCATGGCTTATCCGCAGAGGGTCCACTCCGGGGTGGCAGCGCTCGATTTCTGCCGTATCGGGGCGCTGACCTTCTCTGAGCCGGAACCTGAGCGCTATCCTTGCCTGTATTTGGCAATCGAAGCCTTCGATGCAGGCCAGGCGGCGACCACCGCACTCAACGCGGCCAATGAGATTGCCGTAGCGGCATTTTTGCAGCAACAAATTCGTTTCACTGATATTTCAGCCGTGAACCAAAAGGTTGTTGAATGTATGGCGCTGCCTGAGCCCACCAGCATTGAGATGGTGCTGGAGATCGATCGCCAGGCGCGTGAGGTGGCTGGCGGTTTGGTTCGTAACCTGCGGGGTTAATCACTTGAGCGGGTTATACCGCGGGCAAATTCGGCTCTGCTACATTGTCTGAATTTGCTGGTAAACTCGCCAGGCCGCGGTGTGGCCGTTTGTTCAGGCTTCACGGAGGTGTTATAGTCTGCGCCATAATCACCGGTTATACCGTTGAATAATGGCCGGATTGGCAGCCCTTTTTACCTGACAAGCGCGGCCAATAGGGCAGTGCCAAGCCAGAAAACGGGGGAAACTTACGCCAATCTTTGCCGGGCGCTCCTTGTGGGCACCAGGCAGGCAGGCTGAAAAGCTGTGTCAGGCACACGGCTTTTTTTGCGCGTAAGGTCCGATATTCCGGCATGGCAAGGCGTTTCTACCGAGGAAATAAGTACGAGTTATGTCGTCCGCAAACCAACAAGAAGCTAATCTTTCTGCTCATGGGCCACGTCATGTCGCGATCATTATGGACGGCAATGGGCGTTGGGCTAAACGCCAGGGCAAGTTACGTGTCTTCGGTCATAAAGCAGGGGTGAAATCGGTACGCCGTGCGGTCAGTTTTGCCGCCAGTCACCATTTAGATGCACTCACGCTTTATGCCTTCAGCAGCGAAAACTGGAACCGCCCGGCGCAGGAAGTCTCCGCGTTGATGGAGCTTTTTGTCCGCGCACTGGACAGCGAAGTAAAAAGCCTGCATAAACATAATGTCAGGTTGCGTGTGATCGGCGATGTCAGCCGGTTCAGCGCACGTTTGCAAGAGCGTATCCGCCGCTCGGAGCAGCTGACAGAAAATAACGATGGCCTGACGCTTAACGTAGCCGCCAATTACGGTGGCCGTTGGGATATTATTCAGGGAGTGAAGGATCTGGCTGAGCAAGTGCAGCAGGGTACGCTGTGCGTGGACCAGATCAGCGAGGAGTTACTGGGCGAGCGCGTCTGCATGAGCGATTTGTCTCCGGTGGATCTGGTGATCCGTACGGGCGGCGAACATCGCATCAGTAACTTTTTGTTGTGGCAAATTGCTTACGCCGAGCTTTACTTTACTGATGTACTCTGGCCAGATTTTGATGAACTTGTCTTTGAAGGTGCGCTGAATGCATTTGCACAACGCGAGCGTCGCTTCGGAGGAACAACACCTATCGACGCCAATGCGTCCTAGGGGGAACTTTTGCTGAAGTCTCGCATCATAACGGCTCTGATTTTAATTCCGATTGTTATCGCAGCGTTGTTCTTGCTGCCGCCGATGGGTTTTGCCCTGGTAACACTCGCTGTGTGCATGTTAGCCGCTTGGGAATGGGGGCAGCTGGCTGGCTTTGCTGCCCGCCCACAACGTATCTGGCTGGCGATATTATGCGGTTTCCTATTGGCGCTGATGATGCTCAGCGTGCCTGCCTACCATCAGTCTGTTCACCAATTGCAGATCGCTGGCCCGCTGTGGTTGTCGCTGGGATGGTGGCTGGCGGCCCTGCTGCTGGTGCTGTTCTATCCAGGCTCGGCTGCGCTGTGGCGTAATTCGCGCACCTTACGGCTGGTCTTTGGCCTGTTGACCATCGTGCCGTTTTTCTGGGGCATGCTGGCACTGCGTCAATTCGGCTATGAAGAGAATCATTTTACCGGTGCTTGGTGGTTGCTGTACGTTATGCTGTTGGTCTGGGGCGCAGATTCCGGCGCCTACATGTTCGGCAAGCTGTTTGGCAAACACAAGCTGGCACCGAAGGTCTCCCCGGGCAAAACCTGGGAAGGGCTGGTCGGCGGGCTGGTGACGTCTGCCGTGATTTCGTGGCTGTTTGGCCGCTATGCGCCGCTGAACGTGGTGCCTATGACCCTATTGGTCTGTTCGGTGATTGCTGCCCTGGCTTCGGTGTTGGGCGATCTGACGGAAAGCATGTTCAAGCGTGAAGCCGGTATCAAGGACAGTGGTCATCTGATCCCGGGGCACGGTGGCATTCTGGATCGTATCGATAGCCTGACCGCAGCGGTACCGGTATTTGCCTGCTTGATGCTGTTAGTGTTTTAATCCGTCATCGGCGGGGGGAGTAAAGGGATTCTATGGTCAGCGTACTCTGGAACTTGGTCGCGTTTATTATCGCTCTGGGTATATTGATCACCGTGCATGAGTTCGGGCACTTTTGGGTGGCCCGCCGCTGTGGCGTCCGTGTCGAGCGTTTCTCTATCGGCTTTGGCCGTGCGCTATGGCGCCGCACCGATCGCCAGGGCACCGAATTTGTCGTCGCCATGATCCCCCTTGGCGGCTACGTCAAAATGCTCGATGAGCGCGTCGAAACGGTAGCTCCCGAGCTGCGTCATGAGGCGTTCAACAATAAAACCGTCTGGCAGCGCGCGGCGATTGTCAGCGCGGGCCCCATTGCCAATTTCCTGTTTGCCATTCTTGCCTATTGGATCGTCTTTATCATCGGCGTGCCGAGTTACCGCCCGGTCATCGGTGAAATTACTCCGCAATCCATTGCCGCTCATGCTGAAATTTCTCCGGGAATGGAACTTAAGTCCGTTGACGGTATCGAAACGCCTGATTGGGAATCTGTTCGTCTGGCGTTGGTGACCAAAATCGGTGATGCGCAAACCGAGGTAGAAATTGCTCCGTTTGGTTCTTCACAAAAGCTGAGCAAGACCCTGGATTTGCGCCACTGGAGCTTTGAGCCGGACAAAGAAGATCCCGTGCGTTCTCTAGGCATGATCCCGCGTGGCCCGCAGATTGAATCCGTGCTGGCAGAAGTGCAGGCCGGGTCGGCTGCGCAAAAGGCAGGTTTACAAGCGGGGGACAGGATCGTTAAAGTCGATGGTCAGCCACTTGGCCGTTGGGTTACGTTGGTTAAACGTATCCACAATGCTCCAGGGCTTCCGCTGGTTTTAGAGATAGAAAGAAACGGCGCCCCCTTGTCTTTAACGCTGATACCAGATACAAAGCCGGTGGGAAAAGACAAAGCGGTGGGGTTTGCCGGGATTATACCTAAAGTTATCCCTCTGCCGGATGAGTACAAGACCATCCGTCAATATGGGCCGTTCTCTGCGCTGTATCAGGCGGGGGACAAAACCTGGCAGCTGATGCATCTTACGGTCAGCATGATAGGTAAATTAATTACCGGTGATGTGAAGCTGAACAACCTGAGTGGCCCGATTTCCATTGCACAGGGAGCAGGGGCATCAGCAGAGGTGGGTTTTGTGTATTATATGATGTTTCTAGCGTTGATTAGCGTCAACTTAGGGATCATCAACCTCTTCCCATTACCGGTATTAGATGGTGGGCATCTCCTCTTCCTGGCGATAGAAAAGCTGAAGGGGGGGCCAGTTTCTGAGCGAGTACAGGACTACAGCTACCGCATTGGTTCGATCTTGTTGGTACTGCTGATGGGTCTTGCACTTTTCAATGATTTTTCTCGTCTTTAGGGGCGGGGACAGGTTAGGAAGAACGCATAACAACGATGGCGATGAAAAAGTTGCTCATAGCGTCGCTGCTGTTTGGCAGCGCCACCGTATACGGTGCAGACGGGTTCGTAGTGAAGGATATTCATTTCGAAGGCCTGCAACGAGTCGCCGTCGGTGCGGCGTTACTCAACATGCCGGTTCGCGTAGGCGATACCGTCTCTGATGATGATATCGGTAATACCATCCGTGCCTTGTTTGCCACTGGCAACTTCGAGGACGTTCGCGTACTGCGCGATGGTGATACGCTGATTGTTCAGGTTAAGGAACGCCCTACCATTGCCAGCATCACTTTCTCCGGTAACAAATCGGTGAAAGATGACATGCTCAAGCAAAACCTGGAAGCCTCTGGCGTCCGGGTTGGTGAAGCACTCGACCGCACCACCTTATCCAGCATTGAAAAAGGGTTGGAAGACTTCTACTACAGCGTCGGTAAATACAGTGCCTCGGTGAAAGCCGTTGTCACGCCGTTGCCGCGTAACCGTGTTGACCTGAAACTGGTGTTCACGGAAGGGGTTTCCGCCAAGATTCAACAAATCAACATTGTCGGCAACCATGCCTTCACCAACGATGAGCTGATCGCACACTTCCAGTTGCGTGATGATGTTCCGTGGTGGAACGTAGTGGCCGATCGCAAATACCAGAAACAAAAGTTGGCGGGGGACCTTGAGAGCCTGCGCAGCTTCTATCTGGATCGCGGCTATGCCCGTTTCAATATTGATTCGACGCAGGTCAGCCTGACGCCAGATAAAAAAGGCATCTATATCACCGTTAACATCACCGAGGGCGATCAGTACAAGCTTTCTGGCGTGGTGGTAAATGGCAACCTTGCCGGTCATTCGGCAGAAGTGGCTCAGTTGACCAAGATTGAGCCGGGTGAGCTGTTTAACGGCACCAAAGTGACCAAAATGGAAGATAACATCAAGAAGATGTTTGGCCGTTATGGTTACGCCTATCCTCGCGTACAGACTCAACCTGAAATCAACGACGCGGATAAAACCGTGAAGCTGAACATCAACATTGACGCGGGTAACCGTTTCTATGTGCGCCGCATCAAGTTCGAAGGCAACGACACCAGTAAAGATTCCGTTCTGCGCCGCGAAATGCGCCAGATGGAAGGGGCGTGGCTGGGTAACGATCAGGTCGAGCAGGGTAAAGAGCGTCTGAATCGTCTGGGTTATTTCGAGACGGTCGATGTTGAAACCCAGCGTGTACCGGGTTCCCCCGATCAGGTTGATATCACCTATAAGGTGAAAGAACGTAACACCGGGACGCTGAACTTTGGCGTAGGTTACGGTACCGAAAGTGGCGTCAGCTTCCAGGCGGGTGTCCAGCAGGATAACTGGCTGGGTACGGGCTACTCTGTTGGCATCAGCGGCACCAAGAACGACTACCAGACCTATACCGAGCTGTCGGTGACCAACCCGTACTTCACCGTTGACGGTGTGAGTCTGGGCGGCCGTATCTTCTATAACGACTTTAAAGCGAATAATGCCGATCTGTCCGACTATACCAACAGCAGTTATGGTATTGACGGCACGCTGGGCTTCCCAATCAACGAGAACAACTCGCTGCGTGCTGGCCTGGGTTACGTCCATAACTCCTTGTCAGAAATGCAGCCGCAGATCGCCATGTGGCGCTATCTGAACTCGATGGGTGATTATCCTGACTTTAAGGATCGCGCCAGCTTTACAGCCGACGACTTCACGCTGAACCTGGGCTGGACCTATAATAATCTGGACCGTGGCTACTTCCCTACCCAGGGTAACCGCACTACGTTCAACACCAAGGTGACCGTGCCGGGCTCCGACAACTCATACTACAAGATGACGTTGGACACCGCGCAGTATATGCCGCTTAACGATGACAAGACCTGGGTGTTGCTGGGTCGTGGCCGTCTGGGCTATGCCGATGGGTTGGGCGGTAAAGAAATGCCGTTCTATGAAAACTTCTATGCGGGTGGTTCAAGTACCGTACGTGGCTTCCAGTCCAACACCATTGGTCCAAAAGCCGTGTACTACAACTCCAACTCGTATTCGTGCCAGTACGCGCCAGGCACCAGCACCGCTCAGCCGATTTGTAGCTCGAACGATGCGGTGGGCGGTAACGCCATGGCCGTGGCAAGCATGGAGTTGATCACGCCTACGCCGTTCCTCAGCGAGAAATACGCCAACTCGGTGCGTACTTCACTGTTTGTCGATGCCGGTACCGTGTGGGATACCCACTGGGAAAACACCGATCAGACGCTGATGTACGGGGTACCAGACTACAGCAAGGCGAGCAACATTCGCGTGTCTGCCGGTCTTGCGCTGCAGTGGATGTCTCCACTGGGGCCGTTGGTCTTCTCCTATGCGGATCCGATCAAGAAATACGACGGCGACAGGTCGGAGCAGTTCCAGTTTAACATCGGTAAAACCTGGTAATAACCGGTTTCACCTGTGGGCATAGCGGTACAAGAATCGCAAATGCCAGGCTTAAACCAGCTCATAGCGAGAGAAATCTCATTGTGTACTGTGATAAGTCTGGCAGATTGTGTACTTTCAAAAGTGTCATGTGACACAAATGGGTGATGGTAAGGAGTTTATAGTGAAAAAGTGGTTATGTGCCGCAGGCCTCGGTTTAGCAATGGCTGCTTCTGCAGGCGTTCAGGCAGCTGACAAGATTGCTGTTGTTAACGTTTCTAGCATTTTCCAACAGCTGCCAGCTCGTGAAACCGTAGCCAAGCAATTGGAAAGCGAATTCAAAGGCCGTGCAAGCGAACTCCAGAACATGGAACGCGATCTGCAAACCAAAATGCAGAAACTGCAGCGTGATGGTTCTACCATGAAAGCCAGCGATCGCACCAAGATGGAAAAAGACGTGATGGCTCAGCGTGAGCAGTTCTCTCAGAAAGCGCAGGCTTTCGAGCAGGACAATCGTCGTCGCCAGATGGAAGAGCGTAACAAGATCCTGAGCCGTATTCAGGATGCAGTGAAAGTCATTGCTAGCAAAGAAGGCTATGACGTCGTCGTCGATGTTAACGCTACTGCTTACTTCGCGGCAGGCAAAGATATTACTGCAGACGTGCTGAAACAGGTTAAATAACGCCATGCCTTCAATTCGACTGGCTGATTTAGCGCAGCAGTTGGATGCACAATTGCACGGTGATGGCGATCTCGCCATCACCGGCATTGCTTCTATGCATTCCGCACAGCCTGGCCAAATCACGTTTTTGTCAAACAGCCGCTACCAAGAGCAGCTGGCTTCCTGCCAGGCGAGTGCCGTGGTACTTACTGAAGCAGACCTACCACACTGCCGTAGCGCAGCGCTGGTGGTTAAAAACCCTTACCTGACCTATGCGCGTATGGCGCAGTTGATGGACACCACGCCAGCACCCGCAGCAGATATCGCGCCAAGCGCGGTGATTTCTCCGCAGGCCAAGCTGGGGCAGAACGTTGCTATTGGGGCGAACGCGGTTATCGAATCCGGTGTTGAACTGGGCGATAACGTGGTCATCGGCCCGGGTTGCTTTATCGGCAAGCAGGCACGCATCGGCGCAGGTACGCGTCTGTGGGCCAACGTGACGATTTATCATGAAGTGGAAATCGGCCAGCACTGCCTGATCCAATCGGGAACGGTGATTGGTGCGGACGGTTTCGGCTACGCCAACGAGCGTGGCAACTGGATCAAGATCCCGCAGCTTGGCACGGTGATTATTGGCGATCGCGTTGAGATTGGTGCCTGTACCACCATCGATCGCGGCGCGTTGGATAACACCCAGATTGGGAATGGTGTTATCATAGATAACCAGTGTCAGATTGCACACAACGTGGTGATTGGCGAGAATACCGCCGTCGCGGGCGGTGTGATCATGGCAGGTAGCCTGAAAATCGGGCGCTATTGCCAAATTGGCGGCGCCAGTGTGATCAACGGTCACATGGAGATTGCTGACCAGGTAGTTGTCACCGGGATGGGAATGGTTATGCGACCAATCACCGAACCTGGGGTATACTCCTCTGGCATTCCGTTACAACCCAACAAAGTTTGGCGTAAAACCGCGGCGTTGGTGATGAATATCGATGAGATTAGCAAGCGCTTGAAAGCTGTCGAACGAAAAGTCGGAAAAGACTAATCACCACGGCCCGGGATGCTGGGTATAAAACGAAACGCGTTGGCAATGATGCCAAAAGCGCAAAGAGTTGTTAATTTGCGGCCTGCCTGATGATCTCCTTTTTGGGGTCAACGCAGGCCGTGTTGTTGATGCCATCAGTTTTTAGAGACAGGAAGAGTATTTTGACTACTGACACTCATACTCTAGATATTGCAGAAATTCTGGAACTGCTTCCTCACCGTTATCCATTCTTGCTGGTTGACCGTGTATTGGATTTCGAAGAGCATAAATATCTGCGTGCAGTGAAGAACGTATCCGTTAATGAGCCGTTTTTCCAGGGGCATTTCCCTGGTAAACCGATTTTTCCAGGCGTGCTGATTTTGGAAGCTATGGCTCAGGCCACGGGTATCCTGGCATTTAAGAGCGTGGGTAAACTGGAACCGGGCGAGCTGTACTATTTCGCCGGTATTGACGAAGCTCGCTTCAAGCGCCCTGTGGTGCCTGGCGACCAGATGATTATGGAAGTCACTTTCGAAAAAACCCGTCGTGGTTTGACCCGCTTTAAAGGCGTGGCGACCGTCGATGGAAAAATTGTCTGCGAAGCAACCATGATGTGTGCCCGCAGCCGGGAGGCATAATCCGTGATTGATAAAACCGCCTTTATCCATCCAAGTGCGATCGTTGAAGAAGGCGCCGTCATCGGCGCTGGTGCGCATATCGGTCCCTTCTGTTACGTCGGCTCCCAGGTGGAAATCGGCGCGGGTACGGTCCTCAAATCGCATGTGGTGGTGAACGGTATCACCAAGATTGGCCGCGATAACGAGATCTATCAGTTTGCCTCTATCGGTGAAGTGAATCAGGATCTGAAATACGCTGGCGAACCGACTCGGGTTGAAGTCGGCGATCGTAACCGCATTCGTGAGAGCGTCACCATTCATCGCGGTACCGCGCAGGGAACGGGCCTGACCAAAGTCGGTAATGACAACCTGCTGATGGTCAACGTGCACGTTGCTCATGACTGCGTGGTGGGCAATTCCTGCGTGTTGGCCAACAACGCCACGCTGGCTGGTCACGTGGAGATCGACGATTTCGCCATCATTGGCGGCATGACCGCGATCCACCAATTCTGTGTGATTGGTGCCCATGTGATGGTCGGTGGTTGCTCCGGTGTCGCTCAGGACGTACCGCCTTTTGTCATCGCGCAGGGTAACCACGCGACGCCATTTGGTATCAACGCCGTAGGCCTGAAACGTCGTGGTTTTGATAAGGATGAAATGCAGGCGATCCGTAATGCCTACAAAATCCTCTATCGCAGCGAGAAGACCTTCGACGAGGCTAAAGCAGAGATCGAAACCCTGGCGCAACAGCAGCCCGTGGTGCAGCAGTTCCTCGATTTCTTTGCGCGTTCTACCCGTGGGATTATTCGCTGAGTTATGCCAAATCGTCCATTGACTATCGGATTGGTCGCCGGGGAAACCTCCGGTGATATTCTGGGTGCCGGATTAATTCGTGCGCTTAAGACGCACTACCCAAGCGCCCGCTTTGTCGGTGTTGCTGGCCCGCTGATGCAGGCCGAAGGGTGTGAAACCTGGTACGAAATGGAAGAGCTGGCGGTGATGGGCGTGGTAGAGGTGCTTGAGCGTCTGCCACGCCTGTTGAAGATCCGCAAGGATCTGACCCGCCGGTTCAGTGAGCTGAAGCCTGACGTGTTTGTCGGTATCGATGCGCCAGACTTCAACCTCACGCTGGAAGGCCGCCTGAAACAGCGCGGTATCCGCACTATTCACTATGTCAGCCCGTCCGTGTGGGCCTGGCGTCAGAAACGTGTTTTCAAAATTGGTAAAGCGACCGACCTGGTGTTGGCGTTCCTCCCTTTCGAAAAAGCGTTTTACGATCGTTTCAACGTTCCTTGCCGCTTTATCGGTCATACCATGGCCGATGCGATGCCATTGCAGGCGGATAAGCTGGCCGCACGCGCTACGCTGGGCATTGACCCGGCCGCTCGCTGTTTGGCATTGCTACCCGGCAGCCGTAATGCCGAAGTGGAAATGCTCAGTGGTGACTTCCTGCGCACCGCCCAACTGCTACGCGAGCATTATCCCGATCTGGAAGTGGTGGTGCCTTTGGTCAACGCCAAGCGCCGTGAGCAGTTTGAGCGCATCAAGGCAGAGGTCGCACCGGAGCTTAAGGTTCACCTGCTGGATGGCAAAGGGCGTGAGGCGATGGTGGCTAGCGATGCGGCACTGCTGGCTTCCGGCACCGCAGCGCTGGAATGCATGTTGGCAAAATGCCCGATGGTGGTGGGCTACCGCATGAAGCCATTTACCTTCTGGCTGGCGGAGCGGTTGGTGAAAACCCCGTATGTCTCATTGCCTAACCTGCTGGCGGGGCGTGAAATCGTCACCGAACTGCTGCAACACGATTGTGTACCGGATAAGCTGGCCGCGGCGTTATTGCCGCTGCTGGAAGACAGCCCGCAGGCGGAGCTGTTGAAACAGACCTTCCTTGAATTGCATCAGAGCATTCGCTGTGGTGCCGATGAACAGGCCGCTCAGGCTGTGTTGGAGCTGGCAAAAGCATGATGGAACCCTTTGTTTACCCTGCCGCCCGGCTGTTTGCCGGTGTGGACGAAGTGGGGCGCGGGCCTTTGGTGGGTGCCGTTGTGACCGCTGCGGTGATCCTCGATCCGGCACGGCCGATTGTTGGCCTGGCGGATTCCAAAAAGCTCAGTGAGAAGCGTCGCCTGGCGTTATACGACGAGATCGTGGAAAAGGCGCTGTCCTGGAGCCTGGGGCGAGCTGAGCCGATCGAAATCGACCAACTGAATATCCTGCATGCCACGATGTTGGCGATGCAGCGCGCGGTAGCGGGTTTGCATATCGCACCGGACATGGTGTTGATTGACGGCAACCGTTGCCCCAAATTGCCGATGCGCTCGTTAGCGGTAGTGAAAGGGGATAGCCGGGTGGCGGAAATCAGTGCCGCATCGATTCTGGCGAAGGTGACCCGCGATCGCGAAATGACCGAACTGGATGCGATTTTCCCGGATTACGGCTTTGCCCAACACAAGGGCTATCCCACTGCGTTCCATCTGGAAAAGCTGGCCGTGTTGGGGGCTACCGAGCATCATCGCCGCAGTTTTGCCCCGGTAAGACGGGCGCTGGAGTCTGGTTCGTCAGCTAAGTAACCAAGCCGCATAGTTCACACGATGCTTAAAATTACGCCCCCTCTCCTTTTGGGAGAGGGTCGGGGTGAGGGGAAATGGCTACGGTGATCTTCCCTACACCCTAATGTAACCCCGGTTCAGTAAGCTGAACCCCAACACGTTGGTATCTGGATATGGCCGAACCTCGTTTTATTCATCTGCGCGTGCACAGTGACTACTCCATGATTGATGGATTAGCCAAGATTGGCCCGTTGGTGAAAAGAGCTGCCGCGTTAGCCATGCCAGCCTTGGCCGTCACCGACTTCACCAATATGTGTGGTCTGGTGAAGTTTTATGGCAGTGCGCACGGTGCCGGGATCAAACCGATCATCGGTGCGGATTTCCATGTGCAAAGCGAAGAGCTGGGCGATGAGCTGGCACAGCTTACCGTGCTGGCAGCCGATAACGTTGGCTATCAAAACCTCACACTATTAATCTCCAGGGCGTATCAGCGCGGTTATGGCCCGGCAGGCCCGGTGATCGATCGCGACTGGCTGATAGAACACCGCAGCGGGTTGATCCTGCTTTCCGGTGCACGCATGGGCGACGTCGGCAAGTTTCTGCTGCGTGGCAACCAGGCCCTGGTCGATCAATGCCTGGAGTTTTACCAGCAGCATTTCCCGGACAGCTATTATCTCGAACTGATCCGCACCGGCCGTGGGGATGAAGAAAACTATCTGCACGCCGCCGTAGCCCTGGCGACCGAACGTGGGTTGCCGGTAGTCGCCACCAACGATGTCCGTTTCCTGGTGGAAGATGACTTTGACGCCCATGAGATCCGCGTAGCGATCCATGATGGCTTCACGCTTGACGATCCCAAACGCCCGAAAAACTACAGCCCGCAACAGTACATGCGCAGCGAAGAGGAGATGTGCGAGCTGTTTGCCGACATCCCGGAAGCGTTGCTAAACAGCGTGGAAATTGCCAAGCGCTGTAATGTCACCATCCGTCTGGGCGAATATTTCCTGCCACAGTTCCCCACCGGCGATATGACCACCGAAGATTTTCTGGTGCTCAAGTCCAAAGAGGGGTTGGAAGAACGCCTGGAGTTCCTGTTCCCGGATCCGGAAGTCCGTGCCGAGCGCCGTCCTGAATACGATGAGCGTCTGGATCTGGAACTGAAAGTGATCAACCAGATGGGATTCCCGGGTTACTTCCTGATCGTAATGGAGTTCATCCAGTGGTCGAAAGATAACGACGTGCCGGTAGGCCCGGGGCGTGGTTCCGGTGCGGGTTCGCTGGTGGCTTATGCGCTGAAAATCACCGATCTCGACCCGCTGGAATTTGACCTGCTGTTCGAACGCTTCCTGAACCCGGAACGTGTTTCGATGCCCGACTTCGACGTCGACTTCTGCATGGAAAAACGCGATCTGGTCATTGAGCATGTGGCGGACATGTATGGCCGTGAGGCGGTATCGCAGATCATCACCTTCGGTACCATGGCGGCGAAAGCGGTGATCCGCGACGTGGGGCGCGTGCTGGGCCATCCTTATGGCTTTGTCGACCGTATCTCCAAGCTGGTGCCGCCCGATCCGGGTATGACGCTGGAAAAAGCCTTTGCTGCAGAGCCGCAGCTGCCGGAAATCTATGAGGCAGACGAAGAGGTCAAAGCGCTGATCGACATGGCGCGCAAGCTGGAAGGTGTGACGCGTAACGCCGGTAAGCACGCCGGGGGCGTGGTGATTGCGCCAACCAAGATCACCGACTTTGCCCCGCTTTATTGCGATGCCGAAGGTAACCACCCGGTCACCCAGTTCGATAAGAACGACGTGGAATACGCCGGGCTGGTCAAGTTCGACTTCCTCGGTCTGCGTACCCTGACCATCATCGACTGGGCGTTGGGGATGATCAATGCCCGGCGAGCCAAAACCGGGCTGGAGCCGATAGATATCGCGGCCATTCCGCTCGAGGACAAGAAAAGCTTCGACATGCTGCAACGCTCGGAAACCACAGCGGTGTTCCAGCTTGAATCGCGCGGCATGAAGGATTTGATCAAACGTTTGAAGCCAGACTGCTTCGAAGACATGATCGCACTGGTGGCGCTGTTCCGTCCCGGCCCGTTACAGTCCGGCATGGTAGATAACTTTATCGACCGCAAGCACGGGCGCGAAGAGATCTCCTACCCTGATATCCAGTGGCAGCATGAATCGCTGAAGCCAGTGCTGGAGCCGACCTATGGCATCATCCTGTACCAGGAACAGGTGATGCAGATCGCTCAGGTGTTGGCTGGCTATACGCTGGGCGGCGCGGACATGCTGCGTCGCGCCATGGGTAAAAAGAACCCGGTCGAGATGGCCAAGCAGCGTGGCGGTTTTGAAGATGGTGCGAAATCGCGCGGCATTGACGGCGAACTGTCGGTAAAAATCTTCGATCTGGTAGAGAAGTTCGCGGGTTACGGCTTTAACAAATCGCACTCCGCTGCCTATGCGTTGGTGTCTTACCAGACGCTGTGGCTGAAGGCCCACTATCCGGCCGAGTTTATGGCTGCGGTCATGACCGCCGATATGGATAACACCGATAAGGTGGTGGGGCTGGTGGATGAGTGCTGGCGCATGGGCCTGAAAATTCTGCCGCCGGACATCAACAGCGGGCAGTATCACTTCCACGTTAATGACGAGGGCGAGATCGTCTATGGCATCGGCGCCATTAAAGGCGTAGGGGAAGGGCCGATCGAAGCGATTATCGAAGCGCGTAATTCCGGCGAGCAGGGGTATTTCAAAGATCTGTTCGACCTGTGCGCCCGCTCCGATATTAAAAAGCTCAACCGACGTATTCTGGAAAAGCTGATCATGTCCGGGGCGTTCGATCGCCTGGGGCCACACCGTGCCGCGTTGATGAACTCCCTGGGGGATGCGCTTAAAGCGGCCGATCAGCACGCCAAAGCCGAAGCCATCGGCCAGGCAGATATGTTTGGCGTGTTGGCGGAAGCGCCGGAGCAGGTGGAACAATCCTACGCTAACGTTCCCCCTTGGCAGGAACAGGTAGTGCTGGATGGTGAACGGGAAACGCTGGGGCTGTATCTTACCGGCCACCCCATCACCCAGTACCTCAAAGAAATTGAACGCTATGCCGGTGGCCAGCGTCTGAAAGATATGCACCCGACGGATCGCGGCAAGATGACTACCGCCGTCGGGTTGGTGATTGCCTCCAAGATCATGATGACCAAACGCGGCAACCGCATCGGCATTTGTACGCTGGATGACCGCTCTGGCCGTCTGGACATCATGTTATTCACCGATGCCTTGGAAAAATACCAGCATTTGTTGGAAAAAGACCGTATCCTGATCGCGACTGGACAGGTCAGCTTTGATGACTTTAACGGCGGGCTTAAAATGACCGCTCGTGAATTAATGGACATCAGTGAAGCACGTGAAAAATACGCTCGCGGGCTTGCTATCTCGCTGACGGACAGGCAAATTGATGACCAGCTTTTGAACCGTCTCCGTCAGTCTTTGGAACCCCATCGCTCGGGGACGATTCCAGTGCATCTCTACTATCAACGGGAAGATGCACGGGCAAGATTGCGCTTTGGTGCAACTTGGCGCGTGACGCCGACCGACCGCTTGTTGATAGATTTGCGGACCTTGGTAGGTAATGAGCAGGTGGAACTGGAATTTGACTAAAATAGGAATGCTATGAGTCTGAATTTTCTTGATTTTGAACAGCCGATTGCAGAGCTGGAAGCGAAAATTGACTCGCTGACCGCAGTCAGCCGTCAAGACGAAAAATTAGATATTAATCTGGACGAAGAGGTTCAGCGCCTGCGTGAGAAGAGCGTTGAGCTGACGCGCAAGATTTTTTCCGATCTTGGGGCCTGGCAGATTGCCCAATTGGCACGCCACCCGCGCCGTCCTTATACCCTGGATTATATCAAACACATCTTTACCGACTTTGAAGAGCTGGCAGGCGATCGCGCCTATGCCGATGACAAAGCCATTGTCGGTGGTATTGCGCGCCTCGATGGCCGCCCGGTGATGATCATTGGTCATCAGAAAGGGCGTGAAACCAAAGAGAAAATCCGCCGCAACTTCGGTATGCCGGCACCGGAAGGCTATCGCAAAGCGCTGCGCCTGATGGAAATGGCCTCCCGCTTCAAGATGCCGCTGATCACCTTCATCGACACCCCAGGTGCTTATCCTGGCGTGGGTGCGGAAGAGCGTGGTCAATCTGAGGCGATCGCCCGCAACCTGCGTGAAATGTCTCGCCTGAATATCCCGGTGATCTGCACCGTGATCGGCGAAGGTGGCTCCGGCGGGGCATTGGCGATCGGCGTTGGCGATAAAGTGAATATGCTGCAGTACAGCACCTATTCGGTGATCTCGCCGGAAGGCTGCGCCTCGATCCTGTGGAAAAGTGCCGATAAGGCACCGATTGCCGCAGAAGCAATGGGCATCACTGCACCGCGCTTGAAAGAGCTGAAGCTGATCGATTCTGTGATCCCAGAGCCTTTGGGCTCTGCTCACCGCGACGTACCGGCAATGGCGGCTTCGTTGAAAGCCCAACTGTTGGCGGACCTGGCGGATCTGGATGGCCTGAACAACGAAGAGTTGCTCAATCGTCGCTATCAACGGCTGATGAACTACGGCTATTGCTGAGTTTGTACGCCTGATGACTAACCGCCTCCGGGCGGTTTTTTTATGCGCGTAAGACAGCCTCGGCTTTTTATGTTGTTATAAGCTATTGGTAGTTAACTAAAGGATAGCTGCGATGAATATCATTGCGATCATGAGCCCGATGGGCGTTTATTACAAAGACGAGCCTATCCGCGAGCTACACGTGGCGCTGGCCTCAATGGGCTTCCAGTTGGTGTTCCCGAAGAACAGCGGCGATCTGCTCAAGCTGATTGAGCACAATGCGCGTATCTGTGGGGTGATCTTTGACTGGGACGAATACAGCCTGGAGCTGTGCAGCGAAATCAACGAGCTGAATGAATACCTGCCGCTGTATGCGTTTATCAACACTCACTCCACTTTCGATGTCCACCTGCACGAAATGCGTATGGTGCTCTATTTCTTCGAGTATGGTCTGAACGCTGCCGACGATATCGCCCAGCGCATTCGCCAGTATACCGATGAGTATATGGACACCATCACCCCACCGCTGACCAAGGCGCTGTTCACCTATGTGAAGGAGGGGAAATATACCTTCTGTACGCCGGGCCATATGGCGGGCACCGCGTTCCAGAAAAGCCCGGTGGGCTGCCTGTTCTATGATTTCTTTGGTGCCAACACCCTGAAGGCGGATATTTCCATCTCGGTGACGGAGCTCGGCTCGCTGCTGGATCACACCGGCCCGCATCTGGAGGCGGAAGAGTACATTGCCCGCACGTTCAACGCGGAGCAGAGCTACTTGGTGACCAACGGCACCTCTACCGCCAACAAGATTGTCGGCATGTATTCGGCACCTGCCGGTAGCACGGTATTGATTGACCGTAACTGCCATAAGTCGCTGTGTCACCTGCTGATGATGTGTGACATCGTGCCGATTTACCTGCGCCCGTTGCGAAATGCGTACGGTATTTTAGGCGGCATTCCCCAGCGCGAATTTACCCGCGACAGCATTGCCGAGCGGGTGGCAAGCACTGCCAACGCCAGTTGGCCGGTACATGCGGTGATCACCAACTCTACCTATGACGGCCTGTTGTATAACACCGATTATATCAAGCAAACGCTGGACGTAGCGTCGATCCACTTCGATTCGGCCTGGGTGCCTTACACCAATTTCCACCCGATTTATGACGGCAAAAGCGGCATGAGTGGCGATCGCATCCCGGGCAAGGTGATCTATGAAACTCAATCAACCCACAAGCTGCTGGCGGCGTTCTCTCAGGCTTCGATGATCCACATTAAAGGGGATTATGACGAGAACACCTTTAACGAAGCTTACATGATGCACACCACCACTTCGCCGCATTACGGCATTGTGGCCTCAATGGAAACTGCTGCGGCGATGCTGCGGGGTAATCCGGGGCGGCGCATGATTAACCGCTCCGTGGAGCGAGCCCTGCATTTTCGCCGTGAAGTGCAACGCCTGCGTGCCGAGAGTGATACCTGGTTCTTCGATATCTGGCAGCCAGAAGAGATTGACGAGGCACAGTGCTGGCCGCTGAACCCGGACGATAACTGGCATGGCTTTGGCCAGACCGACAGCGATCATATGTATCTGGATCCGATCAAGGTCACCATTTTGACGCCGGGGATGAACGAACTGGGTGAGCTGGAGGAGAGCGGGATCCCTGCCGCGCTGGTAGCGAAATACCTGGATGAGCGTGGGATCGTGGTGGAGAAAACCGGTCCGTACAACCTGCTGTTCCTGTTTAGCATTGGCATCGACAAGACCAAGGCGATGAGCCTGCTGCGCAGCCTGACGGATTTCAAACGAGCTTACGATCTTAACCTGCGGGTGAAAAACATGCTGCCGGATCTGTATGCTGAAGATCCGGATTTTTACCGCCATATGCGCATTCAGGATCTGGCTGCCGGGATCCACCAGTTGATCCGCCAGCACGATTTACCGGGCCTTATGCTGCGTGCGTTTGACGTCCTGCCGGAGATGAAGCTGACGCCTTATGAGATGTTCCAGCAGCAGGTGCGCGGCAATGTAGAAACCTGCGAGATCGACCAGTTGGTCGGCAAGGTGGCGGCGAACATGATCCTGCCTTATCCGCCGGGCGTGCCGGTCGTGATGCCGGGGGAGATGATCACCGAAGAGAGCCGCGCGGTGCTCGATTTCCTGCTGATGCTGTGTTCGATCGGCGAACACTATCCAGGTTTTGAAACCGACATCCACGGCGCTAAACTGACCGAGGATGGGCGCTATCTGGTGAAGGTGCTGAAAACCGATTAGATAAGAATGTCCTCTCTCCTACAGGGAGTGGGGACCGATCGTGCCACATCCTGACTTTTGTATCCGGGTTGGAGGGGAAATAAAACGTGCTACAGATCGACTCCCATACCTGACTACGGCTCTGTACAGGGAGAGGGTTGGGGTGAGGGGGCACAAATTAACTTACGGAGTTCATCCATGTTGGCATTACGACAGGTTCACCATATAGCGGTGATTGGTTCTGATTACGCCGCCAGTAAGCACTTTTACTGCGATATCTTGGGGTTCACCTTGCTAGCGGAATATTACCGCGAAGAACGTGACTCTTGGAAAGCCGATCTGGCGCTGAACGGTCAATACGTCATTGAACTGTTTTCCTTCCCATCTCCCCCAGCCAGGCCGAGCCGCCCGGAAGCTTGTGGCCTGCGTCACCTGGCATTCAGCGTAGAGGATATCGAGGCGTCGATCGCGCATTTACAGGCCGCTGGGGTCGTTTGCGAGCCGGTTCGGGTCGATCCCTATACCCAATCCCGTTTTACCTTTTTCAGCGATCCTGACGGATTACCGCTCGAATTATATGAACTATGAATGCTTAATCTGCTGAGAACGGCCCAAGTTATGGGTCGTTATGCTATCATCGCGCCCTTGCCCTCAGTGTCCACAGAGTTATTTCCGCCATGCAAGAGCCTGTTTTCCGCGTCGGGGAGTGGCTGATCACCCCGGCCGACAACCGCATAAGCCGTGATGGGCGTCAACGGACGCTGGAACCGCGCCTGATCGATATGTTGCAGTACTTCGCTCAGCACCCGGACGTGGTGCTCAGCCGTGACGAGTTGATTGATAACATCTGGAAGCGCAATATCGTCACCAACCATGTGGTGACCCAGTGCATTTCCGAACTGCGCAAATATCTGAAAGACGGCGATCCAGACAGCCCTGAATACATCATCACCGTCCCCAAGCGCGGTTATAAACTGACGGCACCGGTCATGTGGTGTGAAGAGGGGGAAGACGCGCCGCCGTTGGTACCTCAGGTGGCCGTGGTAATGCATGAGCCGGAAGATGGCAGCGAGGAAGAGGCTCCCGCCTATGTCCCGCCGCGTCCGGCTACCAAGCCAAAGACCCTGTTACCCACTGCGGCAGGTCGTTTTTATCAACGCTCACCCTTTTGGGTCTGGCTGACTTTCCTGGCGGCGCTGTCTGCCTGCGTCGCCTTTGTCGGTATTGCGACACTGTCTCAGCGCATACCTGTGTCCACCATGCCGGTGTTGCTCAACCCGCGTGATATCGATATTCGTATCCAGGGGGGTAACAGCTGCAGCAACTGGACGCCACAGCTCTCTTATGTGGTTGGCGTGAGTGAACTGGTCACCGACGCGCTGAATACCTATTCCACGTTCCTGGTGCACGATCAGACCAACTACAACTTTGCCGGGCCGAGCAGCTCCGGCAAGTCGTTGTATATCGAGTTCGTCAATCAACGCCATTACCGTGCCCAGCAATGCTTCCTGTCGGTGCGGCTGGTGGATAATGCCGACAGCTCGATCATGCTGGATAAGCGCTACTTTATTACCACCGATAATCAGCTAAAAATTCAGCAGGATTTCCTTACCAGCCTGTCGGCGGCGTTGAAACAACCTTGGCCGCAGCAGCTGGCACAGCGTTTGGCGCTGCTGCTGCCGCAAAATGGCCCGGCGCTGCAGCGTTTCTATCAGGCACATCAATTGCTGGTACAGGGAGATGCGGACTCACTGATCCGCGCCAGCAGCCAATTGGAGGCGATAATCAAAGCCTCGCCGGATTTTGAGTATGCCGTTGCCGAAAAAGCGCTGGTGGATTTGCTGCGTAATTCCTACCAACCTCTTGATGAGGCAGAACTGGCACAGCTACGAACGGAAATTACCCGCCTGGAGGCGTTGCCGATATTGGCTGATTCCCCCATCTTGCAGCAGATAGTGACCGTCGATGCGCTTTCCCAAGGGAAAACGGATGAGGCTTACCGCGCCATTAATAAAGCTATCGATCTACAGATGTCATGGTTGAACTATGTATTACTAGGCAAAGTCTATGAAATGCAGGGCCATAACCATCAGGCTGCGGATTCTTATATTACTGCCTTCAACCTTCGCCCTGGTGAAAATACGCTGCATTGGATCCGTAATGGCGTATTCCAGACCTCAGTCACCGCAGTTGTTCCTTATTTAGACAACTACGACACGCAAAAGTAACTCTATTGCCAACCGTTGGCACAAATACAGCGACACTAATAGCTAAGGCCGGTGGGAGCCATACGGTTACGACCGTTGAGCGCAGGGATGCGCGATTCGAGCCACCAGGGATGGGTTTACGGCGTATCGGCGTTCTGCATGACTCCCATCGGCTTCCCTCTTGACTACCGCCACTTCGTGCCAATATCCTGTTGTTTATAAACAATGTTTATCTTTTCTTTAGCTCATGCTGCCACCTTGATATTTTCACCATAAACCTCAAGTTGTCATTTGTAGGATCATGAGCGTAATTTCACCTTATCTTTAGGACTTTATTTTGGCCTATCGTTAGCATCCTGATTATCAAGTCTGTTCATTAATCTCGCTTCTTAATGCTCAGCACTTATCAGCATCGATAATCAGGAGAAACTGACCATGGCTTCATCCAAGAAAATAGGGCTTATTGCCTGCACCGGCGTTGTCGCCGGTAATATGATGGGGAGCGGGATTGCCTTATTACCGGCAAACCTGGCAAGTCTGGGATCTATCGCCATCTGGGGATGGGTGATTTCTATCGTCGGCGCGATGTCATTGGCTTATGTTTACGCCCGCCTGGCGACTAAAAACCCACAGCAAGGCGGGCCAATTGCCTATGCGGGGGAAATCTCCCCGGCGTTTGGTTTCCAGACTGGCGTGCTTTACTACCATGCCAACTGGATCGGTAACCTGGCAATCGGTATTACCGCCGTTTCTTATCTCTCGACTTTCTTCCCCGCGTTGAATAATCCGGTACCGGCCGGGATTGCCTGTATCGCCATCGTCTGGATATTCACCTTTGTCAATCTGCTGGGGGGTACCTGGGTCAGCCGCTTGACCACGCTGGGTCTGGTACTGGTCTTGATCCCGATAGTGATCACCGCCGTGGCCGGTTGGCACTGGTTCGATGTTGCAACCTATCAAGCCAACTGGAATACCTCGGGTACCACCGACAGCCATGCAGTGGTGAAAAGTATCCTGCTCTGCCTGTGGGCGTTTATCGGCGTTGAATCCGCCGCCGTCAGCACCGGGATGGTGAAAAACCCCAAACGTACCGTGCCGCTGGCGACCATGCTGGGTACCGGCCTGGCAGGGATTATCTATATTGCCGCCACTCAGGTGATGAGCGGGATGTTCCCTGCAGCGCAAATGGCTGCCAGCGGTGCTCCTTTCGCCATCAGTGCCTCCGCCATTATGGGCAACTGGGCAGCTCCGATGGTATCCGCTTTCACCGCCTTTGCCTGCCTGACCTCGTTGGGTTCCTGGATGATGCTGGTAGGTCAGGCCGGGGTGCGTGCGGCCAACGACGGCAACTTCCCGAAAGTGTATGGCGAACTGGATAAAAACGGCATTCCGAAGAAGGGCCTGCTGTTGGCAAGCTGCAAAATGACCGCGCTGATGGTGTTGATCACCGTGATGAACTCCAGCGGCGGCAAAGCTTCCGACCTGTTCGGCGAACTGACCGGGATTGCGGTGCTGCTGACCATGCTGCCTTACTTCTACTCCTGCGTTGACCTGATCCGCTTTGAAGGTGTCAACGTGCGTAATCTGCTGAGCCTGGTGGCGTCGGTACTGGGCTGTGGGTTCTGCTTTATCGCCCTGATGGGCGCCAACTCCTTCGAGCTGTCCGGCACCTTTATCGTCAGCCTGATCATCCTGATGTTCTATGCCCGCAAAATGAATACCCGCCAGGTTGCCAAAGCAGCCGCAGCGGTCAACGACAGCGCCACGGCCAAAGCGCACTGAGATTGCGTGCTCTGACCCACTGAATTTACCCAGCCCCTTTCTTTCCGACCTGTCAGCCGCGACGGGAAGGGGCCCGCTTTGCCTGGAGAAATGATTATGAACGTTATTGCCATCATGAATCACATGGGTGTCTACTTCAAAGAAGAGCCGATCCGCGAACTGCATCAGGCGCTGGAAAGCCTGGACTTCCGCATCGTCTACCCTAATGACCGTGAAGATTTATTAAAGCTGATCGAAAACAATGCCCGCCTGTGCGGCGTGATTTTTGACTGGGACAAATACAACCTTGAGCTGTGCGAAGAGATCAGCCAGCTCAATGAATACATGCCGCTGTATGCCTTCGCCAACACTTATTCGACGCTCGATGTCAGCCTCAACGATCTGCGTATGCAGGTGCGTTTCTTCGAATATGCGCTGGGCGCGGCAAAAGATATCGCCGCCAAGATCAAACAGAACACCGACGAGTATATCGATGCCATCCTGCCGCCGCTGACCAAGGCGCTGTTCAAATACGTGCGTGAAGGCAAATATACTTTCTGTACTCCAGGCCATATGGGCGGCACTGCCTTCCAGAAAAGCCCGGTAGGCAGCCTGTTTTATGACTTCTTCGGCCCGAATACCATGAAGTCTGACATCTCCATTTCGGTTTCCGAACTGGGTTCGCTGTTGGATCACTCCGGCCCGCACAAAGAGGCTGAAGAGTACATTTCCCGCGTGTTCAATGCCGAACGAAGCTACATGGTGACCAACGGCACCTCCACCGCCAACAAGATTGTCGGCATGTATGCCGCTCCGGCCGGCAGCACCGTGCTGATCGACCGTAATTGCCACAAATCATTGACCCATCTGATGATGATGAGTGACATCACGCCGATCTACTTCCGGCCAACCCGTAATGCCTACGGTATTCTCGGTGGCATCCCGCAGAGCGAATTCAGCCGTGCCACCATCGCCAAACGGGTGAAAGAAACGCCGAACGCCAGTTGGCCAGCGCACGCGGTGATCACCAACTCCACCTACGACGGCTTGTTGTACAACACCGATTTCATCAAACAGACTCTGGATGTTAAATCGATCCACTTCGATTCTGCCTGGGTGCCTTACACCAACTTCCATCCGATCTATAAAGGCAAATGCGGCATGAGCGGCGGCCGGGTTGAAGGCAAGGTGATCTATGAAACCCAGTCGACCCACAAACTGCTGGCGGCGTTCTCGCAGGCTTCGATGATCCACGTTAAGGGTGACATCAACGAAGAGACCTTTAACGAAGCCTATATGATGCACACCACCACCTCGCCGCATTATGGCATCGTGGCGTCCACCGAAACCGCCGCTGCGATGATGAAGGGCAACGCCGGTAAGCGCATGATTAACGGTTCCATCGAGCGTGCCATCAAGTTCCGTAAGGAGATCAAACGGCTGAAAGTGGAGTCCGAAGGCTGGTTCTTTGACGTCTGGCAGCCGGAGCATATCGATGAGCCAGAATGCTGGCCGCTGCGTTCCGACAGCGCCTGGCACGGCTTCAAAAACATCGATAACGAACACATGTATCTCGACCCGATCAAAGTGACCATCCTCACCCCAGGGATGAGCAAAGAAGGTGAGATGCAGCCGTTCGGTATCCCAGCCAGCCTGGTAGCCAAGTACCTGGATGAACGCGGCATCATCGTGGAGAAAACCGGCCCGTACAACCTGCTGTTCCTGTTCAGCATTGGTATCGATAAAACCAAAGCGTTGAGCCTGCTGCGTGCGATGACCGATTTCAAACGCTCGTTCGATTTGAACCTGCGAGTGAAAAACATGCTGCCATCGCTGTATCAGGAAGCGCCTGAGTTCTATGAAAACATGCGCATCCAGGATCTGGCGCAGAACATCCATCGCCTGGTCGAGCATCACAACCTGCCGGACCTGATGTACCGTGCGTTTGAAGTGCTGCCAACCATGGTGATGAACCCTTACCACGCCTTCCAGAAAGAACTGCACGGCGAAGTGGAAGAAGTCTATCTGGAGGATATGGTCGGCAAGGTCAATGCCAATATGATCTTGCCATATCCTCCAGGCGTGCCGTTGGTGATGCCGGGTGAAATGCTGACCGAAGAAAGCCGCCCAGTGCTCGAGTTCCTGCAAATGCTGTGTGAAATCGGCGCGCATTATCCGGGCTTTGAGACCGATATTCACGGGGCTTACCGCCAGCCGGATGGCCGCTACACGGTGAAAGTGTTGAAAGCGGAATAATGGCATCACAGGGGAAAGCACAGACGCTTTCCCCTTGGTTATCCTGATGGGAGTACACCATGAAAACACCCTCACAGCCGCGCGCTATCTACTATGTCGTTGCGATCCAAATCTGGGAGTATTTTAGTTTTTACGGCATGCGCGCGTTACTGATCCTCTACCTGACCCACCAGCTAGGCTACTCCGATAGCCACGCCATCACCCTTTTCAGCGCTTATGCCTCTTTGGTTTATGTCACCCCCATTCTGGGCGGCCTGCTGGCCGATCGCCTGTTGGGCAACCGCGTCTCGGTGATTGCCGGGGCGGCCTTGATGACCTTGGGCCATATCGTATTGGGGCTGGGGGCGGTGTCGGCCAACTCCCTTTATCTGGCGCTGGGCATCATCATCTGCGGCTATGGCCTGTTTAAATCCAATATCAGTTGTCTGCTGGGAGAGCTGTACCAGGCGCAGGATCCACGGCGGGAAGGCGGGTTTTCTCTGCTGTATGCCGCGGGGAACGTTGGCTCGATCCTGGCTCCGATCGCCTGTGGGTTGGCTGCTGAACGCTATGGCTGGCACGTCGGCTTTGCGTTGGCGGGGATAGGGATGTTTGCCGGGCTGATGATTTTCCTGTCGGGGAACAAGCACTTTCGGCATACGCGCGGGGTGAATATCCCGCTGATACAGTCCACTACGCTATGTTTGCCGCATTGGTTCTGGCTGGTGGCTGGGGTACTGTGTGCTCCGCTGTTTTTCGCGCTGTTGTTCATTCACAACTGGGCCGGGTATCTGCTTGGCGTGGTGTGCGCCGCTGCAGTGGTGATCGTCATGCGTATCCTCTGGCGGGTGAGTGGTGAGCAACGGCGAGCGTTATGGCAAATCATCATCTTGATGCTGCTGGGGACGCTGTTTTGGGCCTTTGCCCAACAGGGCGGCAGTTCGATCAGCCTGTTTATCGATCACTTTGTTGACCGGCAATGGTTCTCTTGGTCGGTGCCTACGGCGCTGTTCCAGTCGATAAACGCCTTTGCTGTGATGCTCGGCGGCGTGTTGCTGGCCTGGCTGATGCGTAGCAGCCAGGGAAACGCTCAGACCGTGCGCATCTGGTGCAAGTTTGCCTTTGGCCTGCTGCTGATTGCCGTGGGCTTTATGCTGATGGCATTAAATGCGCGCTGGGGGCAATTGCATGGTCAGGCATCGATGGGGATGATGGTAGCCGGGCTGGCGGTGATGGGATTTGCCGAACTGTTTATCGATCCGGTGGCGATGGCCCAAATCACCCGCTTGGATATTCCTGGTGTCACCGGCGTGCTGACCGGTATTTATATGCTGGCGACGGGCTCGGTGGCTAATTATCTCGCGGGCCTGATTGCCAACCAGACCACTGAAAGCCAACTGGGTAATGCGATGATTGAAGCTTACGGCAAGGTTTTTACCCAGATTGGCTGGGGAGCCGCAGGCTGTGCGGCCTTGGTGCTGGCGGCTCTGGTGCTGTGGTGGGGAATGACCCGGCGCAATGATAGCGCGGTTAATGCTTGATTGATGGCGGTGGGCTGGTTAACGTGCAGTTATGTAGATGTCACTAAGCTCAATTGATGAAGACCCACCACCTCCTGACACAGATTGCCGACCATCTAGGGGCTGAGCGCCAACTGCTGCTGGCGTTCAGCGGCGGTCTGGATTCCAGCGTACTGCTGCACCTGCTGGTGCTGTTACGCCAGCAGCAACCGGACATTGCCCTGCGCGCGGTGCATGTACACCATGGCCTGAGCCGTTTTGCCGATAATTGGGTGGCACACTGCCAGCAGCAATGTGAACTTTGGCAGGTTCCGCTGGTAGTGCAACGTGTACTGCTTGAGGGACGGCCTGGCGGTATTGAGGCAGCGGCCCGTTCGGCCCGCTATGCTGCTTTCGCAGAAACGTTGGCCGTAGACGAGACTTTGCTGACGGCGCAGCATCTTGACGATCAATGTGAAACCTTCTTGCTGGCCTTAAAACGGGGCAGCGGCCCTGCGGGATTGTCTGCCATGGCCGCACAAACCCGTTTGGGTAACAATCCCTTATTGCGCCCGCTGTTGGGAATATCGCGCCAGCAGTTAGAAGCCTACGCACACCAGCATCAACTGCAGTGGATCGAGGATGACAGCAATCAGGATCCCCGCTTCGATCGCAACTTCTTGCGTCTGAACGTTTTGCCGATAGTGAATCAACGTTGGCCGCATTTTGCTGCCGCCACCGCACGCAGCGCTGAATTATGTGCCGAGCAGGAGCAACTGCTTGATGAGCTGCTGGCCGAGCAATTAACCCAACTGCTGGATGGCGAAAACTCGCTCGCTATCGCCGAATTGGCTACCAGCTCTGCTGCCAGGCGCTATGCTTTGCTACGGCGCTGGATTGGGCTGTTTGGCGTCACCATGCCAGCGCGAGATGGTTTGCATCGGCTATGGCAGGAAGTGGCATTAAGCCGGGAAGATGCCGAACCGCAGCTGCAACTCGGGAACTACCAGGTCCGCCGTTTTCGCCAGCGCTTGTACCTGCTACCGCTGATGGCTGATCTGAGCGGCACACGATTGCCCTGGCCTAATGAGGCTCCACTGGCGTTACCAGACGGACTGGGTACTCTGTACGTGGGCGAAGGTGAATGCCTGGTACGCGCCCCTTTAGAGCATGAGTCGGTCAGCGTGCGCTTTACCGCCAAGGGCAGGGCGCGGATTGTTGGCCGTGCCGGTTCACGTCCGATCAAAAAACTGTGGCAAGAGTTGGCTATTCCACCGTGGCAGCGTGAACGTATCCCGTTGCTCTATTATGATGAGCAGTTAATCGCTGCCGTGGGCGTATTTATTACTGAGGAAGGGCAAGCGTCTGCGGGGCAACCGGCCTGGCGGCTTGGCTGGAAAAAAAATAATAACAATCTGCTGTGAGGAGTGGGCAATGAAATTGGTGAGCGTAATGGTAGTGATGGCCAGCGTGCTGAGTTTTTCCGCCATGGCGGCGGGCGATGCGGCAGCAGGGAAGAATAAATCGGCCAGTTGCATGGCCTGCCACGGCGCGGAAGGCAAGGTTTCGGTACCTATGTACCCGAACCTGGCCGGGCAGAATCAAATGTACCTGGAGCACTCTTTGCAGGCTTACAAGAAAGGGGAGCGCTCTGGCGGGCAGGCGGAAGTGATGAAGGCCTATGTCTCGGGTCTGTCGGATGAGGATATTGCCGACCTGGCGGCCTATTACGCCAGCCTGAGGCCTTAAATGACGAGGGCAGCCCGTGGGCTGCCCTGTGGAGATGGCGTTACCGCAAAGTCAGTCTGACAGGCTGACAACCACGGTACCGATTTCCGGATGACTGAAACTGAGGATATGATCCAGACGCAAGCTGAGAGCACTTCCGGCCTGATCGACAATCAGGTACTCAACGCCCTTGGTAAATTTCAACTCGGTGGCAATGCCTTCGAACTTCTCTCCGTCGCGTAACTCTAGCTTCAGAATGTAGTTATGCTGACAGGCGAGTTCCAGGCTTTCATAGTCATCGCAATTGATGGATTGGTACTCATCATTCATCAACATGGTCGCTCACCAATAAGTTAGCGGCGGCAAATGCCGCCTGTTCCCTAACGGAGGACGGTAGCTCGCTATTCGCGGCAACCTCGTCCAATGCCTTTAACACACATGCTAGTGCATCCGGCACGTAGCCTAGATCTCCACTGCCGATCTGAGCGTAAAAACGTCGTACTAACTCACAGTATTGTTGCACAATGGCCTCCCTTTAGGATCTCTGCATTATCGCCACGCAGGCTGCAATAAGGCACAGACACTCGGGGTTAAATCCTATCTAAAGGACTATAGCACAGGTGTTAGGGAGTTATTAGTTCCTCTTTTTGGGCATTAGTCCACTCCTGATGCTCCCCGTGCTGGCTGCGGGCTGCCCTGATCAAGTACAATGTGGCCTGTTAATAATGAGGTTACCCATGGCGCTGAAAGCAACAATTTATAAAGCCACGCTCAATATCGCTGATATGGATCGTCACTTTTACTGTGATACCACACTCACCCTGGCCCAGCATCCTTCAGAAACCGAACAGCGCATGATGCTGCGCCTGCTGGCCTGGATCTGCCATGCCGATGAGCGCCTGGTGTTTACCAAGGGGCTGAGTGCGGAAGACGAGCCGGAAATCTGGCGGCGCAACGACCATAACGGGCTGGAAATGTGGATAGAGCTGGGGCTGCCGGACGAGAAACGCATCAAAAAGGCCTGCAATCAGTCACCTAGGGTGGTGCTTTACGCCTATGGTGATCGCGCCGGGCATGTCTGGTGGCAGTCTATGCAGAGCAAAGTCGCCAACCACAAGAACCTGAGTATTCGTTTTCTCGATGATGAACAACTGTCCCGCTTGACCGCCTTAGCCAGCCGCAATATGACGCTACAGGCCACGCTGCAGGAAGGGACCATCTGGCTGTCAGACCTTCAGAATAGTCTGGAAATTCAATTTGCCGAATGGCAGCAGGCGCAGGAATAACCGGTGCTGGAACTGTCAAGAAACGTAGCCATACCGGACAACGAAATAGAATTAACGGCGATCCGTGCGCAGGGTGCGGGTGGTCAGCATGTGAATAAAACCTCAACGGCTATCCATTTGCGCTTTGACATCCGGGCATCCAGCCTGCCAGAGTACTATAAAGAACGGCTGTTGGCGCTTAATCATCATTTAGTGACCGGTGATGGGGTGGTGATTATCAAAGCGCAGGAATATCGCAGCCAGGAAATGAATCGTGAAGCGGCACTGGCCCGGCTGGTGGCGCTGATCCAGCAGGCGATGGTGGTCGAAAAGACGCGTAGGGCAACCAAACCCAGCAAAGGGGCCAAATTACGCCGTCTTGAAGGCAAGGTGCGCAAAGGTGCCACCAAGGCACTGCGCGGCAAGGTTCAGCCTTAGCCTACGCCGTGGATATCAATGGATGACAACAGGAGAATAACTTGAAGCAAATAACTATCGCCCTGTTTTTAGCGGCAGGAGCCCTTTCATTGCTGGGATGTAACAATCAATACCAGCCAAAAGAACAAGCGCTTCAGCCGATGCAGCAGAGCTATCAGGGCTTATTGCCTTGTGCGGACTGCTCCGGGCTGGACACATCGCTGTTCCTCGATGAGGACGGCACCTTTGTGTTGCAGGAAACCTATCGTGGCGCTAAAGATGGCGATCAAACCTTTGCCAGCTACGGCACATGGGCGCGTACGGCAGACAAGCTGGTGCTGACCGAAAGCAACGGTGAAAAACGTTATTTCCACCCGGAAGGTAAGCAATTGAGAATGCTGGACCGCAGTGGAGCACCGATTGTCTCCCAGCTTAATTATGTGCTGTCGCCGGTGACCAAGGCCTTGCCGAAAACGCCGATGCCGTTGACCGGGTTGTATACCTATATGGCCGACGCGGCGGTATTTAAGGATTGTGCCACTGGCAAAACCTTCCCGGTAGCGAATAATATCGCGCTGGAGCAGGGCTATCTGAAGGCTCAGCGGGCGCCGGGCGAACCAGTATTCCTGATGTTGAACGGGCATTTCAGCGTGCAGCCTTCCATGGAAGAAGGGCAGATGCAAAAAGCGCTGATCCCGGAACCCGGTGGCAAGATCACTTTCGACAGCAGCAAGAGCTGTAACTGATCCCCCTCACCCCAACCCTCTCCCACAGGGAGAGGGAGCTGCCCGGAGTTCTTGATGAGTTCGTGCGGCTTCGGAATGTAGGGAGTAGGAACAAAAAGATAAGGTATTACGCAGAATAATCAGCGAACTCGATCGGTTCCCTCTTCCTGTGGGAGAGGGTTAGGGTGAGGGGCCTGATTTTTTGCCAACGCCCGCGAGCGTAAATAGATCCCCGGCTTGATATGGCCAACGTAAACCAGCGCTTTGCTAGGTGCCAGCGTGGCAATATCCCCTTCCCGCATATGCAGTAAATCGCCCGGACTGACCCAGCCTGGGGCGGCCAACGTCAACGGATGCCCCGCGTTTTCAAACGCGGCAATGACAAACTCCGAACAGAAATACGACGACTCGGCACCGGTCGGCGCCTTGAGCTGGGCTGCGGCCAGGCCTTTGACACATTGCTGGCGGAAATCGGCAGAGAAGGGGTTCAGCGAACACAGCTGCTTGGTCATCATAAAGGGCACCATCTCGGCAATGCCCAGATAGTTATACCGGCTGCCGGCTTTTTTGCTGGCGAATTGGCGGATTTGGCTAGCCTGTTCCGGTGTCAGATCGGGGATGCGCAAAGCAAACATCTTGTCGCTATGGGTCAGCGCGTCTTTCAGGCTGATAATCTGCACGCCTTCCCCTACCGCTTCGGCAACCTGGCCTTCGCCAATATACACGGCCACATGGCTGACTGACGAAGTACTCAAGATACGGATCCCGAGTGATTTCAAACCGATAGTTGAGGAGAACAGCAGGTCTCCCTCTTGCAGATCGGCCTGATTGATTTCTCGCAGAGTTTTTCCAGGGGCGGAGCTTAACGATTGGAACTGAACGTTGACGGGATTGATGGAGTGTTTTTCACGGTCGGATAAGCCTACATCCATGGTGCAACCGGTCAAAAACACCGAAAGCAAAGCAAACAGGCGGGTAGCCGAGGGGCTGCGTAATGGCATAAGTTAATCCTTTAACAACAACATCCATCAATAAAGCCCCCCATCTGGGGGGCTTTGTCTAGCGATTAGCGTTGGATCTGGCCCAGCAGGAAATCAACGATTTCGCCGGTTTTGATCATCTGCTTCTCGCCAACACGGCGATTTTTATACTCAATTTCTTCGCTGTCGAGGTTACGATCGCCGATCACGATGGAGTGAGGTACGCCGATCAGTTCCATATCGGCAAACATCACGCCTGGGCGCTCTTTACGATCGTCCAGGATCACGTCGATGCCATGTGAACGCAGGGTATCGTACAATTCTTCAGCCAGTGCCTGCACGCGGAATGACTTGTGCATGTTCATTGGCAGAATCGCTACCTGGAACGGGGCAATTGCGTCTGGCCAGATAATGCCACGGTCATCGTGATTCTGTTCGATGGCAGCAGCCACCACGCGCGTCACGCCGATGCCGTAGCAACCCATGGTCAGCACCTGATTACGGCCATCTTCACCCTGAACGGTGGCTTTCATCGCTTCCGAATACTTGGTACCCAGCTGGAAGATGTGGCCCACTTCGATACCGCGCTTGATCAGCAGCGTACCTTTCCCGTCTGGGCTGGCATCGCCTTCCACCACGTTACGGATATCGGCGCTCTGTGGCAGCGGCAGATCACGCTCCCAGTTGATGCCAAAGTAGTGTTTACCATCGATGTTGGCACCCGCGCCGAAGTCGCTCATAGCGGCTACGCTGCGATCGACAACCACTGGGATCGGCAAATTGACTGGACCAAGGGATCCTGGGCCTGCGCCGACGATTGCACGGATTTCTTCTTCCGTGGCGAAAGTCAGTGGAACCGCGACCTGTGGCAGTTTCTCGGCTTTGATTTCATTTAGCTCGTGATCGCCGCGCACCAGCAGGGCAACCAGCTTGTGGCCACTCTCTTCACGGGCGTGCACCATCAGGGTCTTCACCGTTTTCTCTACTGGCAGTTGGAATTGCTCTACCAGCTCGGCGATGGTTTTGGCGTTCGGCGTATCGATGATACGCAGTTCTTCCGTTGCCGCAGCACGTGGCTGTGCAGGGGCAACCGCTTCGGCCAGCTCGATGTTGGCAGCATAGTCGGAACCGGTTGAGAACACGATATCGTCTTCACCGCTGTCTGCCAGCACCTGGAACTCATGTGAAGCGCTGCCACCGATAGAACCGGTATCGGCCAGCACCGGACGGAAATCCAGACCCATGCGGTTAAAGATCTTGCTGTAGGCCTCGTACATCGCGTCGTAGGTAACCTGCAAAGATTCCTGGGTGGTGTGGAAGGAATAGGCATCCTTCATCAGGAATTCACGCGAGCGCATCACGCCAAAACGTGGACGAACCTCGTCACGGAATTTGGTCTGGATCTGGAAGAAATTCAGCGGCAGCTGCTTGTAGGAGCTGATTTCGTTGCGGATCAGATCGGTGATCACTTCTTCATGGGTTGGACCAAGCACAAAGGGACGCTCGCCGCGATCGACAAAGCGCAGCAATTCCGGGCCATATTGCTCCCAGCGGCCGCTTTCCAGCCAGAGGTCTGCGGGCTGAACAACCGGCATGGAAACTTCGATCGCGTTAGCATTGTTCATTTCTTCGCGAACGATGTTTTCAACCTTCTTCAGAACGCGCAGGCCGGTCGGCAACCAGGTGTAAAGACCGGAGGCCAGCTTGCGGATCATCCCGGCGCGTAGCATCAGCTGGTGGCTGATCACTTCGGCGTCGGCAGGTGTCTCCTTCAGTGTGGAGAGCAGATATTGGCTTGTACGCATGGTGTTTTGGTTCCGTTAGAACTGCAAATTGCATCGGGCTGCCAGGGTTGGCCGCCAAAATTTTCAAAAAGTGGCTTAGTTTACCAGCGCAAGCCGGTTGTCAAAAGAGAGCGGGCGGAATTTTAACGGGCGTCGAGCGACAACACTTCGCTTTGACTATCAACGATCCGCCAGCGCACGTTGAACTCCAATAACCATACCGCATATTCGCGCCCGCTGGCTTCTTCTTTTCGATAGGCGGGGCGAGGATCTTGCGCCAGAACCTGAGTGATAAAACGGCGCAGGTTGGGATAGCGCCGCACATGTTGCTGCAGCTGTTGTTCCGCTTCGGGCGAGAAATACACCGGCATATCACCAGCAGGAGCCGCCTGAGCAAACCCGGCTCGCGCTTGCGGATGGCTTTCGGCAAACGGCAAATAGGGTTTGATATCGACCACCGGCGTACCGTCAACCAAATCCAGGCTGCCCAGCTCCAGTACCACCTCGCCCCCTTGAGTCCGTATGCCTTTCAGTTCGATCAAGGACATACCCAACGGGTTAGGGCGAAAGGTCGAACGGGTGGCGAACACGCCCATACGCGCATTGCCGCCCAGACGAGGAGGCCGCACGGTAGGACGCCATCCTCCTTCCATGGTTTGATGAAACACAAACATCACCCACAGATGGCTGAACTCGCTGAGGCCACGTACCGCTTCGGGCTGATTGTAAGGCGGCAACAGCAACAGTTCACCGCCGCCGTCTTCAACTAGCCCTGGCTGACGGGGAACCGCGAATTTCTCTTTATACGGAGAACGGATGGTGCCGATCTGCTCAAAAACAAAATCGGTCATTTGGCTGAGACGTTAAGCGCAGAGCCTTGGCAGATGGCCTGCTGGTAACAACCGGCGACGCCGCTGACAATCTGGCAGTCATGCAGTAGCACCGCATTGGCCTTCATGTAGGAAGCTCGGGTCTGCATACGCTTACGTGCGGTATTCAGATTTGGCGGTGAGTCCTGAACCGTGGTCTGACAGGATTCGCCAGAAACCTCACCTAAATCGCGGAAAGGCTTGCCGACCAGTTCTTCTGCACTCTTGTACAGTTTTACCGGGGCCGGGCGGGCTGCTGGTGTGGCTTTTACCGGAGCGGGAGCGGCCGTAGTTGTTGTGCTGTTTGTTGTGGATGGAGCCGTGTGCTGCGTTGAGCATCCAGTCAGCGCGAGCGCTAACAAACAGAGAGGTAAAACACGCATTGAGAGTCCCTGCCATTTTATAATCAAAGTGGCGCTATTGAATCAATCTCTGGCGCAAATAACAAGACGGGCCGTAGCCCGTCTTGCAATTATCGGAATAAAATGGCTATTGAACGATTACCAGCCTTTTACTGCGCCACCGTTAAAGATCTTGTTGGCCGCTTCGTTAACTTCGTCAGACTGGTAAGCCTGAACGAATTTCTTCACGTTTTCCGCGTCTTTGTTATCTTCACGGGCAACCATGATGTTGACGTAAGGTGAGTCTTTATCTTCAACAAACAGGCCGTCTTTGGCCGGCGTCAAACCAATCTGGCTGGCGTAAGTGGTGTTGATGATGGCCAGCGCGATTTGCTGATCGTCCAGTGAACGTGGCAGCTGTGGTGCTTCCAGCTCAACCAGCTTCAGGTTTTTCGGGTTCTCGGTCACGTCCAGCACGGTTGGCAGCAGGCCAACACCGTCTTTCAGCTTGATCAGACCCTGTTTTTCCAGCAGCAACAGTGAACGGCCCAGGTTGGTTGGATCGTTAGGCAGTGCTACCTGTGAACCTTCTTGCAGCTCATCAATGGATTTGATCTTTTTGGAGTAACCGGCGATCGGGTACACGAAGGTGTTACCCACCGTAACCAGCTTATAACCACGATCCTTGATCTGCTGATCCAGGTAAGGCTTGTGCTGGAAGGCGTTGACATCGATATCGCCTTTGCTCAGGGCTTCGTTTGGCAACACGTAGTCGTTGAAGGTGACCAGCTCAACGTCCAGGCCATACTTATCTTTTGCGACTTTTTGTGCCACTTCAGCCACTTGCTGTTCAGCACCAACAATAACGCCCACTTTGATATGGTTTGGATCTTTTTCATCCTGGCCACAACCGGCCAGAGCCAGAGTACCGATCAGTGCGCCGATTGTTGCGATGGATTTAAATTTTAACGACATATCCCTTCCTCAATTAGACTCGCATATGAAATACGCCTTACTCTTTATCCTGCCAGATGTAGCAAAGCTATCGAGTAGATGTCAGCGCGTGGGTAAAGCTATTTGTGGGTAACGGCCTTCACGATACGGTCGCCACCAAACTGGATCAGATACACCAGCACCACCAGTAATATTAATACCGTATTCATCACGGTAGCGTTATAACCAATATAACCATACTGATAACCAATTTGACCTAAGCCACCGGCACCGACGGCACCGCCCATTGCAGAATAGCCCACCAGGGTGATCAGCGTGATGGTAGCGGCATTCACCAAACCTGGCAGCGCTTCAGGCAGCAGCACTTTGGTGATGATTTGCATTGGGGTCGCACCCATGGCACGAGCGGCTTCAACCAGGCCTGACGGAATTTCCAACAGGGCGTTTTCTACCATACGGGCTATAAAGGGTGCCGCGCCTACGGTCAGTGGAACGATAGCCGCCTGCAAACCGATAGAGGTGCCAACGATCATGCGAGTGAACGGGATCATCCAGACCAGCAAGATAATGAACGGGATGGAACGGAAAATGTTCACCAATCCGGACAACACCTTATAGACGGTATTGTTGGCAATGATTTGCCCGGGGCGGGTCACATATAACAGTACGCCAACCGGTAAGCCAAGAACAAAGCCAAAGAAGCCGGAGACAAAGGTCATCGTAACGGTTTCCCACACGCCACGTGCCATTAACCACATCATTGCCTCAGACATAACCCAGAACCTCTACTTTTACCTGATTTTCTTGTAGGAACTTAATCGTTGCCTGTGCATCTTCATCGGAGCCGTGCAGTTCAGCCAGCATCACGCCGAACTTCACGCCGCCAGCGTAATCCATCTGTGCGCTGATAATATTGTTGTTCACGTTAAAGCGACGAGCCGCTTCTGACAGTAACGGTGCATCGACCGAGCGGCCGGTAAATTCCAGGCGTAACAGCGGTTGACGGCCTCCGGTACGCTCAGGCACCAGGCGCGCGGCGTAGTCGTCCGGGATATCCAGATGCAGCGTAGCCTGGATAAACTGCTGTGCCAGTGGTGTCTTCGGATGTGAGAACACTTCGCTGACGCTGTCTTTCTCAATCAATTGACCCTGACTGATCACCGCGACCTGATCGCAGATACGTTTCACTACGTCCATTTCATGGGTGATCAGCAGGATGGTCAGCCCCAAACGGCGGTTGATGTCTTTCAGCAGTTCAAGAATGGAACGGGTGGTGGCTGGATCCAGCGCACTGGTCGCTTCGTCGCACAGCAGCACTTTAGGATTGCTAGCCAGCGCACGGGCGATGGCCACACGCTGCTTTTGGCCGCCTGACAGATTGGCAGGGTAGGCATCGTGCTTGTCAGACAGACCAACCAGCTCTAGCAGCTCGACCACGCGTTTTTTGATTTCCGCCCGTGGCGTATTGTCCAACTCTAATGGTAGGGCAACGTTACCGAAGACCGTACGTGAAGAGAGCAGATTAAAGTGTTGGAAGATCATGCCGATCTGGCGGCGTGCGCGCGTCAGCTCACCTTCAGACAGGGAGGTAAGATCCTGGCCATCAACCAGAACAGTACCTGACGTTGGGCGCTCAAGCATGTTGGCGCAGCGGATCAGCGTACTCTTACCGGCGCCGGAGGCACCGATGACGCCATAAATCTGTCCGGCAGGAACGTGAAGAGTCACGTCAGAGAGTGCGCTAATGGAACGCGACCCCTGCTGGAACACTTTGGTGATGTTGGAAAGTTTAATCATATTCTTCTTATTTTTAGCTTGGTTGCCATGGCTTAATAAAGAGAGACCTTGATCAGCGCCAAGGTCTGGATCAGATGTTAAGGCGTCTAGACGTCCAAGTCAACGTTAACGCTATTCTTCATCATTCTCAGTCTCGGCGAAAACATGCGATACTGTGGCGGTTTTCAGGCTTTCAGGAGCATACCGGTGACACAACGCGTTCCAGCAATTTTCTTAGATCGTGACGGCACGATTAATATCGATCATGGCTACGTCCATGAAATAGATGATTTCCAGTTTATCGATGGCGTGATTGACGCCTGTCGTGAACTGAAAAGCATGGGCTTCGCGCTGGTGCTGGTCACCAACCAGTCTGGCATTGCCCGTGGTAAATTCAGCGAAGAGCAGTTTATGCGTCTGACAGAATGGATGGACTGGTCGATGGCCGACCGCGATGTCGATCTGGACGGCATCTATTTCTGCCCACATCATCCTGAAGCAGTAATAGAAGAGTATCGCCAGGTTTGTGATTGCCGCAAACCGCAACCGGGCATGTTGCTACAGGCGCAGAAAGAACTGAATATTGATTTGGCCGCTTCTTATATGGTTGGCGACAAAATCGAGGACATGCAGGCAGCCGCGGCGGCAGGGGTAGGCACTAAAGTATTGGTGCGCACCGGCAAGCCAGTGACGGAAGAAGGCGAAAAAGCGGCAGATTGGGTGCTAAACAGCCTGCAAGAGCTGCCTGCAGCGATTAAAAAGCGGGTTTAAGCAGCGTTATGCATGAATAGTGAGCGGTCGGAAGAAAAGTGCATATTAACTCTTGTCATTCTGAACCA